>VBCY01000291.1 GCA_005882995.1 Betaproteobacteria bacterium
GTGCTCGGCGTATCGTCCTGGTATCTGCTGCGGGCGCGCGACGTCGGCTTCGCGATCCGCTCGTTCGCCGTGGCCGCGGGCTTCGGCCTTGCGTCGGCACTCTCCGTGATCGTGCTGGGGGACGAGTCGGGCTACACGTCGGGGTTGGTGCAGAAAGTCAAGCTGGCGGCGATCGAGGCGGAATGGGAGACGCAGCCGGCGCCTGCGGCCATCACCGCGTTCGGAATCCCGAACCAGGAAGCAGAGCGTACCGACTACGCGATCAAGATTCCGTGGCTGCTCGGGCTGATTGCCACGCGCTCGGTCGACGAGCAGATCACCGGCATCAAGGATCTCGTGCGGCAGGCCGAGCAACGCATCCCCAACGGAATGATTGCATATGCGATGCTGGAAAAAATTCGCGGCGGCGACAAGAGTCGCGAAGTGCGCGAGCAATTCGAGCGCACCAAGGAGAATCTCGGGCACGCGCTGCTGCTCAAGAAATACACGTCCAACGTCGCCGACGCGACCCCCGAGCAAATCCGCCTCGCCGCGCGCGACACGATTCCGCAGGTGTGGCCGATGTTCTGGGCGTTTCGCATCATGGTCGGACTCGGGTTCCTGTTCCTTTTCATTTTTTCGGCGGCATTCTATTTCCTCGCCATTCGCAATCTGGCAACGCAACGTTGGCTGCTGCGCCTCATCGTCTTTTCCATACCGCTACCGTGGATTGCGGCGGAATTGGGCTGGATCGTCGCCGAGTACGGCCGGCAGCCCTGGACGATCAGCGGCGTGTTGCCGACCTTTCTCTCCGTGTCGAGCCTGTCCGCTTCGACGGTCTACGCGAGCCTCGCGGCGTTCGTGCTTTTCTATACGGCGTTGCTCGTGATCGAAATGTATCTGATGGTGAAGTACATCCGCATCGGTCCCGGCTCGCTGCGCACAGGCCGTTATTTCGGCGAGGCGCGCGACGGCGCCGCAGTTCCCGGCGAAGCGGGTTAGCGCGATGCTGACGCAATGATCTTCGACTACGCGACGCTCAAGGTGATCTGGTGGTGCACCGTGGGCGTCATCCTTATCGTCTTCGCGCTGACCGACGGGTGGGATCTGGGGATTGGAATGTTGTCGCCCTTCCTCGGCAAGTCCGATCTGGAGCGTCGCGTGATCCTGCGCGCGATCGAACCGAACTGGGAAGGCAACCAGACGTGGCTCGTGATAGCCGGCGGCGTGATCTTCGCCGCCTGGCCGCTGGTCTACGCCGCGTCGTTCTCGGGCATGTACGTCGCGATGTTGCTGGTATTGTTCGCGCTGTTCTTCCGCCCGGTGGGTTTCAAATATCGCAACAAGGTGGAAGACCCGCGCTGGCGCCGCTGGTGGGACCGCGGATTGTTCGTCGGCGGATTCGTCCCCGCGCTGGTGTTCGGGATCGCGTTCGGGAATCTTCTGATCGGGTTGCCGTTTCATTTCGATGTCGATCTGCGAGCCTTCTCTGCCGGTAGCTTCTGGCAGTTATTGAATCCGTTTGCGCTCCTTGCGGGGGTCGTCAGCGTGTCGATGCTCGTCATGCATGGCGCCGCATATCTCAAGTTGCGCGTCGATGGCGTGCTCCAGGAGCGCGCAGGTCGGGCGGCCCGCATTGCGAGCGCGATCCTGATCGTGGCCTTCGCCGCCGCGGGCGTCTGGGTGGCAAGCGGCATCGAAGGCTACCGGATCACCGCGATGCCGGACGCCAATGGTGCGCTCAATCCCCTCGCCAAATCCGTCGCAAAAGCGTCCGGCGCCTGGCTCGACAACTATGGCCACTATCGGTGGATGCTTGCCGCACCGATCGGCGCATTCGCGGGCGCGCTCGGCGTACTGGCGACATCGTCGACGCGCTTCCCGCTGCGCACGCTTGTCGCGAGCGGGCTCGCTGTGGTCGGAATCATCCTCACCGCGGGCGGATCGATGTTTCCGTTCATCATGCCGTCGGCGAGCCATCCGTCGAGCAGCCTGACGGCGTGGGATGCCGTGTCGAGCCGGCGCACGCTGCAGATCATGTTCTGGGTCACGGTCGTGTTCGTGCCGCTGATCGCGATGTATTCCGCCTGGGCTTACGCGAAGATGAGCGGCAAAGTGACCGCACAGACGGTCCAGGACGAACATTGAAGCGGATCGGGCCAGGAGCAGCAGCGATCAAGTTTATTGCGCCCGGCACGCGGCTTGGTCCGCTGCACCTTCCCCGTTGGGTGTGGGCGGGCGCGCTGTGCGCCGCTGGGTTCGCGACCGCCATCGCTTGGATTGCCGCCGAGCGGATTGGCATCGAGCGGCTGCATGTGCGGCGAGCCTCGAGAGCGCGCTGGCAAAGTACGAATACCTTCCAGGCGTCGTCGCTCTCCGAACTGATGTCGTCGCACTTTTGCGAAGCCCGATGGACCTGGATCTCCAACACACCGTGAACCTCTATCTCGCCGAAGTGAACGCCCAGGCCCAAAGCTCCGTACTCTATGTGCTCGATACGAGCGGCCGCACGCTCGCAGCCAGCAATTGGAACGAGGAAGCGAGCTTCGTCGGAATGGAACTCGGATATCGCCCGTACGTTCGCGATGCCGTCGATCGCGGCACCGGGCGTTTCTATGGCATCGGCACGACCAGTGGCAAGCCGGGCTTCTATTATTCCCAGGCCATCCGGGATCGCGGCCAGGTGATAGGCGTCGCGGCGGTGAAAGTGAGTCTCGATCACGTCGAGAACGCATGGTCGCGCGGCGGCGATTTGGCGCTGGTCGTCGATGCGAACGGGGTCGTGTTTCTGGC
>VBCY01000296.1 GCA_005882995.1 Betaproteobacteria bacterium
TGCGGCAGCGCGAGGCAGAGCGGACCATCGAACGCATGGCTTATCACGACCCGCTCACCGGTCTACCGAACCGGACCTTGCTCAACAAGCGCATCGGCGAGGCGATCGGGCGGGCGCGGAGCGCGCACCGGCCGCTTGCACTTCTGGCGATTCTGCTCAACCACTTCAACGAGCTGAGCGATACGCTTGGCCATCACACCGGCAACCGCTTATTGCTCGATATCGTGCGGCGAATCGAAGAGGTTGGCGTGCGCGAAGACGACGTTCTCGCGCGCATCGGAGCAGACCAGTTTGCATTGTTGCTGAGCGGCGGCGCCGAGCGCGCGAGCGAGGTGGCTCGACGCATCGTGGCGGCGTCGTACGAACCGCTCGAGCTCGACGATTTCATGCTGGATGCGCGCGCCGCGGTCGGCGTTGCGCTTTTCCCTGGCCATGCCGACGAGCCGGATGAACTGATGCGGCGCGCCGAAGTCGCGATGTACCGTGCGAAACACGCGATCGACAGCTTCGCGGTTTACAGCAATCTGCTTGACCGCGAGCGTGCACGCCGGCTGATGCTCATGGGCGACTTGCGCTCGGCGATCGACCACAACGATCTGCTGCTCTACTGCCAGCCCAAGGTGCACATGGCCTCACGGCGGCTGTGCGGCGCGGAAGCGCTCGTTCGATGGCGTCACGACGAGCACGGCATGATCTCGCCCGGCGAATTCGTTACGCTGGCCGAGCAGACCGGACTCATTACGCCTCTAACCTCGTGGGTGCTCGAGGCGGCGTTCAGCCAGCGATACGCGTGGCACGAACAGGGCTTCGAGCAGCCGCTCGCTGTCAACCTGTCGATACGCGACCTTCGCGATCCGCGGCTCCTCGATCGGGTAGGCGGCCTGTTCGCCACCTGGGGCATTCATCCGGATTGGATGCAGTTCGAAATCACCGAAAGTGCCCTGATGGATGATCCGGAAGGCGTCATCGAGACGCTGCGCAAACTGAAGGGTCTCGGAGTGAAGCTTCTGATCGACGACTTTGGCACGGGATACTCGAGCCTGTCGTATCTGCAGCGCATGCCTGTGGACAGCGTCAAGATCGACCAGACCTTCGTTCGGCGCATGGTGACCGATGAGGATTCCGCGACGATCGTTCGCTCTACGATCGAGCTCACGCACAGCCTCGCGTTGCATGCGATCGCCGAGGGCGTCGAAAGCGAGGAACTGTGGCAACGCCTCGCGGCGCTTGGCTGCGACGCCTGCCAGGGTTATTACGTGGGCGAGCCGCTGCCGGCCGGCGTTCTGCCGGCGTGGGCGAGGGAATCGCGCTGGCAATGAGCGTCGGGGGGCGCGCCTGCGATCCCGGGCGCTGTGTTTGACGGCCACGGCCATGCCGGTCCTGACTTCAGCGTCCTGGAGAGATCCGCGACCCGCGGCGGCACACGAGCCCGGCGCACTGCTGGTCGTCTGCCTTTGCGCCGCCTGGTGCGACACCTGCACCGCATTCCGGCCCATTTTCGAGCGCATCGCCGATGCGCGGCCGCACCTGCGCTTTGCGTGGCTCGACATCGAGGACGACGCCGACATCTGCGGCGACGTCGATATCGAAAACTTCCCGACTCTTGCCATCTGGCGCACCGACACCCTGGTCTTCTATGGTGTGTCGCTGCCGCAGGAAGGCAGCGTGGCGCGCCTCATCGATGCGCTGGCGGATGAAGCGCCGCCTGCGTCAGAGGAGCCTTTGGCGGTTCGCGAGTTAGGCCGGCTCCTCACGCGTTGAGCGCGCGGTTGGCATACACTTTGCGCCTCGGGGCGGGTCTATCAAACCTGGTGCCGGCGGTTGCCTGCTCGCACCGCCTGGCCGGGAACGCATGGGAGGGCTGGAGATGCAGAACGACGCGGTTCTGGACGGCAGGTCGCCCTCGGTCGAACGTCGCTTGGCGACGATCCTGATGGCCGATGTATTCGGTTACAGCCGCATGATGGGTGAAAACGAGGAACGCACCGTACAGACCCTGCGCGGACATCGGGAAGTATTCGACGAGTTGTTGAAGGCCCACCGGGGACGCGTGTTCAATACCGCGGGCGACGCGATTCTCGCGGAATTTCCGAGCGCGGTGGAGGCGGTGCGCTGCGCCACCGAGGTCCAGACGGCGCTGCGTACCCGCAACGAACATATGCCGGAATCCGAGCGGATGTGGTTTCGCATCGGCATCAATTTAGGCGACGTGATCGTTCAGGGCGGTGACCTGCTGGGCGATGGAGTCAACGTCGCGGCGCGCATCCAGTCGATTGCCGAGCCGGGAGGCGTTTGCATTTCCGGCAGCGTCTACGATCAGATCCAGAACAAGCTCACGCTTCAGATCAAGCAGCTCGGCGAGAAGTCATTCAAGAATATTGCACAGCCGGTGCGCACCTTTTCTATCAGCGATGACGGCGCTATGGCGAAGCCTTTTGCGATGCGCTGGCGTCTCGCCCGGAAGGGTCCGATCGTCGCGACGGCGGCGATGGTGCTCGTTCTGGCCGGGCTCAGTGGTGCGGGCTACTGGCTGTATCGTGATTATGGCGTGCGGCTCGCGGAGGAAACGCGGCGCACAGACGAGGCGAAACGCGCTGCCGATCTGCAACTCAAAGCCGAGCAGGAAAAGGCCACGCAGGCAACCGTGCAACGGGAGGCGAAGCTCCTCGCCGAGCTGCAGTCGGCGAGAGACGCGCTCGTTCAGGCTGACGCGAGTAAGCGCAAGGCCGAGCAGGATCGCCTCGTGGCAGAAGCTGCCCAGCGCGAGGCCAAGTTGCAGGGCGAGCTCAAGTCCGCCAGGGATGCGCTGCAAAAGGCGGCGGAAAACGAAAAGAGAGCCGAAGAAGCTCGGCAGGCGGCAAGCAGCGCGATGAAAAGCGCCGAAGCCGCGACCAGGAAGTTCGGTGGCGCGGAACGCCTGGCCGCTGCAGCGGCCTACACGCCGAGAACGCAGGCGGAAGGGAAGTCTTCGCCGCAAGTCGCACGTGCGGAGAGCGGCGGCGCAGCCGGTGCGACTGTGGCGAGTCTGGACCGCTTCGACGGCGCCTATCTCGGAAGGATGTGCTCAACGAACCCCGATGGGTCGCCACGCTGCTGGACGGCTACGCTGACCGTATCGCATGGCACGCTCTCCTCCACATGGCTGAGTCGCTTCAACAACGAGCCCTCGCATGCCAGAGGTACGGTCTCCGGGGATGGGGCCGTCAAGATCGCGTTCAATGGGTACACGCAGAGCGGACGTCCGCTGACCGGAGGCATGAGCGGCAGCGTCGCCGATAACAAGATCACCGCGTCCGGGACCTGGAGCAACAATGCGCCGATCAACGCGACCTGGTCGTTGACCCGTTGAATCGGCGTAAGAGGAGAATCGATATGGGGCAAGTGCAAGGATCGAGATGGCGACTTCATGGCGTGCGCGTCGTGCACGCCGGTGAAGTCGATGTCAACACGCCGCAGACGCCCGGGATGAGCCGAGCTGCGGCGATCAGCCATGCGCGCGCCGGCGCCGAAAAACTGTGGGCGGGCACGGTGGTGATTCATCCCAAAGCCAAAACCGGCGCGCATCACCATGGGCCGGTAGAAAGCGTCATCTACGTGGTCAGTGGCAGGGCGCGCATGAAGTGGGGAGAGCGCCTCGAATTCACCGCTGACGCGGGTCCCGGCGACTTCATTTACGTGCCGCCCTTCGTTCCGCACCAGGAGATCAACGCGAGCGACGCAGAGCCACTGTCCTGTGTGCTGGTTCGCAGCGGGCAGGAGCCGGTCGTCGTCAATCTCGATCTTCCCAACGTCGAACCCAATCCCGAAGAGGTGCACTGGGTTGACAACATCCACCCCGCGCCACGCTCCTAAAGCCGACAGGCGCGGACGGCCCTGCGTGACAGATTGCCCCGCTAATGTCATCCCGGCGCAGGCCGGGATCCAACTGCGTTTGCAGCGATGAGCCGACAGATTGAGCCCCGGCTTCGCCGGGGCGACACAAGTCGGATGGCTGCTGCTGCCAGGCGACCCATGATGCCGGCAAGCTCTGACATTGCGTTGCACATCGTGGCGACATGAGCCCGCGCCAACTTGCTGCGCTGATCCCCATCAGCCGCCGCCTGCTGCTCATCATCTGGCCGTTTCTCGCCATCGTCTTTCTGCTGGTGCTGCTCGGTCTGGGCAGCTTCGATCTGTTGTCTTCGGTGCGGGCCTATGTCGGCGGCGAGTCTCTTTGGTCCAAGGCCCAGAAAGACGCCGTCTATCACCTCAACAACTATGCGCATACCCGCGCTGAAGACGATTACCGACGCTTCCGGGAAGCGATTGCCGTACCGCTCGGAGACCGCATCGCCCGCGAAGAGCTCGAGAAACCGGATCCGGACTTCCGCGTCGCGAGGGAGGGGTTTCTCGCGGGGCGCAATCATCCGGACGATGTCGCAGGGATGATCCAGCTGTTCCGGCGGTTCCGAAACGTGGGGTACATCGACCGCGCCATTGGCATATGGACCGAAGGCGATCGCGAGATCGCAGCATTGGTGGTCGCGGCAGGTGAGCTGCATCGCGAAATGGCTGCGGGCGAGGCCGATCCGGCGCATGTGCAGCTCCTCTTGCGGGAGGTCGACGAGATCAATGCTCGTCTGACGCCGCTCGAGGATGCGTTCTCCTATACCCTGGGACAGGCCTCGCGCGAGGCGCAACTCGTGCTGGTGGTCGTCACGCTGGTTGCCGCGGGAGGTTTGGCACTGCTCGGGATCGGACTGTCGCGGCGCATGCTTCGGGAGAGCGAGGCATTCGAGAATGCGCTCAAGTCCAGCGAGCAACGCTTCCAGCTTGCGCTGGTTGGCAGCAACGACGGTCTTTTCGACTGGAACGTGGAGAAGGGCGAGATGTACTTCTCCCCGCGCAGCAAGGAACTGGCGGGCTACGCTGAGCATGAAATAGACAGCACGCCGGCTGCCTTCATCGACTTGTTGCATCCGGACGATCGAGCGCCGGCTGCCACGGCGCTGCGAGCGCACCTGCGCGAGAACCGCGCCTACGATATGGAATTCCGTTGCCGCGCGAAGAGCGGCGATTACCGCTGGTTCCGCGCAAGGGGCCACTCGGTGCGCAACTCGCAGGGTCGCGCCGTGCGCATGGCCGGCTCGGTGAGCGACATCACCGATCGCAAGCTCGCCGAGACGCAGCTCTTCGCTGAGAAGGAGCGCGCGCAGGTGACGCTCGAGTCGATCGGCGACGCGGTTATCACCACCGATGTTCATGGACTCATTGACTATATCAACCCGGTGGCGGAGACGCTCACGGGATGGCGCAGCAGCGAAGCGCGCGGATTGCCGCTGCACGCCGTGTGCCGGATGATCGACGAGACCACCGGCCAGACGCAGATGAATCCCGTGGAAAGCGTCCTGCGAGAAGGCGCGAGTCTCAAAGCGGCGTCCAACGTGCTGCTGCTGTCTCGCGACGGCACTGAAATCGCGATCAACGAAACCGCGGCGCCGATCCGCGACCGCAGCGGCGCCATCGCCGGGATGGTGCTGGTGCTGCACGACGTTCGGCGCGAGCGGGAGTATGCGACTCAGCTCTCGTACCAGGCGAGTCATGACGCGCTTACCGGCCTCATCAATCGGCGTGAGTTCGAGCATCGATTGGCCTCGATCTCGACCAGTTCAAGCTGGTCAATGACACCTGCGGGCATGCCGCGGGAGATGAGCTGATGCGCCAGGTGAGCATGTTGTTGCAGCAACGTCTGCGCGAGGGCGATACGCTGGCGCGCCTGGGCGGGGACGAGTTCGGCGTGCTGCTCGAAAATTGTCCTGCGGAGCACGCAGCGCGCATCGCCGATGAGCTGCGGCATACGGTGACCGATTTCCACTTCGCATGGCACACGCGCACTTTCAACATCGGGGTGAGCATCGGACTGGTGAATATCGCCGACGGCGCCATGACGCTCGCCGATGTCTTAAGCGCCGGAGACGCGGCGTGCTACATGGCCAAGGAAAAGGGACGCAACCGCGTGCAGATCTATCACCCCAAGGATAGCGAGCTTGCGGTGCGCCACGGCGAGATGGAATGGGTTGCTCGCATCCAGGGTGCGCTCGACGCCGACCGGTTTTGCCTTTTTGCGCAGGAAATCGTCGCCGTCGACACGCCGCACCGCCCGGCGCTGCTCTTCGAGCTGCTGGTCCGCATGATCGACGAGCACGGGCAGCTGGTGCCGCCGATGGCTTTCATTCCCGCCGCTGAACGCTACAGCCTGATGCCGGCGGTCGATCGCTGGGTGATCCGCACGGCTTTCACGACTATCGGAACGATGTACGCCCGAGGCGAATCCGCGGCGACTTACATGATCAATCTGTCGGGAGCCTCGATCGGCGCTGAGCGCTTTCTGGACTTTATCCGCGAAGAGCTCGCGCGCTCGCGCATCGCAGGGGACAGCATCTGCTTCGAGATCACGGAAACGAGTGCCATCGCGAACCTGGGCAAGGCAGCCCAGTTCATCAGCGAGCTACGCGCGCTTGGCTGCCGCTTTTCGCTGGACGACTTCGGTGCGGGGATGTCTTCGCTGAGCTACCTCAAGCATCTTCCGGTGGATTTTCTCAAGATTGACGGCAGCTTCGTCTCCGACATGCTGGTCGATCCCATCGACAGCGCGATGGTCGAGGCGATCAATCGCATCGGTCACGTGATGGGCAAGCGAACGATCGCGGAATTCGTGGAAAGCGAAGAAGTCCTCTCGGCCTTGCGGCGGATCGGCGTCGACTACGCTCAAGGCTACGGCATCGCCAAACCCAAGCCATTTCTGGCGCCTGCCCTCGCGCGCCGCGCCACCACGTCCGACTGACTCCCAGCCGCCTCTACCGTCGAGCGTCACTCACTGCACGAAAACGCCAGAACCTCCCCAGGGTCGTCTGCATAGGCGTGGCCAAAGCTCATGCTGCCGCGGCCGCGCAGAACCCATTCTTCGCGGCGCAGGATGATTTCCGCTTCACCTTCCAGCGTCACATACGTGCCGTTCGAACTGTGGTCGATGAGCACGAACTTGTCGCGCCGACGTTCGATCTTGGCGTGCAACCGCGACGCTTTGCGATCGGCGATCACCACGTCGTTCTGTTGATCGCGCCCCATGGTTAGCACCGACTTGGCCGCTCCCAGCTCGATGTCGCGCGTGCCGTGTCGAAGCGTTACTGTCGCTGGAGTCGCGGCCGGGGCAGAGCGCGGCGTCATCATGGTGAGCTCGTCTTCCGACTCCTGCCAGATCAGCTCGAAGACGCGGATGTCCTGCTCTTTGCCCCGAAGGGTTTGTGCGTCCTGGTCGCGCGTGCGCTTTTTGAGCGCCAAGGAGAGCTCTTCCGCGGTCTGCGAGGAAGTGAAGATCTGCCCGCCCGCGGCGAAGCCGGCCAGCCGCGAGGCCACGTTGACCGAGTCGCCGAAGACGTCGCCCGCATTCTCGATTGCCGGGCCGAAATGGAAGCCGACATGCATGGTGATCGGCGTACCGCGACTGGTGCGCTGGGCCGAGACGCGAAGCTGGATTTCTATCGCGGCCTGAGCGGCCGCGTCCGCCGCGGGGAACGCGGCCATGATCTCGTCGCCGATGCTCTTGACGATGCGCCCACCGCATTCCTCGCAGGCGCGTCTTGCGATGGCCAGGCAACGCTCAATGGTCGCCTGCGCTTCCGCATTGCCCAGCACATCGTACATCTTCGTGCTCGATGAAACGTCGGCGAACAGAACGGCGAGACTTCCGGTTGGCTGGATCATTCAGTAAGAAATCAATCGGAGTTTCCGCAGTATAATTCATGCCGCTGAAGGCGACGCCGGCCGCGTTTTGCATCGACTATTCACGTTGACTTGTGGCGGGGCGAGAGCCTACCATGACCCGCGTCCTGCCAAGGCGGCTCTCTAGACTCGCAGATGAAACTTGCAGGACTCTGGTACGGATGCTGCTGTCTGGTGGCGAGCACACTGTGTCTCGGCGCTGATGTCGGGACGGCCACCATCGTCGACGGCAAGGCGAAGCTCCTGCGCGGCACTGCCTGGTACAAGCTGGTTGAAGGAACGGTGGTGCGCGACAGCGACGTGCTCGACGCGCCGGAGGGCGCCGAAGTTCAAATAGAGCTCGTTGACGGAGGCGTGGTGTCGATCACCGGGCCGGGTGCGCTGTACGCGGCCGCGGTCACGCCTCGCGACGCGAGGCAGGCGGCCGCCGCAGAACTTTTCATCCCGCGTGGTTGGGCGAAGTTTGCGACCAAAGCCAACGAGTCGCGATTGCGCATCCGCACTCCACTGGGCAGCGTTTCGACTGCCAATGCCGTCGCGGTCGCGCACGTTGCGCCTGAAGGGATCGAGGTCTTTGTCGAGAATGGGAGCGTCAAGTGCCTCGACCCCGGCAAAGCGGAAGCCGGCGCAAGTGACACCAAGGCGGGAGAATTCTGCGGCCGCGCTTCCGGAAAATCCTTCGCGATCATCGGCCGCGCGCCCTCGCCCTTCTTGAGCGCGCTGCCGCGTCAGTTCATGGATCCACTGCCGACACGCGCAGCGAAATTCAAGAATGCGACGGTCGAGCCGGCTATGGACCGCGAAGCGACACTTCCTGAAGTGCAGGCATGGCTCAATAGCCCTTATCGTGCAGCGTTCTTGAAGCGCTTCGAACCAAGGCTCTCCGACCCCTCGTTCCAGGCGGCGGTCTCAGGCAATGCCAAGGCTTACCCCGAATGGAACAACGCGGCGCAACCTGCGCCCCCCGTCAAGATCGAGCAACCGATGGAGACTCCCAAGCAACCCCCTGAACCGGAGCGGAAGTGGCGCTGGCCGTGGGAGAAATCAGGGAAATAGCGCTCAACCGTGACTCTCATCTGGAAATTCAATCTCGCGCTGATCGCGATCTTCGTGGTGGGCTTTGCGCTTGCGAGCCTCGTGTCGTACAAGGTGCTGCATGCAAACGCCCGCGAGGAAGTTCTGCAAAACGCCCGCATCATGATGGAGGCTGCCTCATCGTCGCGCAATTACACCAATACGCAGATCAAGCCGCTGCTCGAGACGCAGCTCAAATACAAGTTCCTGCCGCAGTCGGTACCTGATTTCGCCGCGACGGAGCAGTTCAACGATTTGCGCAAGAAATATCCGGAGTACGCCTACAAGGAGGCGACGCTCAATCCAACCAACCCTCGAGACCACGCCACCGATTGGGAAGTCGATGTGGTTAACCAGTTTCGCCAGGTGGCGACCCGTACCGAAGCGGTCGGGGAACGCGACACCCCCGACGGGCGATCGCTCTATCTGGCGAGGCCGATCCAGATCACGGATCCGGCTTGCCTCCCCTGCCACAGCACGCCAGATGCCGCTCCCAAGACCCTTATCGAGGCCTACGGCACGGCCAATGGCTTCGGGTGGCAGCTGAACGACATCATCGGGGCACAGATCGTTTCGCTGCCGCTCGCCGTTCCGGTGCAGCGCGCCAGCTATACCTTCAAGGTCTTTCTGGTCTCGCTGGGTGTGATTTTTCTATTCACAATGATCGCGCTGAACCTTATGCTGTACGGCATCGTCATCCGTCGCGTGAAGCGGCTGGCGCGGCTCGCCGACGAAGTGAGTCTCGGCAACCTCGAGGCCGGTGAGTTCCGAACCAAGACGCACGACGAAATCGGTGTGCTCACCGAAGCGCTGGGGCGGATGAAAACGAGCATGGTGCAGGCCTTGAAGATGCTCGAAGGCGGGCATTAAAGCAGGCCCTAAAGCGATTGGCTGAAACATGGCGAATCTGCAAAAAATAGGCAAGTACGAAGTCCAGAGCGTGCTCGGTAAAGGAGCCATGGGAGTCGTCTACAAGGCCTTCGATCCGGCCATCGAACGCCCTGTGGCGATCAAGACCGTACGCAAGGACCTGGTCGATCCCGACCTGGTGGAGCAGTCGATGGCCCGTTTCAAGAACGAGGCGAAGGCCGCCGGGCGGCTGCTGCATCCCAATATTGTCAGCGTCTACGAGTATGGTGAGGATGAAGCCAACGCCTTCATCGTCATGGAGTACGTCGAAGGCACGGGGTTACGCGATTATCTGAACCGGCGGGCGAGCTTCGAACTCGGGCAGATCAACGCGATCATGTCGCAGCTCCTGATCGCGTTGGACTTTGCGCATGAGCGAGGCGTGGTGCATCGAGACATCAAGCCGTCCAACCTCATTCTGACCATGAGCGGTTCGCTCAAGGTCGCCGATTTCGGCATCGCTCGCATCGATACTTCCAACCTGACCACCCTTGGCATGGTGATGGGGACGCCGTCGTATATGTCGCCCGAGCAATGCCAGGGTCAGAGCGTCGATCGGCGCTCGGATCTGTTCAGTGCCGGAGTGGTGTTTTACGAGCTGCTCACGGGGGAAAAGCCATTCGCCGGTGCCATGGAGACCATCGGCTACAAGATATGTCACGAGGAGCCCAAGCCGCCCTCGACGCTGTCCCGGCTCAAGCTCTCGCCTACGATCGACGCGGTGGTGGCGACGGCGCTCGAGAAGAATCCCGACGCTCGTTTCCAGAACGCGCGCGCGTTCAGCCGCGCGTTACGAGGCGCCTGCGAGGCATTGGTCGCCGATGACGCCTTGGGCGCGACCCAGGTCAATCTGGAGGCGCTCAGACTGGAATCGACGGTGATGCTCCCCGCCTTTGAAGACACGGTCTTGCGCACGGTTGAACGACAGCTCGCGCATTATGTCGGTCCCATGGCTCGGATCATGATCCGCAAGGCTGCATCGCAGGCAAGCGATCTGGGCGATCTCTATTCGCTGCTCTCCGAAAACATCCAGGATGGCGACGAGCGGCGCAAGTTTTTCGATACAGCGCGCGCTTCAGGAGTCGCGACCGGCAGCTCCCCGCGGCTGCATGCCACCGGCGGACAGGCCCAGAGCAAGCCGGAGCCGCTCGAACGATCCTTTGTCGACGAAACCACCATGCGCCTCGCCGTGTACCTGGGGCCCATCGCAAGGGTCGTCGCTTCGCGCGCGGCGCAAAAGGCCGCAAGCCGAGAAGAATTCGTCGAGTTGCTCGCAGGACATCTCGGCACGCAGGATCGCGGCACCTTCCTTCGCGAAATCGGGTTCAGCGAACGCTAGGAGCCTGTCGGGCTTGCTCTCACGTGTGCGTTGCTGGCCAAACGGTGATGAATGCGAGGCGCTCGGCGCAGCGAATAGCTTGGCTTATTCGCAAGCCGAGCAACGCTGCAGGCGCGCCGTTTGGCCGCAACCCGGAGGGACGGGGCGCTTCGGGGACAATTCCGTTGTTGCCGGCCGCTGGCAGTGGGCCGGCACTGCGGCGCGGCCGGCGCCTAGGACTGCCCACCAAAGCGCCTCCGTCGCATACGCGACAGTAAGCCCGACAGGCTCCTAGACGCAACACTCAAGCGCCACCGCGCAGACGAGCCAATTAGGGATCGTTCCATAGGCACTATATCAAGCTGCGCAGCTACGCGATCTCCAGCCCTCGCTTCTTGTGCCAGTCGGCGATCGATTCGTTCGGATACTCTCTGAAGTGCTCGTGCTTAGCGCCTTCGGGCACTTCGGCCCACGGCGCAGCGTAATCGATCATGATCTCGACTTCTGCGGCCGGTTTGGGCAGTGGCGTGTCGATCGCCGAAGCGAAGGGATAGACCCACTCTTTCCAGCGCGGATCCCAGGCCCACAGCGCGCTTCCACACTTGGCGCAGAAATGCCGCCTGCCTTGTGAGCGCGTCTGCCGCTTGGCGTCCGGCTCCTTGATCCGGGCGCGATAGATCGAAACGTTTTCCAATCCGCGCACCTTGAGCGTCGCCGTGTCGCCCATGATGTTGATGGCGTAGCCGCCTCCACCGGCGGTCTTTCGGCAAATCGAGCAATAGCAGCGCATGTACGGCTGCGGCGTGTGCGATTCGACGCTGAACTTCACCGCGCCGCAGTGACAGGAGCCATCGAGCCGCATGGTCTCTCCGAGCGTTAAGAAAATGCTCATCATAACGCGACGCTTGCCGCGACCACGGGCGGCTCGCCTGTCGATTCGCAGCTAGCTCTCCGACTCCCGTGCCGTGATCGCTCGCCGGATCGCAGCCAGCGGCGCGTCATCGTTGAAGACGACTTGGTTTCCGTTGACGGCAACGCCCAGCCGCTGCCATAGCGAAGCGAGATCGACGTCGACCGGCGTCGCCTTCATCTTGCCGTAGAGCTCTGTCAGCACCGGCACGCCGACGGCTGCATCGCCTATGCTGAGGGCGCGATCGAGCGGCCAGTGCACTTCCATGTTTCCGCCGGCAGCGACGATCGCCCGAAGCGCGTCCTGCAGCCCGCGCCGGCCTTGCGTGCGCTCACGGATCTCGACGTCCGCGAGCAGGCAGAACATCGCCCCGCCCCAGTACGTTCTTCCCCAGGTCGGAGTGTGGTCGAGCCCGCGGTCGCCCGACTGCGGTAGACCCTTGGGCATTCCCCAGTCGAACCAGCGCCAGAGATCGGCTTCGGTGCGGCGGCCCGCTTTCGTGCTAGCGATCGCCTCGACATAAGTGGCGAGGCCTTCTTCGATCCAATGGTGCTGCCGGTCGACCTCGGGAAAGGCGAGATGAGCGAGCTCGTGCAGCAGGATCCAGTCCTGCGAGAGCTGCCCGCGCGTCACTGCTCTGCCGAGCGTGATCTTCAGCGCTGCGCCGGCGTCGGCGTTCGCGCTGCCGCTGCGCACCCCCGAGCCTTCGGCGCTGAGCACGCGCACCTCGAGACGATCGACCGGAAAGCGGCCGTAGAAGGCGGCGATGGTGCGCGCTGACGCCGTGATCCAGTCGGCGATCACCGGCTCGGACAATTCGAGCGCCCCCGACGCGAAGCTGATATCGAGCGTCGGTCCGGCCGGCAAAGGGCGTGGCGATGGAAAAAGGTCGAAGAATTCGGAGGGCGCTCGGGCGGTGACCAGCGCCGTCGCGTTCGCCTGCGCGGCGGCATGATGCGCAAGCACGCTGGCCACAGCCGCTGCGAGCATCCACGCGCGTACGCATCTCATCGGCGAGATCGAGTCCGAGGCCATGATTGCAATGCTCAAGCTGCCTTCATTGCAGCGCCGCTGCGCTCGATTCTTTGCAGTTCGCCGCCGAGATACGCCGCGATGGCGCGCATCCCGTAGACGCCGGCTTCACTTTCCGCCGCGGCGTTGTAATTGGTGTTGGTATTGACGTCGTAGGTGTATAGCTCGCCCTTCGCGTCGGTGATGAATTCGATGCCGGCGATGCCGATACCGTTGGCGGCGATAAAGCGCCGGTAGCGCTCGACGATCGGATGCGCGAAGTCGCGGACAATGCGAAAGCGCGGCGCAGCGGGGGCGCTGCTCTCGCCCACGGGGCAGAAAGCGTCGTCCACCTGGCATACATCGGCAGGGCACAATTCGAAGCCCAGCGTCGTGTCGACTTCGACCGTATAGAGGTAGTTGCCGCCGACGAATTCGACGCGGGTGATCACCGGCTTGGGCGCGCGAATGTATTCCTGAATGAGCGTGATGCCATCGACGGAGTCTTCGAAAGCGTCGCTGGCGAGGTGCGCTGCGAGCGCATCGGCGCTTTGGAAGAGTTTGACGCCCAGCCCCTTGCCGGCGCGGTTGTGCTTGGTGATGAAAGGCGCGCTCACGCTGCGGGCGGCCGCGATCATGGAATCGCGCCCGACCGCGGCGATGGTGCGCGGGGTGCGGATGCCGTGGTCGGCGAGCGCTGCGTACTGCGCGATCTTGCTCACTTCGAGCTGGAGTGCGCGGCTGTTGTTGACGACGCGCCGCCGGTATCGCTCCAGCCAGGCGAGGACGCCGGCAGTCAATTCGGCGGCGTAACGGTGACCGCGCGTGTGCGATGAGGCGCTCATCCGATTGTAAAAAACGCCTTGCGGTGGTGTCCGATCGAGATCCAACAGGCCTTCGCTCAGAAACCACTCTGCATAGGGAAGATCGAGTGAGGCAAAGGCGTCGCGCAGCGGCTCGACCCAGGCGTCGTTTTCGTGGATCACATAGATTTTGGACGGAGTGCCTGCCATGGCGTCGTGGCTCCTCGAGGCGCTTATCGAAACCTAATGCCGCGAGCCCCTCATATGGAAGAAACAAGAAATTCCAAGCATGTGAGCGTGCGCTATGGTGCTATGACCGCGGCAGCCGTGGGCGCGTTCTCGCCCGCAAGCGCTGCGAAGGTCACCCCCGATGCGGCTTTATCGGTGGCGCGGATCGAGCGCATCGCGCAATCCGTCGCCCAGCAGGTTGAAGGAGAGCACCAGCAGGAAGATCGAAAGCCCCGGCCAGATTGCCATCCACGGGGCGTTGTCGATGTAGTTCTTGGCTGTATTCAGCATGCTTCCCCAGGAGGGGGCGGGCGGCTGTTGTCCGAGACCCAGGAACGACAGGCTCGCCTCGGCGATGACTGCGGCGGCGATCGCCAGCGTGGCTTGAACGATCAGCGGCGCGACGATGTTGGGAAGAATGTGCCGCAGCGCGATGCGCAAATGCGGGTTTCCGATGGCCCTCGCGGCTTCGACATAATCCTCCACCTTGACCGTGAGCACCTGGCCACGAGTCAAGCGCACGAACACCGGCGTCGCCGAGATGCCGATGGCGATCATGGCATTGGTCAGACTGGGGCCGAGAAAGGCAGCCAGCGCGATGGCAAGAATCAAAAAAGGGCAGGCGAGCATCGCATCGGTGATGCGGGAGATGAGCGCGTCGACGCCGCGGCCAAGGTAGCCGGCAGCGAGGCCAATGGGCACACCGAGAGAAAGCGAGATACACACCGAGACAAGCCCCGCCAGAAGCGACGCACGCGTTCCCCAGATGACCCGGGACAGGACGTCACGGCCGATCTCGTCGGTGCCAAACCAATGCGCGACACTCGGTGCCTTGCGCACGGCGCTCCACGAGGTCTGCAGTGGATCGTAGGGCGCGAGCCACGGCGCCGCGAGCGCCACCACAACGAACAA
>VBCY01000297.1 GCA_005882995.1 Betaproteobacteria bacterium
GATGAAGCGCTGCACAAAGAGTACGACATCATCAAGACGCAGATCGGCGACAAGGAATACAAGGTGAAGCACATTCTGGTCGAGAACGAAGCCGAAGCGAAGGACGTCATCGTCCTGCTGCAGAAGGGCGAGAAATTCGAGAAGCTCGCCGAGCGCTCCAAGGACACTGGATCGAAGATCAATGGCGGCGACCTCGATTGGAATGCTCCGGCTAACTTTGTCAAGCCGTTTTCCGATGCGGTGGTCGCGACGCCGAAGGGCAAGTACACGACAACCCCGGTGCAGACGCAATTCGGCTGGCACGTGATCATGGTCGAGGATGTCCGGGACGCCAAGATCCCCCCGTTCGACGAGGTGAAGCAGCAGCTCGCGCAGCGCATGCAAGGCCAGGTCGTGGAATCGTACGTCAAGGAGTTGCGCGCCAAGAACGGACTCTGAAGCGGCGCGCCGCAAGTCAAACGACAGGCGGGTATTCCCGCCTGTTTTTTTGCACCCTTCGCGCCGCACCGAACACGGCCCTGAATGCTATTCTTACGCGCGGCCTAGGCGCCGTTCGAGTATCGGCACCGGAGGAGACGCCATGCGATTCATCCGTCACCCGAAGGATTTCTATGCCGGGCTGATCTTCATCGCCTTCGGCGTCGCCGCCATCGTTATCGGCAACAACTATGCGCTCGGCACTGCCGCGCGAATGGGCCCGGGATACTTTCCACGCATCCTGGGCATCCTTCTCATCGTTCTGGGCAGTGCGCTCTCGCTGCGCGGACTACGACTCCATGGAAACCCTATTCCAGCTTGGAAGTGGAGACCCACTCTGATCGTGCTCGGCAGCGTCGTGCTGTTCGGGCTGATCGTCACTCATCTCGGGCTCGTGATTTCGACGATCGTGCTCATCGTTCTATCAAGCGCTGCAAGTCATGAGTTTCGGCCCAGGGAATCGCTCGTCAGCGGGGTCTTGCTTGCTGCATTGGCGGTAGGCGTTTTCGTGATCGGACTCAAACTGCAGCTTCCGGTGTGGCCCTGGACCAACTCTGTTCTTCCTTGGTCGAACTGATTGCCACATGGATCTGATCGGTCACCTTACGATGGGCTTCGAAGTCGCGTTGACGCCGATCAACCTCATCTACGCATTGATCGGTGCGCTCGTCGGGACCCTGATCGGCGTGCTCCCCGGCATCGGCCCAGTCGCGACCATCGCGATGCTTCTGCCGACCACCTATGCACTGCAGCCTGTGTCAGCGCTGATCATGCTGGCCGGCATCTATTACGGCGCTCAATACGGCGGCTCGACGACTTCCATCTTGCTCAATATGCCAGGCGAGACTTCATCGGCGGTCACCTGTCTCGACGGACATCAGATGGCACTCAAAGGCCAGGCGGGCGCGGCACTGGCAATCGCGGCGATCGGCTCGTTCTTCGCCGGGTGCATATCCACCATTTTCGTCGCCACCGTCGCCGTTCCATTATCAGAACTGGCGCTCAAGTTTGGTCCGGCGGAATACTGCTCCCTGATGATACTTGGGCTGATCGGCGCCGTCGTCCTTGCCCACGGCTCGCTGCTCAAGGCGATCGCGATGATCGTCTTGGGACTACTGCTGGGCATCGTGGGTACCGACGTCAATTCGGGAACCGCTCGCTTTGCATTCGGCATTCCGGAGCTCATCGACGGCATCGGCATCGTGAGCGTGGCAATGGGACTCTTCGGCTTTGCTGAAATCATCACGAATCTTGAAAGCGTGGAAAAGCGCGAGCTTGTGACGAGCAAAGTGAGCGGGCTCTGGTTGAGCAAGGTGCAATTTCGCGAGGCGTGGCCCGCGGTCTTGCGCGGAACCGGGCTGGGTTCGGTGTTGGGACTGTTGCCAGGTGGCGGCGCCATGCTCGCCTCGTTTGCTTCTTACGCCGTCGAGAAAAAAGTCTCCAACGATCCGACTCGCTTCGGCAAGGGTGCGATTCAAGGTGTTGCAGGACCGGAGTCGGCAAACAATGCAGGTGCCCAGACTTCATTCATTCCGCTGCTGACCCTTGGCATTCCGGAAAACGCGGTGATGGCGCTTATGGTCGGCGCCATGACCATCCACAACATCCAGCCCGGACCTCAGGTCATGACTTCCAATCCGGCGCTGTTCTGGGGTCTGGTCACCTCGATGTGGGTAGGTAACCTCATGCTGGTTGTTCTCAACCTGCCTATGATCGGCATGTGGGTGAAGCTGCTGCAGGTGCCCTACCGTATGCTCTACCCTGCCATTCTTTTGTTTTGCGCCATCGGCGTATATACCATCAGCAATGCGAGCTTCGACGTGAGCCAGACCGCGGCCTTCGGCGCGTTGGGCGTTCTGTTCGTCAAGCTCGAATGCGAGCCTGCCCCGCTGTTGCTTGGATTCGTGCTTGGGCCGATGATGGAGGAGAATTTGCGGCGGGCGTTGCTGCTTTCGCGCGGCGATCCGACGGTGTTCCTGACGAGACCGCTGTCGCTCGACATGCTGCTCGCGGCAGTCGCGCTGCTCCTGCTCATCGTGCTGCCGAATTTCCGCAAGAAACGCGAGGAAGTATTCGAGGAAGGCGAGACGTGAACGACGTTGCTTCGCACACGCAAAAGCGCACCCCGTTCGACTGGGCGCTCCCCTACGCATCGCGCCGCTCACCGATCCTTGCCCGCAATGTCGTCGCGACTTCGCAGCCGCTCGCCGTGCAGGCCGGGATCGCGATGTTGCAGGCAGGCGGCAACGCGGTCGACGCTGCGTTGGCGACTGCCATCGCCCTGACCATCGTCGAGCCATGCAGCAACGGGCTTGGCAGCGATCTTTTCGCATTCGTCTGGGATCGCCGCGAGCTGACCGGGCTCAACGCGTCCGGCCGTGCGCCGGCGGCGTGGAACTCGCAGCGCTTTGCCGGGCTCGAGGCGATGCCGCGCACCGGTTGGGACACAGTGACCATTCCCGGTGCCGTATCGGGATGGGTCGCCTTGTCGAAGCGCTTCGGCAAATTGCCTTTTGCCGATCTTTTCGTGCCGGCGATCCACTATGCAAGCGATGGATACGCGGTCTCTCCCATCATCGCCGACAAGTGGTCGAAGGCGGTGCCGATCCTCGGAGGTGTTCCCGGATTCGCCGACCATTTCCTGCCGCGTGGACGTGCCGTAAAAGCGGGCGAGATTTTCGCGTCGCCGGACATGGCGCGGTCGATGGAAAAAATCGCGCAGAGTGCGGGCGAAGCGTTTTATAGGGGTGATCTCGCACGGGCCATGCTCGCGCATTCACGCCTGCACGGCGGCGCGCACACTGAAGCCGACTTCGCCCAACATGCTTGCGACTGGGTCGCGCCCCTTTCGCTCGACTATCGCGGCTACACCATCCATGAGATCCCGCCCAGTGGACAAGGCATCGCAGCGCTCATGGCGCTGGGGATTCTGGAGACCTTCGATCTTTCCGCACACTCGGTCGACTCGGTCGATGTCCAGCACCTGGAGATCGAGGCGATGAAGCTCGCCTTCGCCGATATCTATCGTTACGTGAGCGATCCGCTCACGATGACAGTGAGCGCAGAAGAGCTGCTCAGTCCTCAGTACCTCGCAGCAAGGGCGAGCCTCATCGATCCGGCCATGGCACAGGACTTCAAGCACGGCACGCCGCCTTCGGGCGGAACAGTCTATCTGACCGCGGCGGACGAGGACGGCATGATGGTGTCGCTCATCCAATCGAACTACATGGGCTTCGGCTCGGGCATCGTCGTCCCCGGAACCGGAATCAGCCTGCAGAATCGCGGCACAGGTTTTTCACTCGAATCCGGGCATCCGAATGTGGTTGGCGGAGGCAAGCATCCGTTTCACACCATCATCCCCGGTTTCGTCACCCGGAATGGCTCGGCTTACGCGAGCTTTGGCGTGATGGGCGGTGCGATGCAACCCCAAGGCCACCTGCAGACCCTGATTCGTCTGATCGATTATGCCGCGAATCCGCAAGCCGCTTTGGACGCGCCGCGTTGGAAGGTCAATGGCGGGTTGTCGCTCGATCTCGAGCCTGCGGTATCTTCGCAGTTGCGCGCGGGACTTGCGATGAGAGGACACGAGTTTGCATCGATACCCGACCCCTATATGGACTTCGGAGGCGGTCAGTTCATCGTCTGCGCGGAAGGTGGATACGTCGCCGGATCCGATTGGCGTCGCGACGGGCAGGCCGCGGGATACTAGCTAGCGCGGGATACTATTGAGAATTCCGCAACCGAGTGACATTTGACCCTCACCCGCGCTGTCGCGCACCCCTCTCCCGCCGGGAGAGGGGTTAGGGAACCTCTGAATAAGCCCCGCGTGGTCGCGACGGAGGCTTTCCGGGATGAGATGCGCGAAGCAAGGCGATGCCAATAGCAGGCGCTATTGGCGAGCCGAGCGAGCGGCTTGCGAATAGTACGAACTATTCGCTGCGCCGCGACGCCTCGCATCTGAAACCATTGCGCCAGAAACGCGACTCATGTGGGACTTGTTCAGAGGTTCCTTAGGGTGAGGGCCAGCTCATCCGCAACCGATGTCGCAGTTAGGAAACGCTCAATAGGTTCCTTAGCGCGGCTCCTTCGCCTTCACCGCCGAAAGCGGTAACAGCTCGGGCAGCTCGATGCGCTTGCGGTCCGGCTCCGCGGCGGCCAGCGCGTCGGTCTCGACCATGGTCGTGAGGCTGCGTCGGGTCAGCTCCTGATAGCTCTGGGTTCCTTCCACCTTCCACGCCATTTCCTGTTCGGTCAGCTTGCGCACGATCCTGGCGGGAACGCCGGCGGCGAGCATTCGTGGAGGAACGACCATGCCGGCTTTGACAAAAGCCATCGCGGCGACGATCGCAAACTCGCCGATCACGGCGTTGTCGTTAATGACCGAATTCATGCCCACAAGCGCTCCGCGCTTGACGACACAGCCATGCAGGATCGCTGCATGTCCGATGTGTCCATCCTCCTCGACGACCGTGTCGGTGCTTGGGAACCCGTGCATGATGCAACCATCCTGCACATTCGAGCCCGCGCGCAACTCGACCCTGCCAAAATCTCCGCGCAGTGAAGCTGCAGGGCCAACGTAGCAGCCTGCGCCGACGATGACGTCGCCGATGAGCACTGCCGACGGGTGAACGAATGCACTCGGTTCGATGACCGGCACCACGCCGTTGATCGCCCAGACTTTCGGTCGCATAGGCTCAGCCCAGCCAGACGCGCGCGTTGCGGAACATCCGCATCCACGGAGAATCCTCGCCCCACTCCCTTGGATGCCAGGACATCTGCACTGTGCGGAAGACGCGCTCCGGATGCGGCATGAGAATCGAAAACCGTCCATCAGCGGTGGTCAAACCGGTGATGCCGCGCGGCGACCCATTAGGATTGTATGGATACACTTCGGTCGCGGCACCGCGATTGTCGACGAAGCGCAAGGTGGCGAAGACTTCGGCGGCCGCAAGCTGCGCCTCGTCGCGAAATTCCGCGTAGCCTTCCCCATGCGCCAGCGCCACCGGAATACGGCTGCCTGCCATGCCGGCGAAGAAAAGCGACGGCGAGGCAAGCACTTCCAGCAGCACCAGGCGAGCCTCGAACTGCTCGCTCCTGTTGCGTACGAAATGCGGCCAATGCGCGGTTCCTGGAATCAGCTCACGCAGATTGCTCATCATCTGGCAGCCGTTGCAAACTCCCAGCGCGAACGTATCGTGCCGAGCGAAGAACGCGCCGAATTCGTCGAGCGCGCGGGTGTTGAACAAGATCGACTTGGCCCAACCTTCGCCTGCGCCGAGCACGTCTCCGTACGAAAATCCTCCACCGGCGACGATACCGGCAAAGTGCGCGAGTGATCTGCGCCCCGCGATGACGTCGGTCATGTGTACATCGTAGGCGGCGAAGCCGGCGCGATCGAAAGCGGCGGCGATTTCGATGTGTCCGTTCACACCCTGCTCCCGAAGAATCGCCACGGCCGGCCGTGCACCCTTGGCGATGAATGGCGCTGCGACGTCGTCAGCGGGATCGAAGCTAAGGACCGGAGAAAGACCGGGGTCGGCAACGTCCAGGATCCGCTCGTATTCCTGATCCGCGGCTTGAAGGTTATCGCGCAAGCGCTGCAGCGCGTGAGTCATCCCGGACCATGCGCGGTGCAGCTCGATGCGCGGTGCATCGAGAATCGTCGCGCCATCGCGCGTTATACGAAAACGTTCGCCGGAAACGGGCATGCCAATGGCGACACAGTGCAGTCCCGCTGCCTCGAAAGCCGCGACGACGTCGTGCCGATCTTGCATGCGGATCTGCAATACCGCGCCGAGCTCTTCGTTGAACAGCGCCGCCAGCGGCTCTCCCGGCAATTCGTCGATCTCGATGTTCATCCCGCATCGGCTGGCAAATGCCATCTCGGCGAGCGATGCGAGCAGCCCGCCGTCGGAACGATCATGATAAGCGAGCAGCTTGTCGTCTGCACTCAGCGACTGCACCGTCGCGAAGAACGCACTGAGCACTGCGGGATCATCAACGTCCGGAGCAGTGTCGCCCAGCTGACCGTAGACTTGTGCCAGCGTCGAACCGCCGAGCCGATTTTTTCCGTCGCCTAGATCGACAAGCAGCAGCATCGTATCGACAAGATCCGATGCGAGCTGTGGCGTGAGAACAAGACGCGCGTCCGACAGCGGTGCAAAAGCCGACACGATCAGCGACACTGGGGCGATCACCGATTCCTCAACACCCCCTTCCCGCCAGGTGGTTCGCATGGACAGCGAGTCTTTCCCCACCGGGATGCTGATTCCGAGCGCCGGACACAGCTCCAGGGCAACGGCGCGCACCGTGTCGTAGAGGGCCGCATCTTCGCCCGGCTGACCTGCTGCGGCCATCCAGTTCGCTGACAATTTGACGCTGCGCAATTCGCCGATTCGCGCCGCAGCGAGATTGGTGATCGCCTCGCCAACGGCCATTCGTCCCGACGCCGGCGCGTCGATCACCGCCAGAGGCGTGCGCTCGCCCATCGCCATCGCCTCACCTGCATAACCTTCATAGTCGACCAGCGTGACAGCCACGTCGGCGACCGGGACCTGCCATGGTCCCACCATGGGATCACGCGAACACAGGCCACCCACCGTGCGATCACCGATCGTCACCAGAAACGTCTTGTCGGCTACGGCGGGGAAACTGAGCACGCGTCGCGCTGCCTCTGCAAGGTCGATGTTGCCTGAATCGAAAGGAGAGAGCGATCGCGAGACGTGCGTGACCTCGCGGGTCATTTTGGGAGGCTTGCCGAACAGCGCTGCCAATTCCATATCGACCGGCGCGTTGTCGAATGCCGGATCCTCGACACGCAATCGTTGTTGCACCGTGGTGCTGCCGATCACGGCGAAGGGACAGCGCTCCCGCTCGCAGATTTTGCGAAAGCGATCGATCGCATCGGCTGCAATCGCCAGCACATAGCGCTCCTGCGCCTCGTTGCACCAGATTTCCCGCGGCGCCATCCCTGGCTCTTCGCTGGGAATGGCGCGCAAATTAAAGCGTGCACCTTTGCCGCCTCCGTGGACCAGTTCGGGAAGCGCATTCGACAGGCCTCCTGCGCCGACGTCATGGATTGACAGGATCGGATTCGCGGCGCCCGACTGCCAGCAGCGATCGATGACTTCCTGTGCGCGGCGCTGCATTTCCGCGTTTCCGCGCTGCACCGAGTCGAAGTCCAGCTCGGCGGCGTTGGCGCCTGTCGCCATCGACGACGCCGCACCGCCGCCCATGCCGATCAACATACCCGGCCCTCCCAGTTGCACGATGAGCGCGGCATCCGGCAATGCGTGCTTTCGCGTGTCGCGGGAGGCGATGTTGCCTACGCCGCCGGCGATCATGATCGGCTTGTGATAACCGCGATTCTGGGCGTCGACCTGGTGCTCGAAGGTGCGAAAGTAGCCGAGCAAGTTGGGACGGCCGAATTCGTTGTTGAAGGAAGCTCCGCCGACAGGCCCATCGATCATGATCTGCAACGCCGATGCGATTCGTTCAGGTTTGCCGACCCAGAATTGCGCGGATCGGCCGATCCTCCCCTCTCTCGCCGGGACACAGATTGGGCGCGTGCGGTCAATCCTGCCCTCTCCCGCCGGGAGAGGGGTCGGGGGTGAGGGAAGCTCCCATGGCTGTGCCAACCCGGGTATGCGCAGGTGCGACGTAGTGAATCCAGTCAGCCCCGCCTTCGGCCGCGCGCCAATTCCGGTCGCGCCTTCGTCGCGGATTTCGCCTCCGGAACCCGTCGCCGCGCCGGGAAACGGTGCGATCGCAGTCGGATGATTGTGCGTTTCCACCTTCATCACGACGTGCACGGTGTCGGTGTGAGCGCCGTAGCAACCGTGTGAGTCCGGATAGAAGCGGCGCGCCGTTGTGCCTTCCATGATAGCGGCGTTGTCCGAGTAGGCAACGATGGTCCGCTGTGGATTGGCGGCATGGGTGTGGCGGATCATGTCGAACAGAGATTGGGCTTGATGTGTGCCGTCGATCACCCAGTCGGCATTGAAGATCTTGTGACGGCAGTGCTCGGAGTTTGCCTGCGCAAACATCATCAATTCCACATCGGTGGGATTGCGTCCGACACGACTGAAGGTCTCGACAAGGTAATCGATTTCGTCGCTCGAAAGCGCGAGTCCTAACTGGCGATTCGCCTCGACGATGGCGCTGCGTCCCCCGGCCATGAGGTCAACGGTAAGGAGCGGCCGTGGCGTGAAGTGGTTAAAAAGACTGGCTGCGTCGGAGAGCGAGGGGAACACCGCTTCGGTCATCCGGTCGTGGATGAGCGGTAGCAATCGCGCGCGCTGTTGCTCTTCGAGGCCATTGAGATCGGCGGTGCACACGCGATACGCCACGCCGCGCTCGATCCGCTCGATCGCATCGAGGCCGCAATTGTGCGCGATGTCGGTTGCTTTCGACGCCCACGGCGAGATAGTTCCTGGACGTGGGATGACGAGCAGAAGCTCGCCCTTATCCTCATGCTCGGCGGTGTGCGCCCCGTAGCTCAGCAATCGATCGAGCGTTTGCCGTTCGCTTGCTTCGAGCGGGTGAGAACTTTGGACGAAGTGCCAGAAGTCGGCAGTGATGGCGTGGAC
>VBCY01000298.1:0-339 GCA_005882995.1 Betaproteobacteria bacterium
CGAACCTGGTGCTACAAGTTCGGTCAGGACTACGCCAAACGCATTCGTGCTCGACGTGGACAGTTGGGCGATACGTGGCATCTCGACGAGGTGTACCTCAGCATCGGCGGTCGCTTGCAGTATCTGTGGCGTGCGGTTGATCAGGATGGCAGCATTCTCGATATCCTTGTGCAGCCACGTCGAGACAAGAAGGCTGCTGCTCGGTTTTTTAAGAAGTTACTGCGACGTTTGAGGTATGCGCCTCGCGTGGTGGTGACGGACAGGCTCGCCAGCTACAGTGCGCCGTGCGCTGAATTGCTGCCCAACACCGCGCATCGACGAGACAAGGGAATGAACAAC
>VBCY01000298.1:491-2707 GCA_005882995.1 Betaproteobacteria bacterium
GTTCGGTCCAACTCCGCCAACTTGACAGTGCGGTTTGAGCTCCCTTCCTATCACTCGTACGTAAGGATACGAATTCCAACGGCACTTCAGAAATTGTCTCTTCGCTCTCAGCCGTGGTCAACGGGAGATTTCGTGTTGAGCACCCTGAGAAATGGCAGGAATCGCCATCCGCGTCCTGGCTGCGGTCACACGACCGGCCGCAGAAGGTCGGCCTGAGGGCCCCAGGCAGGAGCGGTCCCCGGTGAGCGAGAGCAGATCCTCGTCAAGCTGTCCTTACCACGCAATGCGCTGATCGAAGTCGTAATCCGGTGCTGGCTGGGCCTAGGGTCGAATCGGTCCTTCCCGACATCCGGCATCTCCCACAGCGGTGGGCCGCGAGCCGGCGCCAGGCGCGGTCGTGAGGTCGGTTCGCCTAGGTGCACGAGGATCTGACGCACGGCCGGCGCTTCGGTGATGAAAGCGGTGATGCGCATCTCGGCGCCGGATCGCGACCAATGACCGCTACGACGTCTGAAGCTGCCGCTCGGAAGCGCCGTCGTGCACCACCGTTAATGCCTGCACCTGGCCGATAGTGTGAGTTCGCGACGAAGCCCATAAGCTGCCGTTCGCGTCAAAAGCCTCGCATTTCCAAAAGCGGCTTTCGGCGAACATGGGGAACTCCAGACCGGACGTTCGACGGCCTAAGATTGTCGATGTAACCTCCCACCTGCTCGTCGCTGGTACCTTTGCTTCCTAGCTTCCAAGGTCGGCCGTCGAACCTACTTTTCCAGGCTGGAATTCATCAATCGAGCGAGATTCTACCGTCGAGGGGGACCTGACCTGATGCCGCGCCGCACCGCTGCCCGAAGCACCCGACGGAACACTGGAAGAATGCACACGCGTCGCTTCCCCCGTCACGTCTTTGGCCAAACGCTCGCTTGAGACGACGTTGGTGGCGCGCTTTCCGGAGCGCATCGGCGGTCATGAAGGTCATCATTAGTGTGGCGGTCGTCCTGACGCTGTCGCTCGCCATCAACTGGATCTATCAGGTCATCCGCAAGCCATCGGAGCTGTTGTTTCCCGTTAGCGGAACACTCTACAAGACACCGTCTGAAACGTGGCGACAGTACGCACCCATCTTTAGAAAGTACGCAACGAACGTGATCACCCCCGACCTTCTGGCGGCGATTGCGCAAGTGGAGGGCTCTGGAAATCCGGTGGTGCGCACGTACTGGCGTTGGTCATGGACATCACAGCCCTTCGAGGTGTACCGGCCGGCTTCGAGCGCCGTCGGGATGTATCAGATTACCGATGGAACGTTTGCAGAAGCGCGGCGCTATTGCATTCACCATCACATTGTCGCGGAGGATGGGCCTTGGAATAGTTGGCGATCGTGCTGGTTCAATAGGCTGTATGCCAGGGTGGTGCCGACTCACGCTGTCGAACTCACATCGGCCTACCTCGACCGGAGTGTCGCGATCACCCTCGAGCGGCACCGAATGGCCTCCGCCACACTCCAACACAAGCAGAAGCTGGCTGCGGTGATCCACCTGTGCGGCGCCGGCGCGGGCGACGACTACGCGAGACGCGGGTTTCGGTTGATTGTCGGCCAGCGGTGTGGGGATCACGATGTCCGCGTGTATCTCGCGCACATCAATGGGATGAAGGGTGTGTTCGACCGCCTCGCACGAATTCATTCAGACAGACCACTTGACAACCCCGCTGCTGCTCACAACTATCCGTAAGTTCGATGCCGGATAGCTGCCGGTCACGAGCGATTCAGAAGGGTCGGACTGGGACCGTCGACATTAGGCGGCTCGCGGCCAAGACTCGTTGCCGAAGCCCCGCACAAGATCTAGCTTTTCACGCTGGGCCCGGCGGCCGATGCACACTAGGTCGCGTCAAAATCTCTGAGGTCGGAGAGTGTTCGACCGTTCCGTCAATACCAACCGATCGCATAGGGCTACAAGGCGATCCGGGCGCTCCGCGAGCCCCAGACGTGGCGCTTCAAGGCGATTGACAGCATGGGGCAAACGTTCAGCGGCGACGAGACGACAGCTAGCTGAATGGCTTCGTTTGGTAGTTAGAAGGACCGTAAGCTTTTGCAATCAATTGCAAGCCAATGCCCTCTCGTGATCTGTCCTAACCGACGTTTGATCCTGCGATCCTGCAGCCAGTATCGGATCGTAGTTCTAATCGTCCGGCAGAGATCGGCCAGGAGCGGTCACTCGAAGCCG
>VBCY01000295.1 GCA_005882995.1 Betaproteobacteria bacterium
CGCACGTTCCACCTTGCCGATCAGGCGATTGATCTCCGCGCGGTGCAGAAGGAGCTTTCTGGTACGTGTAGGATCGGGCCGAATGTGCGTTGAAGCGGTCGGCAAAGGCGTCACATGCGCGCCAAGCAGAACGATCTCGCCATTCTTCACGACGACGTACGCCTCCTTCAATTGAGCGCGTCCTGCCCGGATCGACTTTACTTCCCAGCCCTGCAGCGCGAGGCCGGCTTCGAATTTCTCCTCGACGAAGTAGTCGTGATAGGCTTTTTTGTTGGCGACGATGCTCACGTCAGCGCTCGACTAATCCGGGGGCCATAGGCTTATTGTAGCAATGGCAAGCGTCCACAAGTCGGTACTCGTTCCCTATAGCGCAGGACAAATGTTCCACCTTGTGGAGCATGTCGAAAATTACCCGATGTTCCTGCCTTGGTGCGCCGGCACCCATGAACTCGAGCGCACCGGCGATCGCGTGCTGGTGCGCATCGACGTCAACTACCATGGCGTGCGAACCCACTTCACAACGGCCAATCTCAACCAGCCGCCCGAGCGCATCGTGATCGAACTCCGCGATGGCCCATTCCGCCGCCTCGATGGCACCTGGAGTTTTCGTGCGCTCACCGAGGCTGCCTGCAAAGTCGAACTGGAGCTCAACTACGAGTTCTCGACGCATGCACTTGAGAAACTGATCGGCCCGGTGTTCACCCATATCGCAACGACATTCATCGAAGCGTTTGTGAAGCGGGCAGAAGCCGTCTACCGCGCATGAACACAGTAAAGGTGAGCGTGGTGTATGCCGTGCCCGATGCCGCAACCGAAGTCGAATTAAACCTGGCCGGCGGGGCGACTGTCGGCGACGCCTTGCGAAGCGCAGAGCTCGCTTCGCGGCATCCGGAAATTGACTTCACTCGCTGCGCGCTCGGCATCTTCGGCCGACGCGTCAACCGTGATACCGTGCTCAACGACGGCGATCGCGTTGAAATCTACCGGCCCCTGCTGGCTGATCCCAAGGATTCGCGCAGACTCAGGGCGGAGAAGCGAAGGCGCCGGTCCGGATAATTGCCACACCCTTAGAACCAGGACCGTTAGCGCGCCCCCGCCTGTTTGAGCGCTTTGACAATACTCTCGTTACCACTGCGTTCGGCCCACGCCAGCGCGTTCGCTCCGGACTGGTTGCGATGGTTGATGTCGGCGCTCTTCGCAAGAAGGAGGTCAACGGTAGCCAGGTGGCCGCCTCGCACCGCCATCATCAGTGCGGTCGTGCCGTTGGGAGACTCTGCGTCGATCTTCGCGCCCACGCTGATCAGATAGGTAACGGTTTCGGTGTGACCATTGCTGGCGGCGTAGATCAGCGGAGTCCAACCCGGCGGATTGACATCGGCGCCTCGCGCGAACAGCTTCTTGACGACGGACAGGTGACCTCCGAGCGCAGCGACCATGACCGGCTTGTCACCGAATTTGTTCTGTGCATCGACCTTGGCCCCCGCTGCCAGCAATGCGTCGACCGTAGGTTCCCAGCCGGCGCGTGCTGCGACCACCAATACCGGATCGCCGTTGGGGTCCACTGTATTGGGATCCATTCCCCGGGCGAGCAGCTTGCGAACCTCATCGCTACGATCGACGGCGACTGCCTGAACGAAGGCATCGTAGAGCGCCTGGGCAAGCGCGACGTCGGCAGGCAATGCGAGGACGCCGAGCGCCAGGATGAGGCGTGCAGCAAACCGGTTGCGTGCGTCAGTGAACATGCTCGTTTACGCCAAACAACCGGAAGAAATTGGCCGACGTGGCGCTCGCGATGGTCTCGACGGAGGCGCCGCGCAATCGGGCAATCCCTTCGGCGACGTAGCGCACATAGGCGGGCTGGTTGGTCTTGCCGCGGTGCGGCACGGGAGCGAGATACGGTGCATCGGTTTCTATGAGCATGCGCTCGAGCGGAACTCGAGTGGCGATCTCGTGCAGGGTCGCTGCGTTCTTGAAGGTGACGATACCCGAGAATGAAATGTGAAAGCCGAGCTCCATGGCAGCCTGAGCGACCTCCCAGGTCTCCGTGAAGCAGTGCATGACACCGCCCGCCTCAGCCGCGCGTTCCTCGCGCATGATCGCCAGCGTATCGTCCGCCGCCGCACGAGTGTGGATCACCAGTGGCTTGCCGCACTGACGCGCGGCCCGGATATGCGTGCGAAAACGCGCTCGCTGCCACTCGAGATCCCCCGAGAGCCGGTAATAGTCGAGCCCTGTTTCACCAATGGCAACAACTTTAGGCTCGCGCGACAGCTCGACCAGTTGCTCGACCGTGGCTTCCGACGTCCGCTCGTAATCCGGATGCACGCCGACACTCGCATAGATGTTTGCATGCTCGGCGGCAATGCGAAGCACCGAGGGTAGCTCGGGCAGATTGACGCCAATGCACATGGCGTGCGTCACGCGCTCTCGCTCCATGGCGTCGAGCACGGCAGGCAGTTCTCCAGCAAGTTCAGGAAAATTGATGTGACAGTGGGAGTCGACGAACATACACGCGTGCGGCTCTCGCGGAGCATCGCGGGGCGGGACTTGCGCGCTACATCGTATGCGTCGGACGGTTCGACGCCAGCGTTTCCCCGAGGATCCTTTCGATCGTCGCACGCGCGGCGGCGCCCGTTTCATCGCGGGTGAATTGCACGCCGATGCCTTGCGTACGGTTGCCCTGTACCCCGTCCGGAGTCACCCATACGACTTTTCCCTGAACCGCGATCCTCTGTGGATCGTCCATCAGCGAGAGCAGCATGAACACTTCCTCCCCCAGATGATATTGACGGCTCGTCGGGATGAAGATGCCGCCGCCCGCAAGGAAGGGCATGTAGGCAGCGTAGAGCGCCGCTTTCTCGCGGATGTTGAGCGACAGCACGCCCGGTCGCGCGACCGTATTGGATCCGGAGTTTCCATTCGTGCGATCGTTTGCCATGCCCAAAGTCAGAACGCCGACGCAATTGATGGAATAAACAAGCTCTGATACTCGAAAAGCAACGCTTCGGCCACCAGCCGCGGCTGCAATGGATGCGCGAGCAACGTGCGCTGGCGAAGCAGCGTTTGATAATAGCGGAACAGTGGAACGCGCGCCACCCGCGCTGCCAGATCGCCAAGCGCCTCGCGCCGGTCGGGATGAAAGTGTGGCGCACCACCGCTTGCAACTGCGGCAAGATCTGTAGCCCACGTCAAGAGCCAGTACAACACTTGGCCAAGCGCTGGTACACGTTCATCCTTGGGCAGCGCCTCGAGAGTCGCTCCGATAGCCAGGGGCGAGAACTGCTCAGGGCGGGCGAGGAGCGCAAGCAGCCTGTCACGGCCTCGCTGGATTTGCGGGTCGGCAAGCGACAAAGCTAGGAATGGCGCTCCCCCGGCGAGAGCAAGAGCGCCGTGGGCGTCGGCGATGCCTTGTTCGGCCAGCCAGGCGGCGGCAATCGCCGGCCGCGGATCGACCACCGAGATTCGACGACAACGGCTGACGATCGTGGCGGGGAGCCGGCCGGGTTGGTGACTCACCAGCAGGAGAAAGGTCGCGGGCGGCGGCTCCTCCAGCGTTTTGAGCAGAGCATTCGCCGCGGCAGGATTGAGCACTTCTGCCGGAACGATCACGCCCACTTTGGCGACGCGGCGATGGCTGGAGAGCTGCACGAATGCGGTCAGCTCGCGAATCCGGTCGACACCGATGCTATCGACTCTCTGGGCGCCGCCGTCTTCGTCGTAGGTGACCGGTTCGATCAGGCGAAGGTCGGGATGGCTCGCGCTTTGAACCAGGTGACAGCTCGTGCAGATGCCGCAAGCGCTGCCGTCGTCGCGAGGCGTCTCGCACAATAGCGATCGAGCCAGATGCATCGCCAGCCGGCGCTTGCCAAGTCCTTCCCGGCCGCCGATCAACGCGGCATGAGGCCAGCGCTCGCGCGTCGCAAAGAGGGTCGAGGCGAGCGTTTGCTGCCAGGGAGCCAAGGCTTCCCACGTCGTGTCCGGAGGCGAGGCGCTCAAGATGCGGCGAGGACGACAGCCTCGATTGCGGCGCGCACGCGCTCCCGGGACTGCGTGCTGTCGATGACGCGACAGCGTTCGGGCTCGGCAGCGGCTCTTGCGAGATAGCTCGAGCGTACACGTTCGAAGAAGACAGCCTGCTCGCTTTCGAACTTGTCGAGAGTGCGACCGTCCGCGAGACGCGCCTTGCCGACCGCGGGAGGAACATCGAGGACGAATGTGATGTCGGGGGAAAATCCGCCCATGACGATGCGGTCGATGTCGGCGATCTGCTGCACCGCCAGCCCATGACCGGCACCCTGGTATGCGTAGGTCGCATCGGTAAAGCGGTCACAAACGACCCAGGTGCCCGCAGCAAGGCGCGGCCAGATCTCGCGCTCGCAATGTTCGCGGCGCGCCGCGAACATGAGCAGCGCCTCGGTGAGTGGCGCCATCGACTCGTGCAGCAATAGTTCTCGCAGGCGCTCTCCGAGCGGCGTGCCGCCCGGCTCACGCGTCAGCCAAACCTGCCGGCCCGAGCGTTCGACGAGTTCTTTCAGCCATGGTAGATGCGTGCTTTTGCCGGCCCCATCAATCCCTTCGACGGTGATGAGTCGCCCGCGCTGAATGGAAGCTGCCATGCTGGAAGCTGCCATGCGTCTAGTGCGCACCGCGCTGGTATTTTGCCACCGCCCGATTGTGTTCCGCGAGGCTCGTCGAGAACTCACTCGTGCCGTCGCCGCGCGACACAAAGTACAGATAGGGCGATGCCGGCGGATGCAGCACGGCGTCGAGCGAAGCCAGGCTCGGCATGGCAATGGGCGTCGGCGGGAGACCCTCGCGCGTATAGGTGTTGAAGGCTTGATCGGCGTCGAGATCGCGTTTGTGAAGCGGGCCGTCGAGGCGCACGCCCATGCCGTAGATCACCGCCGGATCAGTTTGCAGGCGCATCCCTTGCTTGAGGCGATTAATGAATACCGCCGCCACAAGCGGGCGGTCAGCCGTGCGTCCCGTTTCCTTCTCGACAAGCGAAGCAAGCGTCAACGCCTGATAGGCCGAAGCGAGAGGGAGGTCCGGCGCTCGCTGCGCCCACGCCGTAGCCAGCCGCTGCTGCATGAGCTTGTAGGCACGCGACAGCAGCGCTGTATCGGTCGTCCCATTCGCGAAAAAATAGGTGTCCGGGAAAAACAGCCCCTCAGGTTGCGACTCTGCTGCGCCGATGCGGCGCAGCAGCTCGTCGTCGGGAAGATCCGACACGACCTTCGTCACACCATTGTCCGCTTTGAGGGCTTCACGCACATCGCGGAAGGTCCACCCTTCAACGATGGTGAATGCGCTTTGCGTGACATCGCCCTGGGTAAGCTTGGCCAGCAAGCCGAGCAGCGTCGTGCCCGAGCCGATTTCGTAGTTGCCCGCCTTGATGTTCCGATCGATGCTCGTTGCCCGGGCGAGCGCCACCATGATCCAGTCGGCCGGAATGACGCCAGCGCTGGTAAGTTCGCGGGCGACGGAGCGCAGCGTCGCTCCGGGCCTGACGTCAAATGCGTAAGTCGATTGCGGAAGGCGCAGCGGATACCACGCCGCCCACGCGTAGGCAGCGGCCGCGATAAACAACACAAAGGCGAGCAACCATCCAAGGCGACGCAGCACCGATTCACCGGAAAAAAGGAAACGCTGCGGGCGATTATAATGGCAGCATGCGCACGCCGTTTCGCGGGCAAGGCTTTACGCTTGTCGAGGTCCTCGTCGTCATTGTTATCCTCGGCATTCTCGCTGCGCTGGTCGTACCGAGGGTTCTTGAACGGCCCGACGAGGCTCGCGTGATCGCGGCGAAGAACGACATCGCCGCGATTATCCAGGCGCTTAAGCTGTATCGACTCGATAACGGGCGCTACCCCACCACCGACCAGGGCATCGCCGCTCTGGTTTCACGGCCGACGCTCGCCCCGATGCCGCCCAATTGGAAGCCCAATGGCTATCTCGAAAGATTGCCCAAGGATCCTTGGGGCCATCCGTATCAGTATCTGAATCCCGGGCTGCGCGGTGAGATCGACGTGTTCAGCTTCGGTGCCGACGGTCAACCCGGAGGCACTGGCTTCGATGCCGATGTGGGTTCGTGGGATCTGTAGCCATGGAAGAGCGACCGCGTGCGCCGTTGGCGACGTTTTTCAATCGCGACGCGGACGCCATACGCGGCTTTACCTTGGCCGAAGTGTTGGTGGTGATCCTCGTGATCGGCCTCGCGGCAGGCTTTGCTTACGCACGCCTGGACAGCGATCCGCGTCGCGACGTCGAGCGCGAAGGGCGCCGGCTGGCCGCGGCGCTGGAGCATGCTGCGGCGCTTGCGCAATGGCGCAATGAGACGCTCGGCGTGTCGGCAGCCGGCCCGGGATACCGCTTTTGGCGACGGCTGCCGAGCGCGGAGGGCGATCGGTGGAACGCATTCTCGGACGACGAAATCCTCGCGCCGCGCCTGCTGCCTGAACCGTTGCTGGCGAACACTCGCGAGTACGCCGGCCGAAGCGTTGCTTCCGACGCCATCCTGCCGTTTTCGCCCAGCGGGCGCAACGAACCCTACGCGATCGAAATCGCGTCCCCCGCATGGCGAGTGTTCCTCGTCGCCGATCCGCTGAATCGCGTCGCGGTCGTCGATTCTTCGTCTCGTTAGCCGGGTCTCCCGGTTTTACGCTGGTTGAGGTGCTGGTCGCCCTTGCCATCGTTGCCGTTGCGCTCGCAGCGGGTTTTCGCAGCGTGGCACAAAGCGCGGACGGCGCCACCGCGCTGAAGGCGCGCACCTTGGCATTGTGGGTCGCGCAAAATCGCTTGGCCGCGGCGCAACTGGAGAATCCGGCGCCCGCTACCGGGGAACGCAGCGGCACTGCATTGCAGGCCGGCGCAGCATTTTCATGGCACGAAACCATCGGTGGCACGCCGAATCCGGCTTTTCGCAAAATCGAAATCGGTGTTGCTGATGCCTCCGTTCCCGACTACGTGCTCGTAAGATTGGTGGGTTATCTGCCCAATCGCTGAATGCAAGCACGTGGCTTTACGCTGCTCGAGGTGCTTATCGCCGTCGCTATCGTCGCGGCTATGGCGAGTCTCGGCTACCGCGCTCTCGAATCGCTGGCGGAAAGCGAAGCACGCCTTTCCGCAGAGGCGACGCGCTGGGGCCAACTCGACTCATTCTTTGCCCGCATGGAAGGCGATCTGCGGCAGGCCGTTCCGCGTAGCGTGCGCTTGGCCGGTGCGCGTGTTCCCCCATGGCTCGGGACGCTCGCGGCTAGCGACGGCAACGCCATCCTCGAGTTCTCGCGTGCCGGTCCCGAATTCAACGTCGAGGCTGGCAGTGCAGGCCAGCGGCTCGGTTATCGGCTTCGCGACGGAGTTGTGGAAGTGCTCTATTGGCCCGGCTACGATGAGCCGCGGGGACTCTCGCCGACTGCGTATGCCCTGATCACCGATGTCGCGCGCTTTCGGCTCTCCTATCTGACTAGCAACGGCGCCTGGATCGAGGCATGGCCGGCAAACGGTGAAGCGGATTTGCCGCGCGCCGTGCGGGTCGAGCTGACGCTCGCTTCGGGCGACATCATCGAGCGATGGCTGGTGCTGCGATGACCACGCGCACGCGCGGCGCGGCCATCATCATGGCGATGCTGCTCGCCGCGCTTGCGGCAACGATCGCGGCGACGCTGCTTTGGCAGCAACAGCGCTGGATGAGTGTCCACGAGCATCGGCGCGACCAGGTGCAGGCACAGGCACTTGCATTGGCGGGCATCCAGTGGGCACGACAGCATCGAGAGCGGATCGATCGCGGGCTACATCGTCGATGCCCAAAGCCGGATCAACGTCAACAATCTTGCCAACGGCAGTGTGCAGCCGTCGAGTCACCGTGCACTGGTCCAGCTTTTCTCGGCGCGTGGAGTGTCTCCAAACCTTGTCAACGCCGTCAACGATTGGGTGGATGCTGATGACACCGTAAGCGAACCCGGCGGCGCAGAAGACGCGTGGTATCTCGCGCAGACTCCGCCGGGCCTCGCCGCCAATGCGCCGCTGCGACGCGTCGATGAGCTGCTCGCCGTGCGCGGCATGGACGCGAGCTCTTTTGCGCGCCTCAGTCCGTTCATTTCAGCGATCG
>VBCY01000003.1 GCA_005882995.1 Betaproteobacteria bacterium
GACCGTCATAAGTGACCCCATGCACGCTGTCGACACTCGGGAAGGGTCCATACTCACGGATGATTTCGGCGGCTGATCGCTTCATGCTTCCATTCTAGTCACTCGGTAACGGAGCGGGGAGTAACAAGCTCGTCGGGAATCCCGGCACCGGCGGCGTCATCCAGCGACGGGCTCGCCCGCGACCGAACGACTGCACCTTTTCTGCTGCCGCGAGCGAGTCGAGCGCCCGCTGCACGGTGCGCTGGCTCGCTCCAAGCGCAAGCGCCAGGGCCGAGCTCGACCACGATTCACCGTCGGCGAGGAAAGCGAGCACCGCCGCATGCTCCTCCTCCACCGGCGGCGCCAGTACCACGACCTCGCGTGCACGACGCGGCACCAGCGCAAACCCTCGCTTCGTCGCGCTCACGCCGGCCAGCGTCCGAAGCATCGTGCGAAGCCGCCCGACTTCGACTCGCAACCGCGCGCGATACGATTCATCGGCGCGCTTCGCCCGGAATGCGCGCGCGACGAGCGCGTCCCTCGGCACGTCTCCTGGCCACGCGTCGCCGAGCACACGGGCGAGCGTGAACAACACCGGACGCTTCGCCAGCGAGATGACGTTGCCTGCGTGACGCACGACACGGCGGCAGACGTCCACGACCAGCGCCTTCGACGCCAGTAACGCTTCGACCTCCTCGAGCACGAGCAGTCGCTCCTCGCCACGGGCATGCAGACGCGCCGCGGGTGCGTTCAGGACTAGCGATGCGCTTTCCACCTCCGCCGTCAGCGCAGGGATACCTGCGTGACGGGCGGCGTGCTCGGCCCGGGCGAGGGCTGCGCGCGCCGTCTTCGCCCGAAGGCGGCGCATCGCGATTCCCGCAACCACGAGCTCGTGAGCGGTCCTCGACGCGGGCGGGAAAGGCGCGGGGTCCAGCTCAGCGAGCGTACGCTCGGCCTTGTCGATGCGCCCGATCAGGAGGAGGCGCCGAGTCTCCAGATACCGCGCATGCGCGGCGTTCGCCCAGTCGCCGTGCTCTTCGAGCGTCGCCCGCGCGGCGTCGAGCGCCTTAGCTGGCCAGCCCAGGTCGCGCGAGGCGAGCGCGACCTCGGCCTCGGCGACGACGCACCTCGCGCGGGCCACGGCCTCTCTCGGACCGAAGGCACGCGCGGCACTTCGCAGCAGCGCCTTCGCCCGAACGAGATCGCCGAGCTGCGCCATCGCGATACCCCGGAGCGCGAGCGCAGGTGCGTCGTCGCGCAGCGCGACGCGCTTCAATGCGCCGAGGGGATCACCCGCCGCGAGCGCGCGTGCTGCCGCTGTGATCAGCGAATCCATCTATATCCCGCCAAATCTCGCCACACTTGTAACTCCCATCGTTTTGACATCCTGCGCTAAGTTTATCGCGTGACCAACAACCACCGAATCGTAACCAGGAAAGGAGGACGAGTTGGCGCGACGGCGGCAGGAGCTCCCGTGGGTTCGCGTCGAAAAGGCGTACAAATTCGAGACCGACGACGGAAGCGCCTCGCTGCCGGATCTCTTCCGAGGGCGCTCGCAACTCCTCATCTACCACTTCATGTTCGGGCCCGACTACGCGGCGGGATGCGCAACCTGCTCGACGATCGCGGACGGTTTCGACGGTTTCGCCGTCCACTTGGCCCACCATGACGTCATGCTCGCAGCGGTGTCGCGGGCACCGCTCGCAAAGCTGCAGGCGTACAAGCGGCGGATGGGTTGGACGTTTCCCTGGGCATCCTCGTTCGGCGGCGATTTCAACCCCGACTTCAGCGTCTCGTTCACCGAGGAGCAACAACGCAAGGGGACCATCGAATACAACTACGAGCGCGGCGGCCACGCGATGGACGAGACCGCAGCGGTCCCCGAGCCAGTCGCCAGGAACGCCGCTATGGCCGGAACCGACGCGGCCACATACACGCGCGAGAGGCCGGGCATGAGCGCGTTCGCGCTCGAGGACGGCATCGTCTACCACACCTATTCCACCTACGCGCGCGGACTCGACGGCCTCTGGGGCATGTACCAGTGGCTCGACCGCGCGCCAAGGGGGCGCAACGAAACCGACGTCTGGTGGCTGCGCCACGACGAGTACGACAAGCGCTGAGCGACATCGTGGTTATCATGGCGCAACTGCGGAGACGAGAGATCTCGCGACGCATGGCTTCCGAGCGAGCGTCGGAGCAAGCCTTCTTCGGCGTCTCGGCGCTGCTCTTCGCCGCGAGCGCGGCGGTGACGATCGTCTGGTGCGCATCCATGTCGGCGATGGGCGAGATGCCGATGCCCGGCGGCTGGTCCATGTCGATGGCGTGGATGCGGATGCCCGGACAGACGTGGCCCGGCGTCGCGGCGTCGTTCCTTGGCATGTGGGTCGTGATGATGGTGGCTATGATGCTGCCGTCCGTGGTCCCGATGCTGTGGCGCTACCGCCAGGCTGTTGGCAGGCCAGGCGAGACGCGCCTCAATCGCCTGACCGCACTCGTGGGCGTCGGTTACTTCTCCGTCTGGACCGTGTTCGGAATGGCCGCCTTTCCGCTCGGCGTCGCGCTGGCGGCGGTCGAGATGCAGCAGCCCGCGCTGGCGCGCGCCGTACCGATCGCGGTCGGTGTGGTCGCCCTGATCGCCGGCGCGCTCCAGTTCACGGCGTGGAAGGTGCGTCACCTTGCCTGCTGCCGGGAGGCACCCGGGCGCGGCCGTACGTTGCCGGCCGACGCCGGCACGGCGTGGCGACACGGCCTGCGCCTCGGCCTCCACTGCATCCACTGCTGCGTCAGCCTGATCGCGATCTTCCTGGTCATCGGGGTCATGGACCTGCGCACGATGGCTGTCGTGGCTGCAGCCATCGCCGTCGAGCGTCTCGCGCCGGCTGGTGAGCGCGTCGCGCGAGCCACCGGGGCCGTCGTCGTCGCAGTTGGGTTGTTTCTGGTCGCGCGAGCAGCGGGGCTCGGATGACGCATCGCATCGCAGCTGCGTCGTGCACCTGAACTTCAACTGACGCTTGGGCCGACCGGGCATGCCGTCAGTCGCTCTCTTCCATCCGCCGATTGACCCACAGTGCGGCGAGCGTCCCCACCGCTCCTGAGAGCAGATACAGGCTGACGTAGCCAAGCCCGAAATAGGCGGCCAGCCCAAGCGCGACCAACGGCGCGAATCCCGCACCAATCAGCCAGGCGACGTCCGAGGTGAGTGCGGCGCCGGTGTAGCGGTATCTCGGCTCGAAGCTCGCATTGAGCGCGCCGGCCGACTGTCCATAGGATAGTCCCAGCAACCCGAACCCAATCAGGATGAAGACGTCCTGGCCCAGCGTGCCGCCGTCCAGGAGCGTGGGCGCGAAGCCGCTGAAGACGGCAATCAGCGTGGCAAACAGGCCAAGCGTCTTGCGACGGCCCATGTGGTCGGCGATGAGGCCAGAACCGACGACGCCGCATGCTCCGACCATCGCGGCGAGGATCTGGATGGCGAGAAACGCCGTCACCGATTGCTTCGAATAGAGCATGATCCACGACAGTGGAAAAACGGTGACCACGTGGAACAGCGCATAGCTCGCCAATGCGCCGAACGCACCGAGGATCACTTTGTAACCCTGAGACCGAAGCACGTCGCGGCTGGCGGTAGGTTCGAGCTCACGCTCTTTCAGGAGGTGATCGAATTCGTTGGTCACGACGAGTCGAAGGCGCGAGAACAAGGCGACGACGTTGATTGCGAAGGCGCAGAAGAAGGGGTAGCGCCAACCCCAGCTGAGGAAGTCGTCCAACGACAGGCTGGAGTAGAGCAACAGATAAAGCCCGCTCGCCAGCATGAAACCGACTGGCGCTCCCAACTGCCCCATCATCGCGTACCAGCCGCGCCGATTGCTTGGAGCGGAGAGCGCAAGCAGTGATGGCAATCCATCCCAGGAGCCCCCGAGCGCAACACCCTGGCCGACGCGCAAGATCGCAAGCAACACGATCGCCATGTAACCAAGGCTTCCGTATCCGGGCAGGAAGGCGATTGCTGCAGTCGAGCTGCCGAGCAGAAACAGCGCTAGCGTGAGCTTCGTCCCACGCCCCCACCGGCGCTGGATGTCCATGAATATGATGGATCCGATCGGCCTCGCGATGAATGCGAACGAAAAGATGGTGAACGAGTAGAGCGTTCCATCGAGACGCGATTCGAACGGAAAGAATATCGCCGGGAACACCAGCACCGAGGCGATACCATAGACGAAGTAGTCGAAGTATTCGGATGTCCGGCCAATGATGACGCCGATCGCGATGTCGCCGGGGGCGACCTGCGACGGATCGGCGGAAACGGCACGTGCGTCGCGCTCGAGGAAGCTCGACGAGGGGCCGCTGGGTTCTTGAC
>VBCY01000299.1 GCA_005882995.1 Betaproteobacteria bacterium
CGCACGGAAGATCCTCGCCGGCGCCAAGCCCGCCGATCTGCCCGTCGAGCAACCGACGAAGTTCGAGCTGGTGATCAACTTGAAGACCGCGAAGGCACTCGGGGTGACGATCCCGCAATCGCTGCTGCTGCGCCGACGAGGTGATTCAGTAGCGGATCGTTCCGGGTCGTTTCCCAGCCTCGCAGCACTCCGCCAGGCTGCCAATGAACTCCAGCGCTGAACGTCTGCTCCTCCGAGGAACGAATGGCTGGTCAGGGTCGAGGCTGTGTGAAAACGCGACCCCAATTCGTTTTCGGGGGTCTTCTCACCCCTCCCGAGCCGCAAATAATCGAATACAGCGCGATCTGAGAGGTCGATTTTCGACTGCCTTACTGCTCGAGGAGTTTTCACACAGCCTCGGTCGATCTCGGCCTTTGCAAGAGAAATTCGAGGTACTTGGCACGAAGCCCGGGGACTCAGTACTCAATGCGCACCACCGTGGTGTTCTACTTCTCTGGGATACCCGCCTTGCGCAGGCCGGCGAGAACGTTTTCCTCAGTTTGCTTCTGGAATACCGGATGGCTAGACCACGTCTGCATCTCAGCCCTGAGGCTTTCGATCGATAGCTTGGGCTTGCGCTTGAGCAACTCGGCTTTGGTGGCTGACGCCTTGCTAGTCTCGCCCTTTTGCGCGTAAGCCGCATCCAGGTAGACGTAAACAAGCCAGTCGTCATTTTGTCCAATCGACTTCTCACAGGCCGTAATCGCATCGTCTAGGCGACCGATCATCAGGTACACGTGGCACTGGATCATCAGTAACCAACCGGCATTCGAGGGGTCGAGCATCAACGCGCGCTCTGTCAGCGGCAGGGACGCGGCCGCTTGGCCGCTCCACAGTAATAGCAAGGCGCGCGTGGTGTAGGTGTTTGGATTGCTCGGATCGAGTCTGAGAGAGACCGCGTTTGCCTCCAGAGCCGGATCCCACCTTTGCTGTTTCGAAAACACGTCGGACCTTGCGTCCCACGCCATCGCATAGTCTGGAGCGAGTGCCACGGCTCGGGTAGTTAGCGCATCAGCTTCGTGCAAAACCTCCTCGAAACGCTCACGTTCCAGAGTCGTTCCGTAAGCTCCGAAAAGCTCATACACGTCAATTCGTGCATGCGACATAATCGCCGGCAGGAAATTGCGGTCACGGCTCAGCACATCATCTAAGAGCTTGCGCGCTTCGAGTAAACCTTTTGGGGAATGATCCTTGTCGACCAAAGCATCGGCCTGCAATACCAAATCTAGCGGCGTCGCGTCGGCCTTCTGCAGGCGCGCGGCACGCTGCTTCTCTGCATTGTAGATGTCAGTACGCAGGCGGCTCGCCAGCCAAGCGGCTAACACTCCGGCACGGTCTGCTACTTGCGAACGCGACAGTTCCTGTTGCACGTTCCAGACCTGGGTTCCGGTCCTCGCGTCGACGAGGCGCGTGTTTACCGTGACCTTGTCTCCTGCCGAGCCGACGTCTCCCTCCACGAGATACAGCACACTTAGTTCCCGCCCGATGCTGCGCGGATCGAAGAGTTTGCCCTTATAGGATGCGGCAAGGCCAAGAGAGGCAACCTTCGCAATACGCCATCGCCCAAGTACCGTCGTGAGATCCCGGGTGACCGCATCGGCGAACTGCTCGTCGGCCGGACTTCCAGCAGGCGCTGCGAAGGGGAGAATAGCAATGGACAGCGGTGGCGGAGCAAGTGCTGGCGCAGTCTTCTTGAATTGTGGCAGCAGCCATATCGCGATGCCAACCACACCGAGTGCGATCACGGCTCCCGCGAACCATCGCGAACCGAGCGTGCGCATTAGGCGCCGCCGACGACCGCGGCTTTGCGTTTGCAGTGCGGCGCTCCCCAGGTCGACCCGGTACACCTCGACTGGGCGAGCGATATTCTTGACGTCCTGCGGACCGAGATCCTCGAAGGTAAAACTTAACTTGTCCAGTACCTGATCGCGCACAACGCGGCTGACGCAGATGCCTCCGGGCTCAGCCAGCGTCTGCAGGCGTGCGGCGACGTTGACGCCGTCGCCGAAGATGTCGTCACCGTCGATGATGATGTCACCGACATTGATGCCAATACGAAACTCGATGCGCTGCTCGGGAGGTACTTCGACATTGCGCTCAGCCATGCCTCGCTGCACGTCGACCGCGCAGCGCACCGCGTCGACGACGCTGGGGAACTCTAGCAGCAAGCCGTCGCCGGTGGTCTTGACGATCCGGCCACCGTACTCGGCGATCTTCGGTTCGATGAGCTCCTGCCGGTGGGCCTTCAACCCCGCCAAGGTGCCGCTGTCGTCGCGACCCATGAGCACCGAATAGCCGACCACATCGGCCGAGACGATTGCCGCCAGTCGTCGCTGTTCCCGTGCCAGGATAGCCTCCCATGACCGCACCGCTGGCCCGCATCATAGGAGACAACCATCACGCCCACAACTGAGGGATTCCTGCATTTGTCGCGTCGGAACGCTCAGCTCTGGCGGGCTCTCGAAGCACGGGGAACCTTGTGCAAAAAGGCGCAGTGCTCAGTGTGCGAGCGATGTGAAAGACCCAATTGTCGAACGCCACTCGAAGCACGGAGCACTTTGTTCGTACAACTAAGCACGCAGGCGACGAGCGTCGTACGGAACATGAAGCCGAGTCGAGAACGGCGCACCGCAAGGGTGGGGGATGGGCCGGAGAAGCAAGCTGGATGCGGCTCTCAAAGGGGGTGCTCAGAAAGCGACCTGCTCAACGCGGGGATATGCAAAACCCCTTGGTTCTTGCCGTTTGGTATTGCCTTGACCAGGCAGAACTCTGATACCTGGCGGACGCTTTCCTACAAGCAAATCAGCCTTGCGCTGATTCCCACGGCGACACCGGTAGTCTAGGTTGCTCTCGTTATTACGCGAAAAGCGCCCTTCAATGAAAAGCGACGGCAACGGATGGCCTTTGGATTGGCGACGATTCAGCGTGGATGTTTTGATTGGCGCGGCGACCTTAGTCATTGCGTTCGCAGCAATAGGCACAACGGCGGAAGCTCTCTATATGACGTTGATCCCGGGCGCTCTGGTTGGCATCGGGCTGATGCTCGAGCCCAACGTCACCGCGCAACCTGCGGGTGAAGTCGGCCCGCAGCCGTTGCGATTAACCATGGAACCGAACCCGGCGCGACCCGAGCGCCAGGCAATGGGGCGTTTCGACGCCGCGATCGTCGACGCGACGAGCGTGTGATAAACGAAATGTCCAAACCATTGCAGGTCTACATCGTCGAGGACTCACCGATCATCCAGCGGTCGCTCGCTTCTGCAATTGTGGCGGCGGGGGCAGAGTTGAGCGGCTGCAGCGCTGACGCGCAAACAGCCATTGCCGATGTGTTCGCCCTGGAGCCGGATGTGATCCTGATCGACATCTACCTGGCCTCCGGCAACGGATTCGACGTGCTGAGGGCGCTGCAGGACCACAGCCTCGTCCCAGGGGCAATCAAGGTGGTCCTCACTAATTACGCGGATGCGGAATACCAAAATCTCAGCATTCGGCTCGGCGCCGATCGATTCTTCGACAAGTTTTCCGAGACATCGCAGGCCCTGGCGTTGATCGACACTCTGGCCGCGGAGAGGCGCAGCGGCAGCGCCAGGCCGCGCAGTTCTTCCACTTTGCTCAACCGCGTGAGCGCAGCCGCGTAGTCGAGTTCGTCAAGCACCAGAGCGGGAGACGAGCGCCAGCGGCAGGGGTCGTCTCTCGCATCGGCTCACCCATACCCCAGGTCGTCGTGCTCCCAATCGAATCGCGCGCTTTGTGCGGAACACGAAGCAGTTGATAGCAGGGTGGGAGAACTTTGTACGACGCTCGAAGTGCTCAGCACAAGCTCGAAGCAAGGCGAGGCCTTGCCGGGGAAGTCATTTTTAATGCGCTGCCTCTGAAATCGCCCCGGCTCGAAGGGTCTCACCATCAGCGCTAGTGTGGGGCGAAACGAGCGTCGCGCGCGATGCCACGAATCGGATATTAAGATATGAAGATTCGTGATTTTCATCCGTGGATTTTCTGCAATATGCTTCAGAGGCATGCTGCCTTTGCACTGTACATTCAACAGCCAAGAAATCCTTTCGGTTGAAGGGAGTTCTTGATGAAGTTTCTGGGCAATCCAAAGCCTTACCGCACGCAGGTGAGGAAGCGTTGCTAATACTTGCCGAGCGATCTGTTTACGGCGCCCATAGCCAATAGCCAATAGCCAATAGCCAATAGCCAATAGCCAATAGCCAGAGTGGGTGTTCGTCACTTCAAAGTTCGGTGACCCCATTCTAGAGCGATCGGGTATCCGCCCGTGGGACAGCGCAGAGCACCATCTTCTCAAAGGAACCGTAATCATGCCAAAGCACAGCAGGACCGTTGGGTCGACCCTCCCTAATGCCGGAGCGTTGTGGAGTACGGCGCCACCGTCGATCGAGGCCGTGACCAAAACCTATACCGAGTGGTTCAGCCAAGCGAGCAAACTGCGAGATGAAGCTTTGCGTTTCGCACAGGATCGATTCACGAAGGAGCTAGAAGCGGCCACGCAATTCGCCCGCTGTACGAATCCAGCCGAAGTGTTCGCCTTGGAGGCGGAGTTCGCCAGCAAGACGGCGGCGGATTACTTAGCCGAAGGCCAGAAGATGGTCGAGCTTATCCGCGAACTGGCCGAAGGGGTTTCCTCGAGTCCTAAGGCCCACAAAACGCATCACTGA
>VBCY01000042.1 GCA_005882995.1 Betaproteobacteria bacterium
AAATCAGCAACCGGACAGTGCTCGCGACGCTCGCCATGTTGCACGATGACAGCGTGGGCGTTCCTCTCGAAAATGAAAATCCCCGAATTCGCAGCGGTTGAACAACGATCGTATAAGAGCAGGATTGCGCCCTCCCGTGCTCAGCTCAAGCCAGTTATATAACCGGCCAGAGTATTCTCATTAACGGGGACCCGCCAAAAAGCCTCGCCGTAACGTTCGCGAACTGGCGACATCTCGTCCTCCACCTGAAAATTTATCGGTGAGAACAGATCGCGTCCGAACCTTAAAGAGACAAGTGTGCGAGAAATGGACGCTTACTGATCTTCCGCGAACATTCCCTGTTATCGGCTAAAAATTCCCTTCCCCGAAATATTTTCCCTGTTAATTTGCGGGTCCTGATCCCCTACGCTCATGATCGTTGCATCCCTATCCCCTTATAGATTTGACCAAGGCAGACGGGTCGTCAATCTAGACCTGCCTTTGGCGATCCGACGCGGCCCAATCGGCCAATCGCTGGTAGCTTCAGCGCAGGACACGGATCGCAAAACTCCATGTAAAATTCCCTGTTAGCGACGGGTGCGATCAGCACTGCGTCGCCAGCCAGACAGTCACTCATCCGGAGAGTGTTGAGCGACAAATTCGAGAAGTGCCCGCCAATTGGGGGCTTTTGTGAATTCTATCTCCGTCTCTATACTCCCAATTTGAACAATCTTAGCGCGAAATCGCCGATAGTCTCGATCCCACATATGAAATATTCCCGTTTTTGGGAGACGCGAGCTGCGCGGCTTCCGCCGCGAACCTGTCGGTTTTCGCATAGACGGAAACCCATCAGTCTTATAGAAACTGACCGAAGAGCCTGTCCAGGACGCTTTTTTGCGGTGCGGTCAAGCCAACCACGAACAGGAGGCCGAAGGTGCCTGTCTCAATCTCAATGATGATTGTGAGTACGCAATTGGTTGTTGCGGTGGCCGACAACGTGCCGAAGTTCGATATTGCGCGGAGTTGCAAACTCGATGTTGCCGCTACCGCAGGGCTCTCCGTCGATCAGTCGCTAAAGAGCTGCATAAATGATGAACAGCAAGCGCGGCGGCAGCTCGCAAGCCAATGGTCCAAATTCCCGTCTTCAAACCGGGCAAGCTGCACCGCGAATGAAAGCGTTGGTGGCACGCCGAGTTACGTCAGTCTGTTGACATGCCTCCAGATGAGCCAAGGGGCCCGATAACTGGGCCTAGCTGGTTTTTGGGTATCGTCGTCGGAGATGCCATTTTCTGCGTGTCGTACGAACTCTTCGCCGAAGCGATCAGCAGGCCGAGCACAGGGCGCCTATCGTCCCGATGAGCAAGGCGCCGCCTGAGATGCACAGAAACGCAATGCACGATAACGCGATTGCGCTCATGTTCATCTCTGTTGTGAGACCGCAAAAAACATTTGCGTCGCAGGTTGCTTGCAATCCTTGCGCGACCGAGTGCGGCCGCAGGGGTTGCACTGCGGATCATTGACGCGACATATTGTGAGCTGATGCGTCGCGGGTTATCAATATACCCTGCGGCGAACAACCCTCCGTGGCGCCACAACAACGGCGCCACGACGGATGACGGGCCGTGCGACGACGGCGGCACCGCCGGCAGCGACGCAGCCCGCACGAACTACGCCGCGAGCACAGACGACGGCGTTTGCTTCCATGGTGCTCAAGGCGATGAAGCCCGCTGCCAGCGACAGAGGAATAATCAGATTTTTCATGACGGTCTCCTTGGTTTGTAAGTCGATTATTCGGTCAATCGCGGTCCCACGTGGTTGGCGACTTGGCGCCGCTCCGCCTAAGCCGCGGAAGCAACTGCCGGTCTCTTTGCAAGCATGGCTCGTCGATTGTGGATCAAGCTCTCAAGCCGGTGGGCTGCCACATTCAGTGTCGCGTCATCCACCGCGCGCTCGTCTCCACCTGCGGATTTGGCGCGTTCTGCCTTGAGAATGTTGTCGATTTCTTCTTCGATATTCGACAGCTCGGTCTCTGTATCAACCTTCCGAATCCGGCGCGCCAAGGCATAGAGAGAATCCAACGGGCCTTCCGGAGTTGCGGGCCCGCCGATCCCCAGAAATTTCCAGGCCGCCGCAAGTACAGTGGCAGCAGCCCCCAGCACCATCGGCGTTAAATAGATCCAGTTTGCCGTACTCATCCATGAAGCTCTGTTGGGTGCCGTTGTACAAGGCTGCAGCCCCGGGGATGCAGCGGAAGGTAGGCGTCCTGGTCGGTGCTGGGAGCGGTGATTTGCGCGAAAATAGGCTGCTCGCCCAGAAGATCCCTGCGCACGTTCAAAATCGTTTGCGTGAGGCTGGTTACGAGGTCAGCGCCGAGCTTCTTATTCGCAACCAGGTACAGTGTAGCCCTCAAGGTCGTCAGGTCATCGTCCGGGACCGGCGGCGCTCCCCGCAGCGTACCCTTGGGGACGTCGAAACTTTCATAGGCGCGTTCGGTCTCTGCGATTGCCCCGGCGGACTCGATTGGGATGAGTACTGGCAATGCTTTTGGGCCCTGCTGAACGAAGCCTCGCAAGAGCGACAAGTATTTTTCAGCTAAGGGAATCACCATGAGAAGCGCACTAACCTCTTTGGATTGAATAGCTCGCCGGGCATGCGACAAAGCGATATCCTTAAACACCTTCGCGCGATCGAGCCCATATTCCTTGCTCAGCACATCAACAATTTTAGAGTTTGCTACTCCGCCCACCACGCCCACCGCATGGCCCTTCAGCTTGTCCATGCTGTCGATGGACGATCCCGGGGGCGCGATGATGAGTGCAACCACATGGCTCACAACGACGACGGCTTGCGCCTGTGAGAGGTCACCGACGTCGCCGCGAACCACGGCGAGATCCACTTTACCCGCCGCAAACGCGTCAGCGGCTTCACACCGGCGCGTTCGTCGAAACGAGACGGCTGGCAATGGCTGACATTGCCTTGGCAGCCTCTCCGTCGATCGAGCCGACCGCTATGGTAAGCGTTACCGGGCGAGTATAGTACCGATATGCAAAGAGACTTGCGCCGGCCGCAAGAATGACGACACCAACGAGCAGGGTAAAGCGAAGCCAAAGCGGCAATTTTATCGACATCATGCCCGTCATTCCTACGCTTGGCCGTGACCGTCCCCGCCTTGTGGCGGCAGTGCGAGCAGCATAACGACGGTTAATGCAACGTTGGTTGGACTTGCCGTCGTTCGTATCGACGTCGGCTTGCCGCCAAGCGATCCTGCTTGATCAGGAATTTTGCTCACGGCCTACTCCCCAGCAGTCGTCACGGCGGATCGCGATGGGCCTGACGAGAGCGACAAGGCCGGCGAAGGCGCGCATCAACTTAAGGCTCTCAACGACGAACGGGTCCTGATCCTCTACGCTCATGATCGTTGCATCCCTATCCCGGTTGTAGATTTGACCAAGGCAGACGGGTCGTCAATCTAGAACTGCCTTTGGCGATCCGACACGGCCCAATCGGCCAATCGCTGGTAGCTTCAGC
>VBCY01000300.1 GCA_005882995.1 Betaproteobacteria bacterium
CATCATTCCGCTCCGCGGGTGGCGGCAGATCCTGGCGATCGTGACGACCTTAACCGTTGCGCACTCCTTCACGCTGATCGGCTCCGCTTTCCATCTGGCTCCGGGTGGCGCTTGGTTTCCGCCCTTCGTGGAGATGACCATCGCGGCGTCGATTGTGTACATGGCGCTCGAGAACATCATGGGCGGCGAATTTGCTCGCAGGATGCTCATCACCGGGATGTTCGGGCTTATTCATGGGTTCGGATTCTCATACGGCTTGCAGGAGAACCTGCAGTTCGCTGGCACACACCTGCTGGTGTCGCTGTTCGCCTTCAATATCGGGATCGAGATCGGTCAACTCATGGTGCTCGCGCTCATGCTGCCGGCTCTCTTAATCGTCCGCCGCTACGTCTTCCCGGGTCGGGTTGGCATGATTATCCTGTCGGCCCTAGTCGCGCTGACTGGATGGCAGTGGATGACCGAGCGTGGGACGGCCTTGCTCAACGCGCCATGGCCGCGCCCGACGCTTGCGGGCGTGGCAACGCTCGCCTTCTGGATCGCCGGCATCCTGTTGGCGGGAGGGGGCTTGCGACTCATCGCCAGACGGCTCGCCGCCGCGCCCGTCCCTGAAAGGGCGCCGGCGCCCAGAGGCACCGCCGACTAGCGCGAAGGCGATTTGCCGGCGCCGCCGCGATCGGCCTCGGCGGCAGCTTTCTGGCTGGCAAGCGCGGCGCGCAGATTGGCGCGAATCCGGGCCGACGCCGGGTCGTCCCGAAGTGCTTTTTCGAAATGTGCGATCGCTTCGTCGAGGCGGCCGCTGCGCGCCAGCACGATGCCGAGGTTGTTGCGAGCCTCGGCGTAATTCGGCCGGATGCGGACGGCCCTCAGGAACTCGCTCCCGGCCTCGTCGATCTTCCCGCTTTGCGCGAGGATGACACCGAGACTGTTGTGCGCCTCGGCGTAGCCGGGCCTGTAGGCGAGCGCCATCTGCAGCTCCGCGACGGCCTCGCTCATTTGGCCGTGCGCCATCAAGGCTTCGGCCAGATTGTAGTGAGCTCCAGCAAGGCGAGGATCGATCGCGAGCGCGCGCCGGTACTGTGCAATCGCCTCGTCGATGTCCCCGCGCCGCGCCAGCAGAAAGCCCAGGTTGTTGTGAGCCTCGGCATAATCGGGCTCGAGCTTGAGTGCCTCCCGATACTGTTCCAGGGCATCGTCGATGCGACCAAGGCTCGCAAGCGCGAGCCCGAGATTGTTGCGGGCCTCCGCGTAGTCAGGCTTGAGCGCCAGGGCCTTCTCGGCGTAGCCCGCGGCTTCCTGCGCCGCGCCGCGCTCGATCAGCACGCCCGCGAGATTGTTTTGCGCCATCCAAGCTTCGGGATTGCGTTCGATTGTCGCGCGGTACAGTGATTCGGCGTCCGCGTAGATGCGGCTTTGCTTCCAGCTCAGGATGCCCAGCACTGAGAGCACGCCGAGACAAACGATGAAGGCGGGCACCCGATCCCACAGCCGCCAGCGTTGGAAGATCAGCGTCATTCCAGCGGCTATGAGCGTAATGAGTCCGAGGCTAGCCAGGTACTGGAAGTGATCGGCGACGAATGAGAATAGAAATGGATAAACGTTGAAGAAGCCAAGCGCCGGGAAGAGTGTCCCCGCGAAGTAGAGCATGCCTGCAAGAGGTCCTCGCGTGCGCCGGCGCACGCTCCACGCGATGATCAGGACCCCAATCGCCGCTGCCGGGTAAACGTACTGCCACCATGCTGCCGGGTTGACGTCCCACCGTGGGTAGATGAAGAGAAGGTTCACGGGCCAGAAGAGCTTGCTCGCATAAAACCACAGCGCTCGTCCGGCAATCAGGCCACGTTCGAGCAGCGTGAGGTCGAACGCTGCGCCCTCCGCCCCAACCAGGCTGCGTTCGACCCACACGGTGGTGAGCCCTGCGGCGATGCCCAGGATGAAGAAGGGAACGAGCGGCAGCACATCGCGCCGCCATGAAAGGCGCCCGCGCCGCCACCATTCGATCACCAGCAGCGCGGCGGGCAGCGTCGCGGTCACGGTCTTGGTGCACAGTGCCAGTACGAAAAGTCCGAGCGCGAGGAGGTATGCGCCGCGGCTTGCTTTCTCCCGGTAGTGCAGCCACGCGATCGCCGCGCCGAGGTAGAACACTGCCGAGAGCGTATTCTTGATCTCGGTGACCCAGGCGACCGATTCCACCTGGACCGGGTGAAGCGCGAAGATTGCCGCCGCGAAGTAAGCGCCGGGTATGGCGAGCCGGTAAAGGAGCAGCCCTGCGATCGATGCGGCAGCCGCATGCAGGACGATGTTCACGATGTGATAGCCGGTCGGCGCATCGCCCCACAATCGATGCTGCAGCCAGAAGAAGCTGTGGGTAAGCGGGTAGTACTGCTGAGTGGCGCCCGGTTCGAACCAGATGCTCCAGAGGCCGGCCCACGATCGAACGTCGGGTCGGGTTACGTGCGCCGCGTCGTCCCAGATGAAACCGCCATTCCATACCGGTTGATAAACGATCAGAACGGCGATTGTCAGCGCGACGACGAAGAGCCCATAGCGCCGCGGCAGCGGCAGAAATAGTCCGGGGGGTCGTCTCATTTGCGCCACGATAGGTGCAAAGGCACAAGCGAGCAACACAGACGAGGCATCACGAGCCACCAAAGCGTGCGGGGCATGACTTCCACACGCAGCGTGGCTATACTGCTTTTGCTGCCTTCGTCAGCTACGCGAGCCTTCGTTCCCCTCGCGTCTCTAACGATCTCTCCCATGCATTTGCGCAAACGCATACTGGTGACCGGTGGCGCGGGCTTTCTGGGCTCCTTCCTGTGCGAAGCGTTGCTCGAAGCCGGACACGACATTCTGTGCGTGGACAACTTCTTAACGGGAACCAAGGACAATATCGCTCGCCTTCTGGACAACGCCCACTTCGAGCTGTTGCGTCACGACGTGACCTTTCCGCTCTATGTGGAGGTTGACGAGATCTACAATTTCGCGTGCCCGGCCTCACCTATCCACTACCAGTTCGATCCCGTGCAAACGACGAAGACCAGCGTGCACGGAGCGATCAACATGCTCGGGCTTTGCAAACGACTCAAGGCAAAGATTCTTCAGGCCTCGACGAGCGAAATCTATGGCGATCCGGCGGTACATCCCCAGCCGGAGAGTTACTGGGGCAACGTCAATCCCATTGGGATGCGCTCCTGCTACGACGAAGGCAAGCGCTGTGCAGAAACGCTCTTCTTCGGTTACCGCCAGCAGCACAGACTGCGCATCAAGATTGCGCGCATCTTCAACACCTACGGGCCTCGCATGCATGTCAACGACGGGCGAGTGGTTTCCAATTTCATCGTGCAGGCGCTGAAAGGCGAGCCGATTACGTTGTACGGCGATGGCGGTCAGACGCGCTCCTTCTGCTACGTCGATGACATGGTACGAGGCGTGGTTTCGCTGATGAACACGTCCGACGAATTTATCGGCCCGGTGAACCTCGGGAACCCAAAAGAGCTCACGATCAGCGAGCTGGCGGCGAAAGTCATTTCACTCACCGGATCGAGGTCCAGAACGATTCACAAATCTCTTCCCGATGACGACCCTCGTCAGCGCCAGCCCGATATCGCGCTCGCCCGCGAGGCGCTCGGCTGGCAACCAATGACGTCGCTTGAGAAGGGGCTGGCGAAGACCATCGCCTATTTCGAGGAAGTACTGCGGCGCAATTTGCGCCCCGATGCCAGCGCGTGAAGCTCAGCATCGTTATCCCGTGTTTCAACGAAGCCCCCACCATCGAGTCCATCATTGGCGCGGTGCGCGATTCGTCGTACCCGACCAAGGAGATCATTGTCGTCGACGATTGCTCGAGCGACGGCACCCGTGAAATACTCGACGAGCTCAAGACGCGCGGCTGGATCGATCAGCTAATTCATCACGACCTCAATCGCGGCAAGGGCGCATCGCTCAAGACCGGCTTTGGGAAAGCGACTGGCGATATCGTCATCGTCCAGGATGCCGATCTCGAATACGATCCTGGCGAATATTCAAAGCTCGTCAAACCCATTCTGGATGGAAAGGCCGACGTCGTTTATGGCTCCCGATTCATGGGCGACCAACCGCATCGCGTCCTGTATTTCTGGCACCGCGTGGGTAATGGCTTTCTGACCCTGTTGTCGAACATGCTGACCAATCTCAATCTCACGGACATCGAGACCTGCTACAAGGTCTTTCGGCGCGAAGTCATCCAACACGTCGCCATCGAGGAAGAGCGTTTCGGTTTCGAGCCCGAAATCACGGCGAAGATCGCCAAGATGGGCTGCTCGATCTACGAGGTCGGGATCGCCTACTACGGCCGGACCTACGAGCAGGGCAAGAAGGTCGACTGGAGGGACGGCTTTCGCGCCATTTACTGCATTCTCAAGTACAACCTGTTCCGGTGAAAATCCTACGCTACCTGATCGTCGGGGGCGTGGCGGCAAGCGTCGATATCGGATTCTTTTTCCTGTTTGCGAAGCTCGCGGGATTCAACTATCTCGTTGTGGCACCACTCGGATTCGTATTGGCGACCTGGGTGAACTACCAGCTGAGCGTGCGCCATGTCTTCCGCAGCGGAGCGCGTTTTACGCGCGGACGGGAGATCTTCCTCGTCTATGTGGTCAGCGTGATAGGTTTGCTTATCAATCAGGCAGCGCTCTTCGTTCTGGTGGACCGTCTCGGAGCCGAGCTGATGCTCGCCAAATTCACGGCGACGATTATGGTGTTTTTCTGGAATTATGGTACGCGCAACAAATACGTGTTCGCGCCGCGTCCCGCTAAATCGTTGAAGTGAACTCCTGTCGAGCCGGGGGATCAAGGGCGCAAGTAAGCCCAGCCCTGCTGCTGTCGCGACATCAGTTCAACGACGCCGGCGCTCACATAATCGATGCCCTCGAGCATGTCGGCGCGCGTGAGCTTCTGCCCCTTCATCGTGTTCTCACAGGCTATGATCTTCACCCCGGACTTGGCCGCTTCGTCGATGCGCGGGGCGACCGCGGAGTCGAGCTTGAGCATGCCAATACCCGGGCCATAGGCTACGATCTCAACATCCACGTTGGACGCGCCTAAATCGGCCTGAAGATTTTTCGCGTTGTTCAGCGCAAGGTTCCATTTGCCGAGGTCGGCGTCGCTGACCTGGATGACGACGCGATTGCGCGCGGTCGCTGCCTGTTCCGCTTGTGCTTGCGACACCGTGACGGGATTGATCCCCATCACGAGCGCGAATGCTGTGATGCAGATGCCGATGCGCGCTGGAAACATGTGGCCTCCGGATTGATTGCGACACGAAGGTCGCCGTAGCTCGCATTATCGCCGCTGGGGCGCCAGCCGTCGAACGGCCGCTGCCAGGCTCCCGCCCGGGCGCCATGAGACGATGACGTAAAATCGCGCGTCGCGAGCCGCTCCCTCTTCTGATCTCCCCCTACTCCAACACAGCATCCGCAGGATGAAGCGTCACGCGCACGTCTCGCTCTCTGCGGCCCTGCTGATCGTTCTCGCCAGCGCCTGTTTCACGGTCATCGATGTGAGCGTCAAATACTTGAGCCAGCGCTATCCCGTACCGTTGCTGGTGTGGGCTCGCTGGAGCGTGCAGGCATTGCTGATGCTGGCGCTGCTTGCGCCGAAGCTGCGCTGGAAGCTGGTCCGCACCGGCCGTCTGGGGATGCAGCTCACGCGCGGCGTCGTCCTGATCGGATCGTCGATCTGTTTCTTTTCCGCGCTCAAATACCTGCCGCTCGCCGAAGCGACGGCGCTCAACTACACCTCGCCGATTCTGGTGACGCTGATGGCAGGCTGGTTTCTCGGCGAAAGGCTCACGCGCCCGCGCTGGGCATTCGTGATCGCGGGCCTCCTCGGCATGATCCTGATCGTCCGGCCGGGCAGTGATGTTCTGGCCCCGGCCGCGCTGCTCGCCTTTGGCGCAGCCTCTCTTTACGCGACATTCCAGATTCTGACCCGCAAGCTCGCAGGCGAGGACTTGATGGTGCTGCTGATCTACCCTGCACTGGTCGGCGCGGTCGTGCTATCGGTGCCTATTCCCTTTCTCGACGACATTACGTGGTACCCCATCCGCGATGTCGCGCTCTTCGTCGGGATCGGCATCATGGGATTCTTTGGCCACCTGCTGTTCATCCGCGCGTTTCAGCGTGCCTCGGCCTCGGCCATTGCGCCGTTCACTTACATGCAACTGGTGTGGTCGACGCTGGCAGGCTGGATGGTGTTCGGAACGCTTCCGGACATGTGGACGTTTTGCGGCATCGTGATCATTGCTGGCAGCGGCGTCGTCCTGACCTGGTACGAGCGCTGGCGCGCGAGCTTGCCGCAATCGGAGCCGGCGGCAGTGGATTGACGGCCCGCGGTACAATCGAGCGCAATTCCGGAGGTAAAAATGAACGGCGACAAGCCCCGCATCGGCTTCATCGGCCTGGGTCTCATGGGCCACGGCATCGCGAAGAACCTGGTCAGCAAAGGCTACCAGTTGACGGTTCTGCTGCATCGGAACCGCGGGTCCGCGCACGACATACTCGCGGCAGGCGCGAAGGAAGCTCCAAGCGGAGCGGCGCTCGCGCGAACATCCGACATCGTGATCCTGTGCGTCACCGGATCGCCGCAGATCGAGGAAATCGTCTACCGTGACGACGGACTTCTCGGCGCAGCGCGCGACACGCTCATCGTCGTCGACACCTCCACCGCGGAGCCCTCGTCGACGGCAAGAATCCGCGAGGACTTCGCAAACAAGGGTGCCAAGTATGTCGACGCCCCGCTGGCACGCACGCCGAAGGAAGCCGAAGAGGGCCGCCTCAACACCATGGTCGGCGCTGAAGACGACACCTTCGCGAGGCTAAAACCCGTATTCGCCGCGTACTGCGAAAACGTGATCCACGTCGGTCCGCCCGGACACGGGCACATGCTCAAGCTCGTCAATAATTTTATCGCGCAGGCAATTGCGACGGCGACCGCGGAAGCTTGCGCGGCTTGCGCCAAGTCGGGAGTTTCCATCAAAAAGCTGCACGAGATCATTTCCGCGGGCGGAGTCAACTCGGGGATTTTCCAGATGATGGTCGGAAAGATGCTCGAAAGCGGCGACTTGTCCGGACTGAAGTTCACGCTGGCCAATGCCATGAAGGACCTGCGCTACTACACGCACTTCGCGGAGTCGCTTCCGGTGCCGGCGATCGTCGGCGAGGCCGTGCATCAAAGCCTCGTTACCGCCAACCTTCTGGGCTTCGGCGAGAAGTACGTCGCGTCGCTCATCGAAGCGCAGGAAAAACTCGCAGGCGTGAAGATCGTCTGAAGAGGGAGGGTCGTGGGCAGGGCCAGCCGCCAGATCATTTCGCGATACCGACCTCCCGTCGCCTTGGATACTTCGGCGAAGCATCCCGAGGCGCTGCCCGATACTGAATCGCTTCTCGATCAAGGAGCGATCGCGAGCGCGATTCGCGGGCTGAAGATCACGATCCAGGTGGTCGACAGCATCGATTCGACCAACAGCGAGCTGTTGCGCCGCGCTGCCCGCGCAGACGTTCACAGGCATCTGCTCGTTGCCGAACGGCAGCAAGCCGGTCGCGGCAGGCGCGGTCGCGAATGGTCTGCGCTTGCGGGCGGCAGTCTCACATTCTCGCTCGGCTGGAGATTTGAGAGACGAGCCGCGCAACTTGGCGGACTCTCGCTTGCCGCCGGAGTCGCAGTCGCTCGCGCCCTCGAAGGATCGGGCTATCGCGACCTCGAGCTCAAATGGCCGAACGATGTCCTGCACCGGTGGCGCAAGCTTGCAGGGATCCTGATCGAGCTTACCGAGGATGCCGTCGGATCGACCATCGCAGTCATCGGCGTCGGCGTCAACGTTCGCGTGCCGCCATCGTTGCGCGGAAAGGTCGCGGGCCCCGTGACCGATCTCGCTGGCATCGACGGCGACGTTTCCATCGACCGCAATCTTCTGCTCGCGTGCATCGCCGCAGAATTGGTCACGGTCCTCGGGCATTATGCGGAGAAGGGCTTTGAGCCCTTCCGTGCCGAGTGGCAGCAGCGCGACGCTTTGTGCGGACGTCCGGTGCAGGTTCTCATGCCCGATGCAAGCAGGATCCTTGGCGTGGCCGCCGGGGTCGACACCGATGGCGCCCTGCTCGTCGAACGCAACGCTCGACAGCTGCGCTTCGTCAACGGCGAGGTCTCGGTACGACGAGCGTGACGTGACGATCCTTGCGCTCGATTGTGGCTACAGTCGGCTCGCGTGGGGGCTCGCCGACGCGCGCGGTTGGGTCGCGCAGGGCGCCGTTGCGAATCAGGAGATCGGTACGCTTGCACTGCGCGATTGGCAGAACATGCCGAGGCCTGCACGCGTCGTGGGCGTGAATGTCGCCGGCGAAGCGACGCGAGTACGCGTGGAGGCGCAACTCACGCGTTGGCGCACAATGCCGCAGTGGCTGATCGCCACCGAAGAAGCGTGCGGGGTCAGAAACCGCTACGCACTTCCATCGCAATTGGGCGGCGACCGTTGGGCATCGCTGATTGCCGCCCGGCAACGGCTCGCTCAGGAATTGTTTCAGCCGGCCTGCGTGGTCGTTAACGCACGCACAGCGATCACCGTCGACGCGATGGATGCCGGTGGCGAGTTCCGCGGAGGAGCGATCCTCCCGGGCGTCAACCTGATGCTCCAGGCGCTGGCAGCCAATACGGCGCTCAAGATACCTCCAGGCCGATACTACGATTTTCCCTTGAGCAACGCGGACGCCATGTTGTCGGGAGCGATCCAGGCGATCTGCGGGGCGATTGAACAGATGCGCCTCCGGCTCGACATCGGCGCGGCACTTCCCAAGTGCTTTGTGGCCGGCGGCGCGGCGCCCGACATCGCCCCCCACCTTACTGACCCGGTTGAGGTCGTGGATAATCTAGTTCTGGAGGGAGTGCTGACTCTGGCCACGGAGCAATGAGAATCCTCGTTTTCCTTCTGCTGCTCGCCAATGCCACGCTTTTTCTGTATATCGAGCTGGACAACGTTGGTGGCGGCGAGGCGGCGAGATTGAACCAGCAGGTTCAGCCCGACAAGATCAAGCTTCTGACCCCGCAACAGGTAGCGGCGCTGGGCCCTGCCAAGATCGCGGCGCTCGCGGACGTGTGCGTGGAGTGGGGCCCACTGTCGGAAACCGACCGCGCCCGGGCGGAGACCGGGCTCGCGGCCCTTCAACTTGGGCGGCTGCTCAGTCAGAAAAAAATCGAAGCCGTCGCCAATTACTGGGTGTTTCTGCCTCCGTTGGCCAATAAGCCGGCGGTGGACAAGCGTGTTGGGGAGCTCAAAGCCCAGGGCATCAAGGATGTTGCCGCGGTAGATAGCGGGCCGCAGCGCTATGCGATTTCTCTGGGCGTTTTCCGCACCGAGGAAGCTGCGCAGACGCGCCTTGTATCATTGCAGGAACAGGGAATCACAACCGCCAAGCTCGGCCAGCGCGCGCAAGCCGTGCAACAACTGGCGCTGGTCGTGCGCGACCCGCCTGCAGCCGTCATCGTGCGTCTGAAGGAGCTGCAGGCCGATTTTTCAGGCAGCGAGATCAAGATCGGATCGTGCGACCAGACGACCTGAGGCCCGTGTCCGAAGCGCTTGCAGCCGCCGGCCAGGCCACCCTTCGTGAGGCGCTGACTCACGATGACATCGCGGCCGCTCGCCGGCTTTTTGTCGAGTACGCGAAGTGGCTCAAGATCGATCTCTGTTTTCAGGGTTTCGACGCTGAGCTCGCCGGCTTGCCCGGCGCCTATGCGCCGCCGCGGGGGCGACTGCTGGTGGCAGGGCCAACCGGAGCGGCCTTCGGTTGTATCGCCTTGCGCCCGCTCGGAGCAGAGGCCGGATGCGGTACGACAGCGTCCGGAAGCGATAGCGGCATCGGCGAGATCAAGCGCCTTTATGTGCAGCCCTCGCATCGAGGTGAAAGGTGGGGGCATCGTCTTGCTTCAGCGCTCATTGCCCAGGCCAAAGTCATCGGCTATCGCGAGCTCAAGCTCGATACATTGGCGTGGATGAAAGCGGCTCGCGCCACCTATGCCGATCTGGGGTTTCGGCCCTGTGCGGCCTATTACCACAACCCGCTGCCCGACGTCGTCTACATGTCGCTGGATCTGTCTACGGCCGCTCCCTGAAGCGCCGTGAAAACCGTCCCGTGTCGCTGACGCGACAACAAAGCGACGCCGTCGCATCACAAATCGCCGCCATCGAGGCCCGTCACAGGGTACAGATCGCCCGCTCAAGGAGGTTCGGCCAGCATCTGCTTCGCTTCATTCGCGATCTTCTGGACCAGGCGTAGCGCCGCGGGAACCGCGCCGGTCCAACGAAGGAAGCCATGAATCATTCCTTCGCAGCGGATGACTCGCACCGTTACGCCAGCCTCATGTAATCGATGCGCGTACGTGAGGCCGTCGTCGCGCAGCACGTCACACTCCGCGACGGCGATGAGAGCGGGCGCAAGGGCGGACAGATCCGAAGATGCGAGCGGCGAGAGCTGCGGCGCATCGACGCATGTCGATCCCTGGTAGGCGCTCCAGTACCATGCCATCTGCGCGGCGCTGAGGTTGAATCCGGTGACGAATTCGCGATATGCGCCGCGCGAGCAGCTCGCGTCGAGCGCCGGATAGAGAAGCAATTGCAGCCGAGGTTGCGCGAGGTTCCGGGCCCGAAGCCGCAACGTCAATGCGGCCGCGAGATTCCCGCCGGAGCTGTCGCCGGCGACAGCGAAGCGCTTGCCTTCCGCGCCAAGCCGATGCGCATGCGCACACGCCCACAGCCAAGCCTCGTAGGTATCATCGAGCGCCGCGGGGTAGAGATGCTCGGGGGCGCATCGATAGTCCACGGCGACGATGACCGCGGAGAGTCGATTGGCAAGCAAGCGGCACAGGCGATCGTGCGATTCCAGCGAGCCGGTCACCCATCCGCCGCCGTGCGTATAGAGCATGAGCGACAGCGCGCCATCGGCACGAGGACGGTACACGCGAACCCCGATGGAGCTCGAGGCTCCTGGAACGCTCATGTCGGCAACCGATTCCACGGACTCTGGTGTGCCGCCCAGCAGAATGGGTGCCTGCTCCGCCGCGGCCCGGAGCTGCGCGACGTCGGGCGCAGCATCCGGATCCGCGACGTTGAACACGGTGTCGAGCAGACGCCGAATGTCGGGGTCGACCATCGGTTCACTCCATACGAACGGGAACCATCATGTTACGCGGGTTGACAACACTAGCTTGAGCCCTTAACTTTGCGCCATAGCGCCGATTTGATCCGGGGGAAACCCCTGCAGCTTGCGGGCGCTCTACAAGTGCAGCTAAAGCGGCTTCGATTCAAGAACCCGCTCGGCGGCAAGCTGAACGGGTTTTTTGTTGGTAAAAACATGACCGATGACAAGACAGCGCTTCTCACCGAACTGCTCGAGCAGCGGATTCTGATTCTCGATGGCGCCATGGGCACGATGATCCAGGCGCGCAAGCTCGACGAGGCCGACTATCGAGGTGAGGAAGCGTGCGGACTGCGCGACCACGCCTGCGATGTCAAGGGCGACAACGATCTGCTGACGCTGACCCGGCCGGACGTGATCCGCGACATTCACCATGCTTTTCTGGAAGCGGGCGCCGACATCATCGAGACCAATACCTTCAATGCGACTCGCATTGCGCAGGCCGACTACGGGCTGCAAAGCCGCGTCCGTGAGATCAATTTCGCAGCCGCAAGGCTCGCCCGTGAGTGCGCTGACACGTGGAGTACGAAGACGCCCGGGAAGCCTCGCTTTGTCGCCGGCGCGCTGGGGCCCACCAATCGCACGGCGACGCTGTCGCCAGACGTCAACGATCCCGGCTTTCGCAACGTCACCTATGACGAACTGGTGGCGGCGTACGGCGAAGCCGTCGACGGGCTCGTCGAAGGCGGCGTCGATCTGTTGCTGGTCGAGACGGTATTCGACACCCTCAACGCCAGGGCTGCGCTGTTCGCGATCGACCAATATTTTGAAGAGCATGCGATGCGGCTGCCGGTGATCGTATCGGGGACCATCACCGACGCATCGGGACGCACGCTTTCGGGACAGACCACCGAAGCTTTCTGGAATTCGGTGCGTCACGTGCGGCCGCTCGCCGTGGGACTCAACTGCGCTCTCGGTGCGGCCATGATGCGGCCGTATATCGAGGAGCTTTCGCGCGTCGCCGATACCTTCGTGTCCTGCTACCCCAATGCCGGCCTTCCCAACCCGATGAGCGACACAGGCTACGACGAAGCGCCGGAAACAACCGCGCGCCTGATCGGTGACTTCGCGAAGAGCGGATTCGTCAACATCGTCGGCGGATGTTGCGGAACGACGCCCGAGCACATACGCGCCATCGCGCGCGCGGTGAGCACCGTGGCACCCAGGAAGTTGCCGGCGCAGCCCGCTGCGGAGGCGCTCTCCGCCTGATCCGTCCGCTCTCTCGCTTCGACACGATCGCGGGTGGAGGCGGCGGAGCATCGCTCATAACATGTCCCATCCCACTCGACTATCCGGCCTGGAGCCGCTTACCATCGGTGACGACTCGCTGTTCGTCAACGTCGGCGAGCGTACCAACGTCACCGGCTCGCGTGCTTTCGCCAAGCTGATCCTCGCCGGCGATTACGCGGGCGCGGTCGAGATCGCGCGCCAGCAGGTTCAGAACGGCGCTCAGTTGATCGACGTGAACATGGACGAGGCGATGCTCGATTCCAAGGCGGCGATGATGAGGTTTCTGCAACTGATCGCCGGCGAGCCCGACATCGCGCGCGTTCCGGTCATGATCGATTCGTCGAAGTGGGAGGTCATCGAAGCCGGCCTTAAATGCGTGCAGGGCAAAGGCGTCGTCAATTCGATTTCGCTCAAGGAAGGCGAGAGCGAGTTTTTGCGCCAGGCCAGGCTGGTCAGACGCTACGGAGCCGCCGCGGTCGTCATGGCCTTCGACGAAACGGGACAGGCCGACAGCCTGCAGCGCAAAGTCGAGATATGCGAGCGCGCGTATCGGCTCCTCACGGAGAAGACAGGGTTTCCGCCGGAAGACATCATCTTCGACCCCAACATCTTCGCCATCGCCACAGGCATCGAGGAACACAACAACTACGCGGTGGATTTCATCGCTGCGACACGATGGATCCGCCAGCACTTGCTGCATGCCAAAGTCTCGGGCGGCGTTTCGAATGTGAGCTTCAGCTTCCGCGGCAATGACCCGGTGCGAGAGGCGATCCACACGGTTTTTCTGTATCACGCCATTCGCGCCGGGATGACCATGGGCATCGTCAACGCAGGGCAGCTGGGCGTGTACGACGAGCTCGATCCCGAGTTGCGCGAGCGCGCCGAAGACGTCGTCCTCAACCGGCGCCCTGACGCGACCGAGCGGCTGGTCTCGTTCGCCGACACCTACAAGACCAAAGCTAAGGTGTCGAGCGAGGACCTCGCGTGGCGGCAGCGGAGCGTTGACGAGCGGTTGTCGCACGCGCTGGTCAAGGGCATCGCGACCTTCATCATCGAGGACACCGAGGAAGCGAGGCAAAAGTACCCGCGTCCCATCGAAGTGATCGAGGGACCGCTGATGGCCGGCATGAATGTCGTCGGCGATCTATTTGGCGCAGGAAAGATGTTTTTGCCACAGGTCGTGAAGAGCGCGCGGGTAATGAAGCAGGCGGTCGCGCACCTCGTGCCCTACATCGAAGCGGAAAAGGCGCGCTCAGGCAACGCCGGCCGCCCGCGTGGCACCGTTGTCATGGCGACGGTCAAAGGTGACGTGCACGATATCGGCAAGAACATCGTCGGCGTCGTGCTCCAGTGCAACAATTTCGAGGTCATCGATCTGGGCGTGATGGTGCCGGGGCAGAAAATTCTCGACACGGCGCGCGACAGAAATGCAGACGTGGTCGGACTCTCAGGACTGATTACGCCGTCGCTCGAAGAGATGGGCCGCGTCGCCGCGGAAATGGAGCGGCGCGGCATGTTGCAACCGCTGCTGATCGGTGGCGCCACAACCTCGCGCGTTCACACGGCGGTGAAAATCGCGCCGAACTTCTCCGGCGTGACGGTGTATGTTCCCGACGCGTCGCGCGCGGTCGGAGTTGTCACTCAGCTGCTATCGGCCGGCTCGAAAAGCGCTTACGTAGCCCAAGTTGCCGCGGACTACGAGCGCATTCGCGCACAGCATGCGCAGAAGAAGGGACCCACGCTGATTCCCCTGGAAGCCGCGCGGGCCAACGCCTGGCGAACCGACTGGGAGCATTACGCGCCGTCGCGGCCGCAGCTGATCGGCCGCAGGGAGTTCCGCAACGCCGACCTTGGCGAGCTTGCGCAATTCATCGATTGGGCGCCGTTCTTTCAGACCTGGGAGCTTGCGGGGCGCTTCCCGGAGATCCTCGACGATCCGGTGGTGGGCGAGACGGCGCGCGCCGTTTACGCCGAGGGCCAGTCAATGCTCAAGCGCGTGATCGATGGCCGCTGGCTCACTGCCAACGGGGTTGTCGCACTGCTGCCTGCAAACTCGGTGGGCGATGACATCGAGTTCTACGCCAATGAGGCGCGCACCCGCGTCGCCATGACGTGGCGCAATCTGCGTCAACAGAACCAGCGCCCCACCGGCAAGTCGAACTACTGCCTCGCGGATTTCGTGGCGCCGAAAACGTCCGGCTTGGCGGACTACGCCGGCGCGTTCGCCGTGACGGCCGGTCTCGGCATCGAGCGAAAGCTCGCGGAATTCGAAGCGAGCAAGGATGACTACAGCGCAATCATGCTCAAAGCGCTTGCCGATCGGCTGGCGGAAGCTTTCGCGGAATGGATGCATCGCAAGGTACGGCGCGAGCTCTGGGGTTACGCGAGCGATGAGCGGCTCGGCAACGCCGAGCTCATCAGGGAGGAGTACCGTGGCATTCGACCCGCGCCCGGCTATCCCGCCTGTCCGGATCATGCGGTCAAGGCGGAGTTGTTCGAGCTGCTCGAGGCATCGAAGATCGGAATGTGGCTCAGCGAAAACTACGCGATGCTGCCGGCCGCTTCGGTCGCCGGTTTCTACCTTGCGCATCCCGAAGCGACCTATTTCGCGGTTGGAAAGATCGGCGAAGATCAGATCGAGGATTTCATACGGCGCAGCGGTCGTGGCGACAACGCCGCCCGGCAAAGCTTTGCCGCCACGGTGCAGCCCATGGCATCGTGAATCGCTAATGCGCCGAACGGCCGATTGCACGGACAGCGCAAACGGCGTAGGGTGAAAGACGCAAGATTCTTCGACGTGTCGCCCGATGGACGCACAAATCACATCCGCGACGCCAGACGCGGAAGCCACTCCCGACGAGCTGCAGCGCATCAACCGAATGCTGCGCACGCTGCGTGCGGGGCATCGCGCGCTCCTGCGTGCCGAAGACGAGACCGCGCTACTCGGAGAAATGTGCCGCGTCATCGTCGAAGAGGGCGGGTACATCATGGCGTGGATCGGCTATGCCGAAAATGATACGGCGAAGACGATCCGGCCGGTGGCGCATGCCGGCCTGGAATCGGGGATGCTCGCGACGGCGCGCTTGAGCTGGGACGATGTCGAAGCCGGCCGAGGCGCGACTGGCACTGCAATCCGCACCGGAGCGCCATCGATCGGGCGCAAATTGAGGAGCGATCCAGCGCTTGCGCCGTGGCGCGAAGAAGCCATCAAGCGAGGCTATGGTGCGGTGAGCGCATTTCCCTTGCGCGACGGCAACGGTGCGGTCATCGGATGCCTTGCCATTCTCGCCACCGACGAAGACGCGTTCATTCCAAGCGAGGTCGTGCTTTTGTCGGAGCTCGCCGACGATCTGGCCTATGGGATCGATCACCTGCGCGTTGGGGTGCGGCAGCGCGAGGCAGAGCGGACCATCGAACGCATGGCTTATCACGACCCGCTCACCGGTCTACCGAACCGGACC
>VBCY01000302.1 GCA_005882995.1 Betaproteobacteria bacterium
AGCCGCCGGGATCGAGGCGAACAACTGCGCTCCACGCGTCCCGACGTAATATCCGGCCACGATCAGAATGAAACCCACCCCGGACAACAACGAGAAGATACCCTTGTAGCGCTGCTCTCCCCATCGCGTTAGCAATCCTGCACGGGCAGAAGGCAGCGTCGGCAGCAGGTGAAGCGATAGAAAAAGCGCTAGGCCCAATACCAGCAACGTCATGTTCGCTCCGTAACGGCACTCGCTTCAACCACGCATTGTGAATCGACTCATGCCGCCTGAAAAGATGCAGCATGCATGGGCGACCGGCCTACTTTCCGTAGGCTAACTCATCCATCATGTCAGCAAGCGAGACCAGTCGCCGGGTTGTCGCCTCTTGCGGCAGTCGGAAAAGAGCCATAATGCAAAAATGAACCCTGAACGCCGCGCCTGGTCATTCTCGTGAACTGTCATCGCACTGCTGCAAGGAGCACACAATGAACGAAGAAACCCTCAACTTGAGCATCCGCAAATTCCTGAAGATGGTCGGCATCAGCTCGCAGCGCGAGATCGAGCACGCCGTTGAGAAAGCCATCTCTGATCGAGCCATCAGCGGCAATGAAGCATTTCCGGCGCATATGACGCTGGTCATTCCCGGTCTGAAAATCAACGTTCAGTTCGACGGCGATATCCAGCTGCAATAGGTGGGATCACAGAACGAACGGGATAAGCGCCGCGACTTCGGCGCGATAAGCGGCGTATTGTTCGCCGAAAGCTTCGCCGAGCCAGCGTTCCTCCAAACGCAGTTTTCGCCATAGCGCGACGAAGGCAATGATCAGCGCGAGCACTCCGCGCCATTCGCCGCGCACGACTGCCGAGCCGGCAATTGCCAGCAGCAAGCCTGAGTAGATCGGGTGACGTACGAAACGGTACGGCCCGCCACGCACCAATTCGTGATCTTTCTTCAATGTGACGACGCCGCTCCAGTTGCGGCCGAGGTAGAGCCTCGCCCAGATCGTGAACAGAAGCCCCGCTACCACAAGAGCGATCCCGACGAAAAAGACCCGATGAGTCGGCGAAAGCAGCCGATTCGAAAGAAGGCCGTATGGGAGCGACGGTAGCGCGAGCAGCATGACTGCAATAACCAGCGGCAGTATGTGGCCGGCGCGGGAGGCGGCACTTTCTCGCCGCGTCACGGGCTTGACGTCGCGTCCTGCCACCCACCAATAGATGCACCAGGCGAGCCAAAGCGCCGGGACTGCGTATGCGTAAAACATTCTCATGGCGGCGGCAGTTCGATTTCTATTGGCCTGCCAGCCCTCGAGTGCACTCCTATTTATCCTCGAATGCGACGGCAAAGGGGCGCCGCAGTTGTCGCAGCTCGTTGACGAGGTGAACGCGCACGAATGAGCTGAGATCGCGAAAGGCGGATCGAATTTCGCGAGCACCTTCGGCGTTAGTCATCATCCGTCCCCAGCGGGCGCGTCGCGAAACGTGACGCGAGCGCACCACGATGCCGAGAGAGAGTTCGGACAACACCGCGTCGCGGCTCATATAGCTGCCATAGGATGCAAGCGCTTCGATCTCAAGAGGGTTCTTCGGCCACTCGACATTGATTCGCGCCGCAAGGCGGGAGGCGCGGGCCAATAATTCCCTGGCGCGTTGCCGCGTCAAGGGCTCGACGACGCGCGCGGTGGCGAACTCTACAAAGCGGTCGGTCAGCCGGTAATCATGGCGTCCTTCGGATTCGACTTCGAGCAGCCCATCGGCTACCAGTCCATCGACGAAGGCGCCGCCAACGAGGGTATTCATCGCGAAGTCCTGGCGCAGGCTGCGCGCGCTTACGCGAACCCGGTCCCGGGGCAGACCGGCCACCCGCGCCAGCACGCGAGCGGACGCGGCGCGAAATTCAATGGCGCCCAACCCGAAATAGCGCCGCTCCGTAATGAGCGTTCGTTCTCGCATCGAGTCTCACCGACCACCAAGTCCTATGACAATAGCATAAGGGACGGACCCGATCAACCCGCCATCAATAGCGGTTAACAGGCCCTAGTCGCGGCGTAGGCGGGCGGCGGGCGCGAAAACCAGTCGTGGAGAATGGCATAGACCATCAAGTAATTTTTCTGCTGGAAGCTCGCGTGCGAAATGCCCGCCATCACCGTGAATTGCTTGTCGGCGTTCCGTAGGCGCTTGAAGAATTCAACCAGGTCGTCGAAGCCAGCGATACCGTCGTACTGCCCACGCATGAGAAGCGTCGGCATGGCGAGTTTCTGCGGATCGACAAGCGGGAGCTTGGAGCACATGTCGATGTAAGTGCCGTTGGGCATCGAATCGTCGAGCGCAAGGATGGCATCGGCAAAGGCATCGATAACCCGCTGTTCCGCGGTCTCGGCGTGGTCGCGTTCGAAGATGGATTGCACGAAAGCGCGATCGATGGGCCGCCGCTTGCTGGCCACAAACTGCGCCAGCTTCTTGCGCCGCTGCTCGAGGGTCGGCGCCCCCGCGCCCGTCCACACAAAGGCGTCAAGCGCAAGTCGTGACACGCGATGCGGATGCCGCTCGGCAAACAGCGCCGCGCGCAACGCGCCGGACGATATGCCGTAGATCATGAAGCGATCGACGCCCCGAGCCTTGGCGATGTAGCGGGTTGCTGCCTCGAGATCGTCGGCGCCATTGGCGATATCGCAGTAGATATCGCGCGATTTGTCGGAACGCCCGTAGCCTTCCATGTCGACGCACCAGCAAACAAAACCACGCTTCGCAAACCAGTCCATAACCGAAGAGTCCGGTCTTCCGGGCACGTTCAGATCGAAGGTAGGCTGCGAAGCCATCGACGAGCCGTGAACAAACAGAACTACGGGCTTTTTCTCCGGCGCGCCGACGTACTTCTCCCATAGGAAGAGACGGATCTCGCCCTTGCGCGTCCAATGCTCGACACCGGATACGGGGCTCGCAGCGATCGTTCCCTCACCGTCCATCAATCAACTTTCGCCCCCGTTTCGCGGATGATCCTGGCCCACTGCTGCTTTTCAGAGTAGAAGAAGGCGCCGAACTCGGCAGGGGTCGAGCCGACTGCCTCGATACTCGCGGTCGCCAGGTAGTTTTGCACGTCGGTCGTGGCGAGCGCGGCGAGGATTTCACGCTGCAGCTTGTCGATGATTGCGGAGGGCGTGTTGCGCGGTGCGAGCAGCCCCATCCAGACGTAGGCTTCGTATCCCGGAACGCCGGCTTCGATCACCGTGGGCACGTCTGGAAGTTGCGGGGCACGCTTTGCCCCCGTGACCGCGAGCGCACGCAGCTTGCCGGTCTTGATGTGACCCAGCATCCCCGACAGTCCCGGTATCGCCACCTGCACTTGAGCTCCGAGCAGATCGGCCGTCGCCTGACCGCTGCCCCGATACGGCACGTGATTCATTTGCATGCCGGTCATCGAACAAAGGAGCGCAGCGAACAAGTGCTGGCCGCTACCGTTGCCCGACGATGCATAGTCGACTCTGCCGGGCCGCGCCTTGACGTAGGCGATGAGCTCGCCCAACGTGTTCACCGGCAGCGAAGGATGGACCACGATTACACCGGGCTCGCGACCGATGAGCGAAATCGGAGTGAAGTCCTCCACGGGATCGAACGAGAGCTTTGGATACAGCGTCGCGCTTATGGCATTGGTTTGGGATGCCAGCAGGAGGGTATACCCATCGGCTTGTGCCTTGGCCACTGCCTCGCTGCCAATGGTCGCCCCGGCGCCAGGCCTGTTCTCCACGACCACGCTTTGACCAAGCCGCTTCGACATTTGCTGCGCGATCAATCGCATCGGACCGTCGACAGCGCCGCCGGGCGAGAACGGGACGATGACTCGTATGGGATGCGACGGATAGTCCTGGGCATGCGCCATCGTGCAGACGATCAGCGCAAGTGCGAACGCGGCACGTCGCGATGACATGCGCCACATGCTTGGCTTAGCCTCGCGCAGCGGCTGTGAGGGAGTGAACGTCCGCCGCACCGGGCAACGCCTCACAGTGCTCTATGATGGACTCAGCTCGCGCGGCACCCAGTATCGGATCGACCAAACCGTGAAACTTGCGGCACAGGTCTTCGTCACTCATCGGTCGCTGCAGACTGCCAACGGCATGCTCGACGAAAACGTGCAGGCTGCGGCCGTCTTGGCAACGGATGCTGACGTCCGCCGAGTCCTCTCCGATCGAAGGATCCACGACAGCATGCACCCGCTCGCGCAAGGCTACGAGATCCGGGCGAGCAACGATCGCGTCGGAGAACTCGCTCTCGCCAGCGGCTCCGAAGACGATGCCTGCCGCGCAGGCGTGGTAGACGCTGAACTTGCCTTCCAACCCGATCGTCGGCGAGCGCTTGCCGGTGAGCTCGAGCACCAATGGGTGGACCTTGAGCTCGACGCGATCGATGTCATCGGACCGCAAAGAGTGCTGGTTGCGCAATTGCACGCAGCCGTCGATGCAGGGATGAATCACCACCCCGCAGGCAAAGGGCTTGTAGGAGTTGAATGCAATTTCGAAGCGCTCACCAAGCGCGTTCTCGATCTCCTTCCAATCGCATTTATCGGAATAAGTGCGCAGCAATCCTCGTCGAGCCTCGAGAGCGTAGAGGGAAGCCGTATAGCCGTGCTTTGCAAGCAGTGCCGAGGTGAGGCCGGCACGTGCGGCCGCGCCGATGTGAAACGCCTTGGTCATCGAGCCAAACTGTTCGCGTACGCCGATCGGCTGCGACGCGGCGATGCCCAACGCCATGGCGCTCTGATGGGGGTCGAGCCGAAGGAGGCGGGCGCACGCCGCGGCGGCTCCCAGCATTCCCGTTGAGCCGGTGATGTGCCATCCGCGGTCGTAGTGATCGGGATAGATCGCGTTGCCCACGCGGCATGCGACGTCGGCGCCAAGCACGATCGCATCGATCAACTGCCGGCCGTTCGCGCCGCTGTGCTCGGCCAGGGCGAGCGCTGCGGAGGCAACCGGTCCGCCAGGATGAATGATGGTCTTGAGATGCGTGTCGTCGAAGTCGAAGGTGTGCGAGCTGATACCGTTGAGCAGCGCCGCTCCACTCATGTCGACGCGCTCATGTCGGCCGAGAACGCTCACCTGCGGTGCGGACTCGAGATCCTCGAGCGCTGCAAGCGCCGCTGCGACTGCGCCGTGGCGCGACGCGCCGATCGCGCATCCCACCCAGTTGAGAAAAGTGCGCTGCGCCTCGCGTTCGACGAGCTGGTCCCAGCCGCAGGATGGGTGCTTCGCCACGAAGTCCGCGAGCATCACAGTGACTGGCGGAACACCTTCGCCTCCCGCACTGCGGGCACGCATGGGGTTTGTGTCGCTCATCATTGACTTCCTCAGGGCATCCATCCGCCGCCGTTCACGTGGATCGCCTGACCGGTGATGTAGCGTGCGCGGGGCCCGCACAGCATGCTGACCATCGCTGCAACCTCCTCCGGCAATCCGAAGCGTCCGATCGGCGGCGGCGTGCCGTGACGCGACGGCGTTGCGGTGTTCGCGGCGCGAACGGTTTCGATTCGTCCCGGAACGACGCAGTTGACGGTGATCCGGTGCGGCGCAAGCTCGAGCGCCAGCGCTTTGGTCATCCCGGCAAGACCTGCCTTCGCGGTGACGACGTGAGCACGGCCTGCAGCTCCGCTGTGCCCCGTTTCGCCGCCGATGTTGACGATCGATCCACCTCCGGCACGGACGATATGCGGTACGCACGCTTGTGCGCAGAAAAAGGTCCCATCGAGAATCACCGACAGAATGCGTCGCCAGTCTTGAAACGCCATGCCGATGAAGGGTTGCTCTGCGCGGACCGCTGCGTTGTTCACCAGCGCGTCGAGGCGTCCGAAGCGATCGATCGTCATCGCCACCATGCCCAACACCGCTTCTGGATCGGTGACGTCGCCGGTGCAGCTCGCCGCGGAGCCGCCGGCTCCACGGATCGAGTCCACGGTTTGCGACAGCTCATCATGGGAATTGAGAGTGCTCACCATGACGCTTGCGCCTCCCTCTGCCAGCGCTTGTGCAATGGCCCGCCCGATGTTGCGAGCAGCCCCGGTGACCAGTACAACTTGCCCCGCCAACTCTCGATCCGGATTCATGGCAGTCAATGGTGGTTGCGCTCCAGCGCGCGCCGAAAATTGAGCATTATCCGTGAAGCGAAGCTCCGGAGGCTACCTGTGCCGATGCCGCGAACCGGCGGGCGCTGAAGGCGCTCAAGTCGAAACGCGTTTCACCGTCGATGACCACTTCCGCTATGGCTTCTCCAATCGCCGGTGAATGCTTGAAACCGTGTCCGGAGCATGGAGAAACGACCAGCACGCGCTCGCTGTCCGGATGAGAATCGATGACAAAGCCGAAGTCGGAAGTCACCGTGTACAGACACGTCGTTGTCTTGATGCACCGGTCACTAACGCCGGCCAGATAAGGCTCGACATAATCACGATGCATAGCTTCGATTTCCGCGGGTGCGACATTTCGGTCCACCGTCGAGGCGTCGGTTATTGACCCATAATGCTCTGTCGCGACTTTGATCCCCCTTCGGCGCCGTCGATTGCAGGAAATCCATAGATTCCCTGTGGCTTGCCTGCGAGCTCCCAGATGAACACCGGGAAGCATCGAGGCGAAAACGTCGCGGCTTGAGATCCGA
>VBCY01000301.1 GCA_005882995.1 Betaproteobacteria bacterium
CAGCGGCAAGCCGGCGCTCACCCGCTACGCGGTGCGCGAGCGCTTCGGCGATTGCACGCTGCTTGTCTGTCGGCTCGAAACCGGCCGCACTCACCAGATTCGCGTCCATCTCGCGTCGCTGCACCATCCGCTGGTCGGCGACCCGGCGTATGGCAGACGTTCCCACATCGCATTCCCTCGTCAGGCGCTGCACGCTTGGCGGCTTGGACTTGCGCATCCCGTGACGAAGAAAGCGATGCACTGGGAATCTCCGTTGCCGCGCGCTTTTGCCGACTTGTTGCGCATGCTCCGCGCGCGGGAAGCCGGTGCACGTGGTTGACACAGGTATCGCTTCGCGGCTCGCGAGCGCGAAAGTCGACTGGATCGTTCCTGACTGGCCGGCACCGACGAATGTGCATGCCCTTTCCACGACGCGCCATGGAGTCGGTGGCAAGGAGATCGATTTTTCACCTCGCTCACCCGCGATCGAGGACGCCCGATCGGAGCTGCGTCGTTTTATTCCCGGCGAGCCGCTGTGGCCATCGCAAGTGCATGGATGCAACATCGTCTGCGCCGATGCCATGACTGCTCACGCTCCACAAGCCGACGGTGCCCTCGCGCGAGCTGCAGGAAGGGTGTGCGCGGTTCTGACGGCCGATTGCCTGCCGGTGTTGTTCACCGATCGCGAGGGCAGCGTGGTTGCCGCGGCGCACGCAGGGTGGCGCGGCCTTGCCGCCGGTGTGCTGGAAGCCGCCATCGATGCCATGTCCGTCGCCCCATCGTCGCTTATGGCCTGGCTGGGACCTGCGATCGGTCCCCACGCCTTTGAAGTGGGCGCCGACGTCTACGCCGCGTTCTGCGATGGCGACTCGGGGGCGAGCGCATGCTTTATCGCGCAGCGCCCGGGAAAATGGCGCGCCGATCTCTATGCGCTCGCCCGCCGCCGTCTGGCACACGCCGATGTGACAGATGTGTATGGTGGCGGGCGTTGCACCTTGAGCGAACGCGAAACCTTCTATTCCTATCGCCGCGGCGGCGCGGACGCGCAGCGACGCATGGCAACGCTGATCTGGCGCCAAGATGCTGCATGAGCGTCTCGTATAATGCCCGCGACGCCGCCATGACTGCGCTCGCTCCTCTGACTGCCATTGTGATCGCTTGTCTTGCGGGTGGAGTGCTTGCGATCATCGCGGCCGCCGGCACGCTCGCGTTGCACACGCGATGGATATCGAGACTGGTGAGCTTCGCCATCGGTGCCCTTTTGGGTGCGGTATTTCTCGAGCTTCTGCCGCACGCGCTCGAGCAAGGCGACACGCAGCGCGTCATGCTGACTGTTCTCGTGGGTCTTCTGCTTTTTTTTCTGCTCGAAAAGCTGGTGCTATGGCGACACAGTCACGACGCAGCGGAGCGATTGCACGACGGCGTCGCCGACGCTGCCTTCGATCACGGCATTGCCAGCACTCGACCGGGACTGATGATCGTCATCGGCAACAGCGTGCACAACTTCTGCGACGGGATCGTGATCGCTGCCACGTTCATTGCCGATTTCGCGCTTGGCACGACAACGGCGCTGGCGATCGTCGCGCACGCGATTCCGCAACAGGTCGGGGATTTCGCGGTACTCATGCATTCCGGATACACACGCCGCCGCGCCTTTGTCTACAATCTGGCGACGGGCGTTGCAACGTTGGTTGGAGGGTTGGCCGGTTATGCAGCTCTGGCGGCCATGCAACACATCCTGCCGACCGTCCTTGCGCTGGCTGCGGCGAGCTTGCTTTACGTCGCCGTCGCCGATCTGATCCCCAGCTTGCATCGACACCCTGCGCCGGCACAGACCGCACTTCAGCTGCTTTTGATCGGTGTGGGCATCGGACTCATCGGGCTCGTTCATGTCGCTCTCGAACACTGAAGCCAAGGCCGCGCCAGCGGCAGCGCTGAACGACTGGAAGACGCTCGCCGATCAATGGCACACGCTCGGCCGTCAATGGGCGCAGTGGTGGGCACATGCTGCGGCGAGCCTGCCATCGCTTAGGCACATGGCACCGGAGATCGGCAATTCAGGACTTGAACTACCCTTGCCGCCGAGCGCATGGATCGACCCGGCCGCCGCAGCAGCAATCACGGAGCGCTATAACCGCAAGTTGGAGGCGCTGTGGATCAGCGCGCTTCAGGGTCGCTCCGCTCCGCAACTCGAACACCGCGATCGTCGCTTTGCAGCCAAAGAGTGGCGTGAGCAGCCTTACTTTGCACTGCTTCGAGACAGTTATCTGCTTTATTCGGACTACTTGAGCGAGCTCGCCAATGTGGCCCAGGGCGACGAGGCAGCAAAGGACAAGCTCAAGTTCCTGGTGCGTCAATATCTCGACGCCATTGCTCCGTCGAATTTTTTCGCGACCAATCCGGAAGCGATGAAGCTCGCTCTCGATTCAGGCGGCGCCTCGGTGGCTCAGGGGCTCTCGAATCTGCTTGCCGATGCGCAGCGCGGCCGCATCGCCATGACTGACGAATCCGCTTTTGGTGTCGGCGTCAATCTGGCGATTACCCCCGGCAGCGTGGTGTTTCGAAACCAGCTTATCGAGCTGATTCAGTACTCGCCAACGACCGAGGAAGTCTTCCAGCGTCCACTGGTGATGATCCCGCCATGCATCAACAAGTACTACATCCTCGACTTGCAGCCGAATAACTCCTTCGTTCGCTACGCGGTCGAGCAGGGCCACACGGTTTTCATGGTGTCCTGGCGCAACATTTCGCCGGATCTCGGACGCTTGACCTGGGACGACTACCTCGAAACGGGCGTGCTGGCTGCGATCGAATGCGCGCGCGAAATCACCGCGACCACAACCGTCAATGTGCTTGGCTTTTGCGTCGGCGGCACGCTGCTCGCGTGTGCGCTCGCCGTACTCGCCGGCCGGGGCGATGTTGACATCGCCAGCGCCACGTTACTGACCACGATGCTCGACTTCGCCGACCCGGGCGAAATCGGCGTTTACGTCTCGCGTGAATCTCTTGCCGCGCGTGAGCCGGTGCTGCATTCCGGCGCACGCATCCACGGCAGCGAGCTCGCCGGCGCCTTCGCCAGTCTTCGCGCCAACGAGCTCGTCTGGAACTACGTCGTCGGCAACTATCTCAAGGGACAAACCCCTCCCGCCTTCGACCTGCTGTACTGGAACAGTGACTCGGCCAACCTGGCGGGGCCCATGTACGCCTACTACGTCAAAAACATGTACATCGACAATCGATTGCGGGAGCCCACCGGATTGACCATGTGCGGCGAATCGGTCGACCTCGGCCGCGTGGCGATGCCTGCATACATTTACGCCTCGCGCGAGGACCACATCGTCCCGTGGCACTCGGCCTATCGCAGCGTGGAACTGCTCGGGGGTGATTTGAGCTTCGTCCTCGGCGCTTCGGGCCACATCGCCGGCGTCATCAACCCGGCGTCGAGAAACCGGCGCAGCTACTGGACGAATGAGCAGTTGACGCATGATCCGGATGAATGGCTCGCGCGTGCGCAGGAGCATCCCGGCAGCTGGTGGACTCATTGGGCTGCGTGGCTTTCGACTCACGGCGGCAGCAAGTGTCCAGCGCCTGAACTTCCCGGTAACTCGCGGCACCGGCCGCTGGTCGCTGCGCCGGGGACTTATGTCACCGAGCGCGTCGACTAACACTGCCGGCGGCCGCTTCTCGCTTGCGTTAGAATAGCGGGACTATTACCCACGTGTTTTCCCAGCACGCGGCGTCGCCTTTCCCCAAACGGAGATACTCATGACCGATATCGTCATCGCCGGTGCGGTGCGCACCGCCATTGGAAAATTCGGCGGATCACTCGCCAAGACACCCGCGCCCGAGCTGGGCGCCACCGTGATCCGGGCGCTGCTTGCTCGCAGCAATCTCAAACCCGAGCAAGTCTCCGAGGTGATCCTGGGGCAGGTGCTCACCGCCGGAAGCGGTCAGAATCCGGCGCGTCAAGCGCTGATCAAGGCGGGACTTCCCGCCGCAATTCCGGCCATGACGATCAACAAGGTTTGCGGTTCGGGACTGAAGGCGGTCATGCTTGTCGCGCAGGCGGTGGCTTGCGGCGATGTAGATATCGTCATCGCCGGCGGCCAGGAAAATATGAGCGCCGCGCCGCATGTGCTCTTGGGATCGCGCGACGGATTTCGCATGGGCGACGCCAAGCTGATCGACAGCATGATCGTCGACGGGCTCTGGGACGTCTATAACCAGTATCACATGGGGATTACCGCCGAGAACGTTGCCAGGGAGTATTCGATTTCGCGCGTCCAGCAGGACGAATTTGCTACCGCCAGCCAGAACAAAGCGGAAGTGGCACAAAAAGCCGGCCGCTTCAACGACGAGATCGTCCCGGTCATGATTCCCCAGCGCAAAGGCGATGCGCTCGCTTTCTCTCAGGACGAGTTCATCAAGGTAGGGGCTACGCTCGAGTCTCTGTCGAGTCTGCGTCCCGCGTTCAGCAAGGATGGGACCGTGACGGCAGGCAACGCCTCCGGCATCAACGATGGGGCGGCCGTCGTCCTGGTGATGAGCGCAGACCGTGCAGCGGGACTCGGATTGAAACCTCTGGCGAGGATCAAATCCTTCGCCTCGTCAGGTGTCGATCCTTCGATCATGGGCATGGGCCCGGTCCCCGCTTCGCGTCGCTGCCTGGAAAAGGCCGGCTGGAAGGCATCCGAGCTGGATCTCATGGAGATCAACGAAGCCTTCGCTGCGCAGGCATGCGCGGTCAATAAGGAGATGGGCTGGGATACGAGCCGCATCAACGTCAACGGCGGGGCGATTGCGCTCGGCCATCCGATCGGCGCATCGGGTTGTCGCGTATTGGTTTCGCTTCTCCATGAAATGGGCCGCCGCAATGCAAAAAAGGGCCTCGCGTCGTTGTGCATTGGAGGCGGCATGGGAGTCGCCCTGGCGGTGGAACGATGAGAAGCCGTTTTTCGTGCGCTCGGTTGAGCGCAGCAGCGTGTCTCTCATAGCTCCGGCGTCGAAATCTGCAACTCGCACAAGGAGACAATAAATGGCACAAGACAAGCACCGCACTGCGCTGGTCACCGGCGGCATGGGCGGGCTGGGCGAAGCAATCTGCGTCAAGCTGGCGGCCCTCGGCTACACCGTCGTCACGACACACTCGCCGGGCAACACCAAGGCGCGCGAATGGCTCGAATCCATGCGCAAGCAAGGCTTAAACTTTCACGCCTATCCCTGCGACGTCGTCGACTGGGATTCCTGCGTTTCCTGCGTCTCCCAGATCGCCAAGGAAGTCGGACCGGTCGACGTGCTCGTAAACAATGCGGGAATCACGCGCGACACGACTTTCAAGAAGATGGACAAGGCCAATTGGGATGTCGTCATCCGCACCAATCTCGATTCGTGCTTCAACATGACGAAGCAGGTATGTGACGGCATGGTCGACCGCGGTTGGGGACGGATCATCAACATCTCCTCGGTCAATGGACAGAAAGGTGCTTTCGGCCAGGTAAACTATTCCGCGGCCAAGGCGGGCATGCATGGCTTCACCAAGGCATTGGCGCTTGAAGTCGCCAGGAAGGGAGTGACCGTCAACACCATCTCGCCCGGCTACATCGGTACCAAGATGGTCATGGCAATCCCCAAGGAAGTGCTCGACTCCAAGATCATTCCGCAAATTCCGACGGGGCGTCTCGGCAAGCCCGAGGAAATCGCCGGACTGGTCGCCTATCTGTCCAGTGAGGAGGCGGCGTTCGTCACAGGAGCCAATATCGCTATCAACGGCGGCCAGCACATGTTCTAGTCTGCAGATACAAGGGAACAATGAACTCGATTCGCTTATGGCTTCGGCCGATGTTCGTTTTGCTGGCTATGGCAGCGATGCTGGTCTCCAGCGTAGCCGAGGCGCAATGGGTGTTGCTTGCACGGCGCGCCATCGGGCGCGTCGAGCAGATGTCGCAATCACAACCCAACGGCGGCCCAAGCTATGATTCAGCGGCGGTGATGCTGGCCGCGCCAGCGGACAAGGTCTACGCCGCAGTGGTACGCGGCGTCAGGAATGCGCAAGGAATCAACGTCACCAGCGAAGATGCAGCGCAGCGGCTCATCCAGTTCACCAACGGACAGCAGATCGCAGGCATCAAGGTGAGCGCGCTGGGGGATGACCTGAGCCATCTGCTGGTGTCCTCCGCGCACGTTGGCTCGCAGCCTAATGCCGCAGCGTTGGTCTCCGACAGCGTCTTGCGTGTGTGCAAGGAAATGAACGTGGAGTGCTCGCGCGCGCAGCAGTGAACGGGGCATAAAAAACCCCGCAGGTCACCCTGCGGGGCGCAGCTGTATCATTTAGGAGGAGGAAAATGATACAGAAGAAGACGTCAATGACGATGTTGGGACTGTCCCTTCGAATTCAAGTTCCGGATTTTGGCTGACGCCTCAAGCTGCCCTGCGTCCCTTGGGCGCGGTGGTCCCCGCCTTGGCGGCGTTAGCCGTCGCGGCACGCAGCGAGGCGTCGGCAAAGCTCACCACTTGCTTGGTCGCCTTGGAGAACTGGTCGAAGGCCGCGGTCGTCGCCGCTACCGTCGATTTCAGCGCCGTCACCGCCACGTCAGAGCCGGCAGGCGCATCCTTCGCTGCCTTCTCCACCCAGGCCGCAAAGCCCTTGGTGTACGCAGCCCATGCTTCCTCGGCCAGCGCCGAGATGTCGGCTTGCGCTTCCGAGGCGATCTGATAGACGCCACGCGAGTACCCCAGTGCGCTTTGCACGCCGGCTTCCGTGAGCTTGGCACGCACCGCTACCAGCTCCTGCACGTCCTTGATCCCGGCGACCGTGTTGGCCGCTTCCACACCTTGCTCCAGCGCCACCTTGGCCGCTTGCAGATTGAGCTTGGTCAGCCGCTCCGCCTTGTCCAGCGACAAGGAAGCCAGCTTGACCGCATTGGCGTATCCCGCTTTGTTGATTTCGGCAAACTGCTCAGTTACGTTGTACATCGTCGATCCTTTCCATTGGAAGTTCACTTTAAAGGGACCTTGGCTTTAGGTCCGCCATTCACTTGTTGCACGGGGCCGCGTTGCTCGCCTCTCCTTTTCCCATAGCGACCTTTTAGCATCTGGTTTTGCTGCACCGCACAAAATGAATTTTATGGGCGCATCAATTGAAAGTCAAGGGGATTTGGTGCATTGCACCAAGCCCTGAAAATACGACAATTAGGCGGCTTTCAAACGCCAGCAAAATCAGCCGTTTATAATTCGGACTTCCGATGCAGGAGCCGGTGATGAGCAAACCGATCCGCGTGATAAAGAAGTACCCGAACCGCCGCCTGTATGACACGGCGAACAGCGGCTACATCACCTTGGCCGACGTCAAGCAGATGGTCCTGGACTTTATCGATTTTCAGGTCATCGATGCGAAGACCGGGGACGACCTTACCCGCAGCATCCTGCTGCAGATCATTCTCGAGGAAGAATCGGTGGGCATGCCGATGTTCTCGAGCGAGATGCTGTCGCAAATGATCCGCTTCTACGGCAATGCGTTGCAGGGGATCATGGGCAACTACATGGAGCAGAACGTCAAGGCCTTCCTTGCCATTCAAAACAAATTGCAGGACCAGGCCAAACAGATTTACGGAGATAAATTGATGCTGACCCCGGAGCTGTGGAAGCAGTTTCTGCAGATGCAGGCCCCGGCCATGCAAGGCATGCTCGGCAATTACCTCGAGCAAAGCGCCAAGCTGTTCATGGATATGCAGCAGCGCATGCAGGACCAGACGCGCGGTCTGTTCACCGCCTTTCCTTTCCCGAACTTCGGCGCTCAACAGACGCCCGAGGACGACGAGAAGCGCTGAGCGCGAGCGAACACCATCCAAGTCGTACGCAAGCCGCATTGCAACATCGGCGCTTGCGGCAGAGCGCAACCGCCGTTCCGATCATGACTCGCAGATCCGCAGTGCCCCGCGTGGGATTCGTGTCGCTGGGTTGTCCAAAGGCATTGGTCGATTCCGAGCAGATTCTCACCCGGCTTCGGGCAGAGGGTTACACCATTGCGCCGCGATACGCGGACGCCGACGTCGTCGTTGTGAATACCTGCGGTTTCATCGATGCGGCGGTCGAGGAATCACTGGCGGCAATCGCGGAAGCGCTCGCCGAGAACGGTAAGGTCATCGTCACCGGATGCCTGGGCGCCAAGGCCAATGGGGATTTCATCCGTGCCGCGCATCCGCGCGTGCTGGCCGTCACGGGGCCGCACTCCACGCCCGAAGTAATGGCGGCGATACATGCTCAGCTGCCCAAACGGCACGATCCCTTTGTCGATCTTGTTCCTCCGCAGGGCGTGAAGCTGACGCCAAGCCACTACGCCTACCTCAAGGTGAGCGAGGGCTGCAACCATCGCTGCAGCTTCTGCATCATTCCATCGATGCGCGGAGACCTGGTGAGCAGGCCGATCGGCGAGGTTCTCAACGAAGCCGAGACGCTCATCAGGGCCGGCGTCAAGGAGTTGCTGGTTATTTCGCAGGACACCAGCGCTTATGGTGTCGACGTCAAATACCGCACCGGTTTCTGGCGCGGACGTCCGATCAGGACTCGCATTACCGAACTCGTGGCTGCACTCGGCACGCTGGCGGCGGAGCACGGCATATGGGTCCGCCTGCACTACGTCTATCCTTATCCGCATGTCGACGAAGTGATTCCTCTGATGGCGCAGGGAGTCGTCCTTCCTTACCTCGATGTACCGTTCCAGCATGCCAGCCCGCGCATCCTCAAGCTGATGAAACGTCCCGCGAACACCGAGCGAAATCTCGATCGCATTCGTGCGTGGCGCAAGCTATGTCCCGATCTGACGATCCGATCGACATTCATCGTCGGTTTTCCGGGCGAGACTGAAAGAGAATTCGATGAGCTGCTCGATTTCCTTGACCAAGCGCAGCTCGACCGGGTCGGATGCTTCGCTTATTCGCCGGTCGATGGGGCCGCTGCCAACGAACTGTCCGATCCTTTGCCCGAACCGGTGAAGCAGGAACGCCGGCAGCGTTTCATGGCGAGGCAAGCCAAGGTCAGCGCGGACCGACTCCAACCGAAAATCGGAAAGACCATGACGGTACTGGTCGACCGCATCGATGGCGCTAGCGCTATTGCGCGCAGCGCGTCGGATGCCCCCGAGATCGATGGGCTGGTCAACATCCGCAACGGTGCGTCCTTGCCCGTGGGGAGCTTCCAGCGGGTGACCGTGGTGCGTGCAACCGAGCACGATCTCACCGCAAAACTCGCGTAATCTCCACTCGCACGGCGCAAAAATCCCGCGTCGAGCCTACCGGCAACGCAATGCGCTGGTAGAATCGCCGGCTGCAGCATCGTATTCGAATCCGGTACGAGATGCCGGCAAGACCCGGGTGCGCTTGCGGCGAGACTCATTCTCGTGGGAGGAGATGAATTCGATGCCTGTCAATCTCGTGTTCATCGGCCGCGTTGCGCCTATGCTTTTGGCTTTCGCGGTCGTAGCAGCCTGCAGCAAGAACGAGAACAAGCCCGCAGAGAAACCAACCGTCGACGTCACTGTCGTCACGATCGCGCGCAAGGATACGCCTGCTACCGCGATCTACGTCGCTCAGACCCAAAGCTCACAAGCGGTCAACATCCAGGCACGCGTCTCCGGTTTTTTGGAGAAGCGCGTCTACGTCGAAGGCTCGGTGGTCAAGGCTGGGCAGGTTCTGTTCCAGATGGATCAGAAGCCGTTCCAGGCGCAAGTCGATGCAGCAGCCGCAGCGCTGCAGCGTCAGCAGGCGGCCATGGAAGTGGCCAAGGCCAACTTGGCTCGCACCAAGCCGCTCGCCGCGCAGAACGCGCTCTCGCAGAAGGATCTCGACGATGCAACAGGGCAATTCCAGCAGACAAGCGCCGCCGTCGAACAAGCGAAGGCGCAACTCGAGGAGGCCAACCTCAACCTCTCGTATACCACGATCAGGTCCCCGGTCAACGGCGTTAGCAGCTTCGCCGCCATCGCCGACGGGACATACCTGAGTCCGCAGAATTCACAGCTGACTACGATTTCCGTACTGACGCCGATGTGGATCAACTTCAGCGTTTCGGAAAACGACATGGAGCGTATCCGTGAGGACATCAGAAGCGGCCAGCTCAAATTGCCCGAAGGTGGCCGTTTCGCCGTCGAGGTCGAAATGGTCGACGGTAGCCTCTTCCCCTACACAGGAAAGATCACGTTCGCGGATCCGTCGTACAACTCAACAACGGGTACGTTCCTTCTGCGTGCAACGGTGAACAATCCCGAGGGAGCGCTGCGTCCCAACCAATATGTCCGCGCACGGCTTACGGGCGCCATCCGGCCGAATGCAATCGTCGTTCCCCAACGCTCGGTACAGCAGAGCGGCAAGGGCCACTTCGTCTGGGTGATCAACAAGGACAACCAGGCAGAGTTGCGTCCGGTCACTGTCGGCGATTGGATTGCCGAGGACTGGCTGATTGCGGAAGGTCTCGCCGAAGGCGACCAGGTGGTCGTCGACGGCGGAATCAGGCTCACCCAGGGCGCTTCTGTCAAGACCTCGCCGTATGTTCCGGCAGCCAGCAGCAGCGTCAGCGCGAAAAAGGGCAATGGCAGATCGGCGCAGGTGTCGACCGCCACCTCGCCTTCCAGCGTATCGGTCTACTTTCCCAGCGGCCAGGCTACCCTGAATACGGACGCGCAGCGCGCGCTGCGTATCGCGGCCGCAGCCTACATAGGCATCGGAACGCAGATCCTGATCACGGGCTACGCCGACAAGACCGGCAATGCCGCGGCCAACATCGAGCTCGCCAAGAGGCGCGCAGCGACCGTGCGCGACCAACTTGTGCAGCTGGGCGTGGAGTCCCGGCGCATCAAGCTCGAGCCACCCGTCAACATCACCGGTGGCGCCAGCGACGATCAGGCGCGCCGGGTTGACCTCGTGGTCGGACAGTAGGCCTCGACCCGGCATTCCATGTTCTCCCGGTTCTTCATCGAGCGGCCGATCTTCGCTGCTGTCGTGGCGATCATCATCGTGATTGCGGGACTTGTTGCCATGACCGCATTGCCGGTCCAGCAATATCCGACCATCACGCCGGTTCAGGTCACGGTGCAGGCAACGTATCCGGGTGCCGACTCCAAGACGCTCGCCGACTCTGTCGCCTCTCCGATCGAGCAACAGATCAACGGCGTCGACAACATGCTCTACATGTCGTCGACCAGCTCGTCGAACGGCCAGCTCTCGCTGACCGTTTATTTCTCGCTCGACACCAATCCCGACATTGCCCAGGTGCAGGTGCAGAACCGGGTCAACCTGGCGATGCCTCAGCTGCCATCGGCGGTGGTGCAGCAGGGCGTGAGCGTAGAGAAAAAATCTTCTTCAATCATGATGCTGGTGGCGGTGTTCGCGAAAAACGAACGCTACAGCGCGAACTACGTCGCTAACTACGCGAACGTCTATGTGCTCGACGCGTTGAAGCGTGTCCAAGGAGCCGGCCAGGCCCAGATCATGGGAGTGCCGAATCAGGCCATGCGCATCTGGATGAATCCGGATCGGATGGCGTCGCTGGGTATTACGACATCCGATATCGCCAACGCAGTTAATCAGCAGAACCAGCTATTCGGAGCCGGCCAGATCGGCCAGCAACCGAACGCCGGGCCCGTTGAGCTCACCTTTCCAGTGGTGACGCAGGCGCAATACACCGAACCGCGCGAATACCTCAACATCATTCTGCGCGCCAGCCAGGACGGAAGCGCCATCGTGCGCATCGGCGATGTCGCTCGCGCGGAGATCGGGCTTCAGCAATATATCGTCGATACCCGTTTGAATGCCGTCCCTGCGACGTTCATCGCCGTGTACCAGCAACCGGGAGCCAACGGTCTCATCGTGTCGAAGGCTGTCCGCGAAGCATTGCAGCAGATGAAGTCTCGCTTCCCCGAGGGCATGGATTATGTGATCGCGCTCGACACCAATGATTTCGTCCGGCTCTCGATCAAGGAGGTGCTGAAGACCCTGGCCGAAGCCATCGTGCTGGTTGTTCTGGTGGTTTACCTCTTCCTGCAGAGCTTTCGGACAACCATCATCTGCAGCGTTGCGATCGTCGTCTCGCTGATCGCGACGTTCACGGGCATGCTGGCGCTCGGCTTTTCGGTCAATCTGCTCACGCTGTTCGGCCTGGTCCTGGCGATTGGTATGGTGGTCGACGACGCCATTGTCGTGGTTGAGAACGTCGAGCGGAATATGGCGCAGCATCATCTTGCACCGCGGGAGGCCACGCTCCGATCCATGGAAGAAATCGCGACCTCGCTGGTCGCGGTGGTGCTGGTCATGTGTTCGGTATTCATCCCCGCGGCATTCCTGCCGGGCACAACCGGCCAGCTGTACAAGCAGTTCGCGCTCACCATCGTAGTGTCGGTATCTGTTTCCGGCTTCATCGCGCTCACCCTCACTCCTGCGATGTGCAGCGTGCTGCTCAAGCACACTGCGCCGCCGCAGCGAGGGCTATTTGCGTGGTTCAACCGCCAGGTGGACGCCGTAACCCGAGGCTTCGGGCATGCGGTCGAGTGGGTGATCGCACGCACCGTGACGGCGCTGGTGCTTCTGGTCGTATTCCTGTACGCGATCTGGCACGTGTTCCATGTCCTGCCCACCAGCTTCGTGCCCAACGAGGACCAGGGCTATGCAATGGCGGCGATCATCATGCCGCAGTCGGCGAGCATCGATCGTACGCAGGCGATCGCTGATAAGGTCGACGCGATCTTTGCCAAGCTCACGGGCATCGAGACCCGCTCGATGATCACCGGATATAGCCTGCTCGACGGCGGTTTCAAGAGCAATGCCGGGACCTTCTTCGTAACGTTCAAGGACTTCGACGAACGCTACAAGACGCTCGAGACCACGAAGACCGAGAACGCGAGAGCAATACTCCAGGCGTTCTACAAGGAAGCACAACTGATCCAAGGAGCAGTGGTCATCCCGATCGCGCCCCCTGCCATTCCTGGCATCGGCACGACCGGCGGATTCGAATTCTGGATCCAGGACACGGGGAACGGTGATCCCGCCGCGCTCGACGGAATCATGCAGGATTTCCTCAAAGCCGCCCGACAGCGTTCCGAGCTCACCGGCCTCGCAACGACCTACACCGCCAACACCCAACAGTTGCGCGCAGTCGTGGACCGCGACAAAACCACCTTGCTCGGGATCTCGATACAAGATGTGTACAGCGCGATCCAGGCGCAGTTCGGCTCGCTCGCGGTCAGCCAGTTCAACCAGTTCAGCAACGTGTGGTGGGTCGTGATCCAGTCGGATGCGCCGTACCGCCAGAATCCGGAGGACCTGACGCGGCTGTATACGCGCAATAACCAGAATCAAATGGTGCCGTTGTCGTCGGTGGTAACGACGCAATGGACTCGAGGTCCCGACCTTCTGCCGCATTTCAACGGATTTACCGCAGCCAAGATCAACGGCTCCGCCGCGCCAGGCTACAGCTCGGGAGAAGCGATTGCGACGATGGAAGCTGTGGCGAAGGAAGTACTCCCGCCCGGCTATACATTCGCGTGGTCCGGCCTCGCCTTCGAAGAGAAGAAATCCGGCGGGACGTCCGCAATCGCCTTCATCTTTGGATTCATCATTGTCTTCCTCGTGCTGGCGGCGCAGTACGAATCATGGACGCTGCCTGGTGCGGTCATGAGCGCGGTGCCGT
>VBCY01000303.1 GCA_005882995.1 Betaproteobacteria bacterium
GTCTGGTACAACGATTTCTTCAGCGCGCAAACGCTCGCCGTGCTGCCCTACGAGCAGTATCTCAAGCGCTTTCCTGCGTACCTGCAGCAGCTCACCATGGAGAGCAACGGCAAGCATGTAACCCTCGAAGGCGAACCGGTGGGTTGCGACACCGGGCCCGTCTATTGGGGCGAGCCGGGCACCAACGGACAGCATTCCTTCTATCAGCTGATTCATCAGGGCACGCGGCTCATCCCGTGCGACTTCATCGCCTTCGTCGAAACGCTGAACCCGCTCGGCCGGCATCACGACATGCTGCTGGCCAACGTATTCGCGCAGACAGAGGCGCTCGCCTGGGGCAAGACGGCAGAGGAAGTCAAGGCTGAGGGCACGCCGGACTGGCTGGTTCCGCACCGCGTGTTCGAAGGCAACCGGCCGTCGAACATGCTGCTCCTGGAGCGGCTCACACCAGCGGCGCTCGGCACGCTGGTCGCGCTCTACGAGCACAGCGTGTTCACCCAAGGCGCAATCTGGCACATCGATTCCTTCGATCAATGGGGCGTCGAGCTTGGGAAAGTCCTGGCGCAACGGATCATCCCGGAGCTGGAGAGCAAGACCGAGCCCCAGCTCGGGCACGACAGCTCGACCAACGAACTCATTCGCCGCTATCGCCTCAGGAAAGCGAGCGACCTGATCCGCTGAACGATTCGCGAAGGATGACATCATGCAACTCGGAATGATTGGACTTGGCCGCATGGGCGCGAACATGGTGCGGCGCCTGCTCAAGGATGGGCAGCAATGCGTCGTGTTCGACATGTCGTCGCAAGCAGTCGCCGCGCTCGCCAAGGAGAAAGCGACGGGCGCCTCCTCGCTCGCCGATCTCGTGAGCAAGCTCTCCAGACCTCGCGCCGTATGGCTCATGGTGCCGGCGGCGGTCGTCGACAAGACCATCGCCGATCTGATGCCGCACATGGAAGCGGGCGATACGATCATCGACGGTGGCAACTCGTACTATGTTGATGACATCCGGCGCGCGAAGATGCTTGCCTCAAAAAACATCGATTACGTCGACGTCGGGACCAGCGGAGGCGTGTGGGGATTCGAGCGCGGCTATTGCATGATGATCGGCGGCCCGGATTCGACCGTGAAGCGGCTGGATCCCATTTTCAAGTCACTCGGGCCGGGGCTCGGCCACATCGATCGCACGCCCGGGCGAGACAAGCTGGGCGGCACCGCCGAGCTTGGCTATCTGCACTGCGGACCGAACGGCGCCGGACATTTCGTGAAAATGGTCCATAACGGCATCGAGTACGGCATCATGGCCGCGTACGCGGAAGGCCTCGGCATTCTGCGCTCCGCGAACGTTGGCAAACGGTCGCATGACGTCGACGCCGAGACGACTCCGCTGCGTGAGCCTGAGCACTACCAGTACGATCTCAATTTGAGCGATATCACCGAAGTCTGGCGCCGCGGCAGCGTGATCGCGTCGTGGCTTCTCGACCTGACGGCCTCTGCGCTCACCGCAGATCCCGCGCTCGCCAAATTCGCCGGACGCGTGTCCGACTCGGGTGAAGGACGCTGGACGATCAAGGCCGCCATCGACGAGGCCGTGCCGGCGCCGGTCCTGACGACGGCGCTTTACGAGCGCTTCAGTTCACGCGGCGAAGCCGACTTCGCCAATCGGATTCTCTCCGCGATGCGATATGAATTCGGCGGGCATGTTGAGAAAGCTGCCGGCAAATGATCATCCACCGAAGAGAAGCGCGATGAGCGAAGCCCGTTCCGATGCATTGGTATTCTTCGGCGCAACCGGCGATCTCGCGTACAAGAAGATCTTTCCCGCGCTGCAGGCGATGATCAAGCGTGGGCACCTCGACGTACCGGTTATTGGCGTGGCCAAGTCTGGCTGGAGCGTCGAGCAGTTGCGGGCGCGAGCCAAGGACAGTGTCGAGCAGCACGGCGGCCTCGACCCGTCTGCGTTCGCGAAGCTCTCCAGTTTGCTGCGCTATATCGGTGGCGACTACAGCGACGCAGCGACCTTTCAGTCGATCCGCCAGGAGCTCGGCGCAGCACAACACCCCGCGCACTATCTGGCGATTCCGCCAACCCTCTTCGAAACAGTCATCGAGCAACTCGCATCGGCGCACTGCACGCAGGGCGCACGGGTGATCGTCGAGAAGCCCTTCGGTCGCGACCTCGCCTCCGCGCGCGAGTTGAACGCGATCCTGCTGCGCAGCTTCGACGAGGCGCACATCTTCCGCATCGACCATTATCTAGGGAAGAGACCGGTGCACAACATGGTCTTTTTCCGCTTCGTCAACGCGTTCCTGGAATCGTTCTGGAATCGCAAGTTCGTGAAGAGCGTGCAGATCACCATGGCGGAGAACTTCGGCGTGCAGGGGCGCGGCGCCTTCTACGAGCAGACGGGCACCATCCGCGACGTCATTCAGAACCACTTGTTCCAGGTGCTCGCTAATCTCGCCATGGAGTCGCCGGCGCGAACCGACAGCGAATCGATGCGCGACGAAAAGGTCAAGGTGCTCAAGTCGATTCCGCCCCTCGATGCCAACGATGTAGTGCGCGGACAGTTCCGCGGTTATCGCAACGAACCGGGCGTCGCGCCGAGCTCCCAGGTCGAGACTTTCGCCGCCCTGCGACTGGAGATCGATTCGTGGCGCTGGGCCGGCGTGCCGTTCTACATCCGCGCCGGAAAGTGTCTGCCGGTGACCTGTACCGAGGTCGTGGTGCGTCTGCGTCGCGCGCCCAAGATCTTCCCACAATGCACGGGCGTAGCGAACCACGTGCGGTTCCGCATCAGCCCCGAAATGACCATCGCCATCGGCGCCACGGTGATGGATCCCGATGACAGAATGATCGGGGAACAAACGGAGCTGCTCGCGAGCCGTCGTCCCGGCCCCGAAGAGATGGACGCCTATGAACACGTGCTCGGAGACGCCATGGCAGGCGACTCGACATTATTCGCACGCGAGGATTACGTCGAGGAAGCATGGCGCATCGTCGACCCGATCATCAAAAAGGGAACGCCGGTTCTCGAGTACGCTCCGGGCACATGGGGTCCAACTGAAGCGGAGCAGCGGATTTCCCCGTCAGGCGGCTGGCAGAATCCGATGGTTGGTCCTTGTTGAGGATTTAACGCATGCCTTCCCTCACCCCTGCCCCTCTCCCGAAGGGAGAGGGGTTGAAGTTGTCGGCTCCTCTCCCGAAGGGAGAGGGTTGAAGCTGTCGCCCGGATGAACGTCGAAGTGCTCGCCGACGGTGACGCCGTCGCCAAGCTCGCCGCGGCCTTCATCGCCAAGGACGCGCGCGACGCGGTAGCCGAACGCGGACGCTTCGTCATGGCAGTGAGCGGCGGACGCACGCCATGGCAGATGCTTCGTGACCTCGCCGACCTTCCCCTACCGTGGGATCGCATCCACGTGTTTCAGGTCGACGAGCGGATTGCATCCGCAGGCGACCCTGAGCGCAATCTCACCCACATCCGCGAATCACTGCTTTCACTGGCTCCGTTGCCGCCTGAAAACATGCATCCCATGCCGGTAGAGGAGCCGGATCTCGGCAGCGCCGCAGTGAGCTACGCCCGGGAATTGCAACAAGTGGCAGGCACGCCTCCGCGGCTGGATCTCGTCCATCTCGGCATCGGACCAGACGGCCATACGGCATCGCTCGTTCCCGACGATCCCGCGCTCGATGTCACCGACCAGGATGTTGCGCTGACCGACGCCTACCAGAATCGACGGCGCATGACGCTCACCTATCCGGTACTCGACCGCGCGCGCCGCATCCTATGGGTCGTGACCGGCGCAGAAAAGGCGGCCATGGTCAAGCGCCTTATCGCCAGCGATCGATCTATTCCAGCGGGGCG
>VBCY01000043.1 GCA_005882995.1 Betaproteobacteria bacterium
CTCGAGGTGCAGGTCATGGTTCGACCGCGACATAACACCACTTTGGTTCTGCGCATGATACGACAGGACCAAAAAAACGGGCGTCCCTCGGACGCCCGTATGATCACTTCAAATCCAGTTGACCGCGTTGTTCGCTTCTCTTAGAAGAGGTGGGTGATGCCTAACGTTCCCGCCGACGGCTGACCGCTGCAGAAGTCGTTCGGTCCGCCCGCTACTCTGCTAAGCGTGTTGACGGCGATCGGGTACGGGTTGATGTTGAACGTGTACGACGCACGGCACTGGTTGATCAGCTTGGTGTAACCGACCCACAGCGTGGTGCGCGGTGATAGCGCATAGCTGTAGCTGATTTCGCCCTGCTGCGACTTAGTCTGCGAGCCGTTGGTCAGGTAACCAACGGACGTTCCGTCCGCCGCGCTGCCCTTCCCGGCACCCGCGTTGCCGTAGAAGCCGTAGATCTTGCCGCCGCCGATCGGTATGGTCGCCGAGACGCCCCAGAAGTTGCGTTTCAGGGTGCAAGTTCCGGTGTCGATGCCGAAGCGGCACGACGATCCAACAGTTGCCGCCGGATCCTGCACGTCGTAGCGCGTCTGCTCGTAGACCACGCCGATCTGCAGGCCGAAGCCTTGCATGATGGTGCCGAAGTTGTACGACCCCGTGACCGTCCAGTCGTAGTCTTTCAGGTTTGGAGGCGTCCAGGTCGCGGTCGTTGCGCTGAAGGCGTTGCGCACCTTGTTGTTATATTCGATCGCACCGCCGACTTGCAGCGGACCGTTGTTGTAGATCAAGTTGGCGCCCCATACGTTGGCATGGTTCTGCACCGAGGGGTGATCGCCGTTGTCGCCGCCGTTCGGGGTCTGCTGCGTGTTACCCGAATCGTCACGCGTCGAGTACTGGAGGGCGAGTGTAAAGCCATTCCAGTTCGGCGAGTCGTAGCGGACGTTGTTACCAGTGCGGGCGTCCCAACCGCCCTGCGCCTTGGTCAGGTTACCGAACGCCCACAGGTCGGCGGTCGACAGTACCGAGGTCAGGAACGTCGGCGCGTTACCGAAGATCCCGTGCAGGTCGTCCTGAGGCATCAGGAACTTGCCCATGATGACCCGGCCCCAGCTGCCTTGCAGGCCGACGAATGTTTCGCGGGTGGCAATGTTCGACCCCGAGTTCACCCCGGTATCGCCGCTGACGCTTGACTCAATCTGGAAGACTGCGTTGAGGCCGCCCCCCAGGCTTTCGGTACCGCGCATCCCGAAGCGCGACGAGTTGCTGCTCACCCGGTTCACCGTGGGATTCGTCTTCTGGTTCACGCCTGCGGTGTTGGTGCAAGCCGTTCCGCCGCCGCTTTGGTTGGCACCGGTTTGCGTGCCAAGGCTGCCCGCGCCAGCGGAGATCCCACCCTGGCAAGTTGAGCCATTGACGAACTCAAAGTCGACGTTCAAGCGACCGTACAGCGTAACGTTCGCGGTTTGAGCTTGCGCAGCGAACGGCAAAGCGAAAGCGCCGCCGACGGCAAGGGCCACGAGCTTTTTATTCATGGTCTCTCCTCTAACAGATAAGATTGGCAAGGAAACGAGCTGCTGTGCCTGCCACCGGAACCTTCTCAGGAATGGCGAGAAGTTGAAGCAATTGTGCCAAAGCGCCGATTCCATTGGCAAGCTAAAAGCCTCGCTCAGAATTCCCCCCGTCTTAGCTGTTGTTTAATTGCAACAAGACTCACATTTTCGCGGTGATCGCGCTTCAGCCTTGCGGCGTATAATTCCCCTGCGGTCGGCTCGTTGCGAGCGTTGCGCAAGGCACACGAAAAATGGGTACAGGCTACTTTACCGGCGATTGTCAGCTGTCTGGTCGCATGGCTGACGCTCGCGTTTTTGCTTCGACAAAAGCTCTTACCGGCGGCGCACCCCGATGCTCGCTCGCTGCATCGCTCCACAGTTGCTCGGGGCGCCGGCGTGGCGATCTGGGCCGGCGTTGCGGCCTCCGCGTTCTGGCTTCCGGTGACGTGGTCGGCGGCGCTGCCGATGGCCCTGGTCATCGCCGTATCCTTCTGGGACGATCGGCGAAGTTTGTCGGTCGGTCTGCGCCTCGCTTCGCACTTCACTGCGGCGGTGGCATGGCTCGCGCTGACGGGGCTGCCCAGCGGATTGGTCGTCGCACCGCTGGTAGTGCTCATCATCGTCTGGATGGCGAATCTGTATAACTTCATGGATGGCAGCGACGGTCTCGCCGCGGCGATGACCTTGGTCGGATTCACTGCATACTCGATCGTGGCGTGGCGCGTCGAAT
>VBCY01000307.1 GCA_005882995.1 Betaproteobacteria bacterium
GTGACCGGCGCCCATCCTGCAATCTTGTACTTGCGCCCGGCATCGATTGGTTTCTCATTGAGGCTCATCGAGGAAATGCGCTGCCCCACCTTCGCCGAGGGATCGCAGACGTAGCGCAGACCTCCGACGCGGACCATATCGCCGCCCTGTTGATAATAAGGGTCCGGGTTGAACAGATTGTCGGCGACGTCCTCGAGCACGGTTTTGATCGTCTCCCCGGATAGCTCGCTCACTGTCACGTAAGGGTAGGTGATGGCCGTCTGGTCTAGCAGCCGCTCGTAGGTGAGCGCTTCGCCTGGAAGCAGCGAGGTTCCCCAGCGGAACCCCGGAGAAAACGCGATCTCGGCATCTTTTTCGGCCATCAGACCGTCAAGGAGCAGCTGATCGAAGCTGCCATTGAAATTGCCGCGACGGTAAAGGAGGCCCTCGGTTATCGCGAGCCGCTCGGATAATTTTTGCACGAAGGGAGCGCGCGCCCTGCGAATCAGCTCGGCCATCTCCCGATCTTCGGGAATTAGGTTCGAGAACACCGGCAACAAGCGATAACGATAGTCGGAGACGCTTCCGCTCCTCACTTCGAGGTCAAGGACAGCGAGAAACTTGCCATTGCAGCCCGCGTTGGTCACCAAGGTATTGCCACGTGCATTGGCAACAATCGAGGGGCGAGGCACGCCGTCGTGGGTATGCCCGCCGAGGATCGCATCGATTCCGGCGACACGGGAGGCGAGCTTCAAGTCCACGTCCATGCCATTGTGCGACAGCAGTACGACGACCCGAGCCCCATCCGCGCGAACTGTATCGATGGTTCTTTGCAGGTCCTCTTCGCGAATGCCGAAAGTCCAGTCGGGCACGAAGTAGCGCGGATGTGCGATGGGCGTGTAGGGAAAGGCCTGGCCGATGATGGCAACGCGCACGCCATTCATGTCGCGCACCACGTAGCCCGGGAACACGGGATCGCCAAAGTCTGCGGTGCGCACATTCTGTGCGACGAAGGCGATCTTGCCATTGAGTTGCTGCTCGACGATCTCGCGCACGCGGTCTTGGCCGAATGTAAATTCCCAGTGCGCAGTCATGATGTCCACGCCCAGCAACCCGGCGGCGTCGACCATGTCCTGACCCTTGGTCCAGAGCGCGGTGGCAGACCCTTGCCACGTGTCACCCCCATCCAGCAGGAGCGCATCAGGTCGAGTCGCCTTTAGGCGCTTGACGAGCGTGGCGATATGCGCGAAGCCGCCGAGGCTTCCGTAGAGCTTTGCCGCTTGTACGAAATCGAGGTAGGTCAGCGCGTGTGCTTCGCGCGAGCCGGCAGCGATGCCGAAGTGCTTGAGCAGCGCCTCACCGACGAGATGCGGCGGTTTGCCTGCAGCGCTGCCGACGCCCAGGTTGACGTTGGGCTCCCTGAAGTACGTCGGCAACAGCCGCGCGTGGCAATCGGTCAAGTGCAACAGATGCACATCGCCGAAGGCCGGTATCGAATACAGCGCTTCAGCTGTTTGCTCGGCGCGAGCTTCGTCTTCCGCAAGCGCGAATCCGGCCGCTGCGGCGGCGGAGAGCACGTGAAGAAACTCGCGGCGGTTCACATTGGCGAGGAGGATGGCGCGACACCGGACGGGCGCTTCGCCGAACCACTCAGCGCTTTCTCGTTAGCGGTTGACGGGTGAGGCAGGATCCATCAACAGCGCGGTGACGTCCTTGATCTGCTGCTCGCTCAAAATGCCGTTATGTCCGAATCTCGGCATGTTGGAGCACGCCGCATAGGCGTCCGGATTGTAGATCTTCCCGTAAGCGTAACGCTGCGTCTCGGGCCCGTAACCTCTGAGCTTTCCAAACTGGTACAAGCTGGGCCCGATCGTCCCGTAGGAAAGCTCCTGGGGCGAGAGCTGGTGGCATGCGTAGCAGTTACCGCCAACCGGGCCGGCGGGATCGTCGGAGAACTGCTTGCCGCGTCCCTCCTGCGCAATCTTCTCCCCATTTTTCCAATCGCCGAGCAGATTTCCATCGGTCGGATACTTGACGGTCGCCAGATTGAGCGCTTCAATTTTTTGCGCGACGTCGCGTGGCGGTGCCTTGCCGGCGAATTCGCTGCAAAGGTGCTGCGTAGCGTCCTGATCGAGACGATCCAGTGTGGCCTGCCCGTTCGCCTTGAACGAGGACTTGAGCATCGCGGCTGCCTTGCTGCTAATCTCTTCATTGCTCGCCGCCGTGACGCAGGCGCTCACTCCGATGGTGATGATTGTCGCGCTGATCAGGGGGCTCTTCATCGACTTCGTGGCTCAGCGCTTGATTGCCGGGGCGTCGAAGATCGCGCCATTGGCGTTGCGCGCGAGATAGAGAGTCAACGCGATCGACGCATCGGAACCAAACAGCAGCTCCGGAAAGCGCTGCTGGCGAAAGCAGTCATAGAGCCGCCACTCAAAGCTTCGCAATTCGCCTTGCGACACGCGGTAAGCCGGCCAGGTTGTGTACGCCTTTTGCGCGCCTTCCCGCGTGGTGAGATTGGGGAGATCCTGCAGCCGTATGCGTTTGCCTTCGTCGGCATGGCAGGTGACACAGCCAAAGTCGTGCGGTCCGCCGCGGTAGGAGAAGATCTTCTCGCCCGCCTGGTACATCTCGACTTCCTTCGGGTGCTTGAGCGCGACGTTCATGGGCATGCCGCGCGACGTCGACGTCACGAATGCAACCAGCGCTTCGATGTCCGATTTACGCTCGCCGTTACCGAAAGGCTGCTTTTTCGCTTGCGACTCGTTGTAGGCCTGCAGCGTTACCATGCACCACACCAGTCGCGTCTCCAGGTCCATCACTCTATCGGCGTCGGCGAAATACATCGGGAGTCGCGTGTATGCGCCCTTGACAATGCCCGGTCCCAGGCCAAGATCGCATCCCTCCAGCGAAACCTGCTTCGGCCCGCGTTTCTGTTTCCACAGATCCTCGCCGCGGGCTTCCCATAGCTCGGCAGGGTTGCCGTCTTGCAGGGCCGCCCTGTATTTAGCGATTTCATCCACGGCCGACGTCTGCGCCAGAGCGCATGCAGTCACGCAAAAGCTAAGCGCCAGCACGCACGCTGACTGAGTGAGAATCAGTGACGCCGCTCGGCAGGAACCCAACTCACGCCGCTCCGCACGAAGGATCATGCAATCATCGACTCGTCGGTCCGCTTTTCCGCGCGATTGTCGACCCAAGTGACGGTAATCTTGTCGCCCTTCGCTCCACCTTTGAACCTGAAGGATACGAAGGGATTCTTTGCGACCGCGGTGCCCCATTGCGCGGAGAGCACCGTCTTCGAATTCCAGGTCACCGAAACGTTCTGGATGAACCAGGCCGGAATGGTCTTTCCCTGGCCATCCTTGCGTTGGCCGGTTTCCATTTCATGACTCATCAGCACCTTGACCTCTGTCTCGTCTCCAACAGTGGTGGCGCGGATTTTCATCGGATCAGGCATGTCAACCCCCGCAGCCGCCCAACGTTACTTTGATTTCCTTGGAAGCCACGTAGTACTTTCCGTCGGCTTTCACCAACGCGTAGACATTCGACGTTTGCGCCATCTTCACTCGGGTCGTGATAGTCGGCTCCGTTCCCGGCAGAATGTCGAACACCGCTGCCAGCATATTCGGATTCTTTTCGATCAGAATGGCGATCGCTTGGGTATTCGGCAGACTGCTGCTGATCCCGATGGGCACCACGGCTCCATTCTCCGCGATCTCCGGCGTCTGGAAAAAGGCGATCTCCTTGCTTTGCGCAGGTTCGCCGCCGCCCAGAGCCTGCATCGTGTCACCGAGGCTATGGGCATCGAATGCCGACTTATTCCAGGATTGCGCCCGGGCGGATGGCAGCCAACCGTTAGCCGCGAGAAGTGCCAGCAGCGTCGCGCCGCCTGATTGCAAAGCTTTTCTGCGCCCTCGATTCATCGTCGAATGCTCCATAACTCTCTGGGTTCGCTTCGCAGCGTGATTCGCCACCCGCGACTCAACGTGTTGCTGCATGAGAGTAAGTCGCCAACTCGAGAGTCTATCGCAAATCGATGGGCTGCCGCAGCGTGCCGAATCCACTCTCAGGTGACAGCTTGACGCGTCGGAATCGCTGCGTCGCCATGAGCGCGACCTGACAGATTATTCGGCTCCCTTGAAGCCGAATCTGCGACCCGGATCGGTCTCCCCGGGTCGGCGAGTGGAGTACGCGGCGCTAAGATCTCAGTGCAGCGTCGCGACGGTAAGAAAGCGCAGCATGACTCCTGACTTCAGGCGGTACATTCCATCGTCGACGTACTGCGCTTCCTCAAGCTCCTCCAGGGTGAAGGCGAGTTCGGTGTCGCCGAGCTTGAGCTCCATGACGACATCCTCAGCAACAGTTGATTCGTCCGGGATCCGCAAATAGCCAGTTGCAAAAACAATCCCGTCCAGTTGTACGAAATCGGCGTCACGCATCGCTTCTGTAAGTCTTATCATGATCGTCTCTTCTCCAATCGGCGGAGACCTCAAGGGAACCCCTGCCGATTAGATGCTCTTCGCGCACGGTGCGTTCAAAGCAAACGAGCGTGCGGCGCGAGCGGATTGTGCCGCTGTCAGCCTGGTCGGAATCGGCCGTCAGCGAAGCACGTACACATCCCGCGATTCGCTCGTCCAATCAGAGCGATGAATCGCGGTACTGCTACGCGACGAGTTCGCGAACGAAGTTGGGTAACGCGAATGAGGCGCGATGCACGTCGCCGTTGTAATACTGCAAGTCACGGATGCGTCGCGTAGCGATCCTTCGATCGGCTTCGAGCGAGGTCAGATACGAGGGGTTCAGCGTCGAAGATGCGCAAGCCATCATCCATAGACCACCATAGAGCGGAATGGATGTCAGATAGGGCACGACAACCGCAAAAGCCGCGCGAAGGTTCGCAATGCCCTTGCGAATCCGTTCCGGATGCGCGATGGGCGATGCAACGTGCAGCGTCATCGCTCCACTGGGGTTGAGGCGCGCTGCACAGGCGCGGTAAAAATCCGACCCGTACAGCGGTTCCGACGGACCACCGGGATCGGTCAGATCGAGCACGATCAGGTCGAAGCTCTCGTTGGTGGCTCGCACGAATCCAAGCCCATCCTCGACGCTGAGCTTGAGCCGCGGGTCCGAGAGGGCACCGCGATGGATGTCGGCGAAATACTTGCGCGCGATGTCGATGACCGCGAGGTCGATCTCGACCAGCGTCACCGACTTCATCGTGGGGTACTTGAGCAGCTCTTCCGCCGAACCGCCGTCACCTCCTCCGACGATCAGGGCGCTTTCGGGCGCAGGATGTGCCATGGCGGCAACGTGGACTAGGTTCTCATGGTAGAAGAACTCGTCCTTCTCGGACGTCATGAAGTGGCCGTCGAGGCGGAACAGCTTGCCGAACGGCCGCGTGTCGTGGACCTCTACCGATTGGTACGGGGAGCGGAAACGCTCGAATTGGTGCGCGGAGCGCACAAAAATGCCGCTATCTTCGTCCAGGTACTCCGTGAGGACGCCCGGCGCAAGGTCGTGATTGCCCGTATCCTCAGGCATCCATCCCTCCTCGATGGATCGCCTGGAACTTGGCGCGCTGCGGCCGGAGCGCATCGCGAATCGCCTGAAACAGCCGTTCCGCCTTGGCCGAATTATCGGTCGTGTAGTTGCAGACGTAGACGTCGATGGTGACAAACCCATGCTCCGGCCACGTATGAATGGCTAGATGCGATTCCGCCAGGAGCACCGTTCCTGTCACACCGGCGGGGGCGAACTGATGAAAGCTCTCGCCGACGATACTCATGCCGGAATCGTCTGAAAGACGCATGCAAAGCGTGCGCAGCGCGTCGGCGCGCGTTATTTCCGGCATGTCCGCGACGCAGCCGTACCATTCCCCGAGCAGATGAATGCCGTCCATTATGGCCCTCCCCACGCAAGTTCCAGCGTGACAGGATTGTTAAAGCTATCAATTATTGCCCAAATTTCGGCCATGCGCGATAATTTTAGCTCTTTGCCGCACGCTTTCGGGAGCCAGCAGCGTCTCCCGGCTTTCTTTTCCCACCCTTCCAAGACCGATGACTGCACCGCTGACCGTGTCGAGCCCGCAGGCCACCGCAACGGCGCCACGGTGCGATACCACCCTGCTTGCGAACTCCATTCGAGCGCTCGCCATGGATGCCGTGCAAGCGGCGAACTCGGGGCATCCGGGGATGCCCATGGGCATGGCCGAGATCGCCGTGGCGCTATGGATGCGACACCTGCGGCACAACCCGGCAAATCCACTTTGGGTTGATCGAGACCGGTTCGTCCTGTCGAACGGACATGGATCAATGCTGCAATATGCGCTTCTACATCTCACCGGCTACGCTCTACCACTCGATGAGATTCGCCGCTTCCGTCAACTGGACTCCATGACGCCCGGCCATCCCGAGCGAGGTGTCACCCCAGGCGTCGAAACCACGACCGGGCCGCTGGGACAGGGGCTTGCCAACGCCGTCGGCATGGCGCTCGCCGAGCGACTGCTTGCCGCGGAGTTCAATCGACCGGGCCATTCGATCGTCGACCATCGCACCTACGTTTTTGCCGGCGATGGTTGCATGATGGAAGGCATCTCGCACGAAGCTTGTTCGTTCGCCGGCACACAACGGCTCGGAAAGCTCACGTGCTTTTACGACGACAACGGCATATCCATCGACGGTGAAGTCAAGGGCTGGTTCACCGACGATACGCCGCGTCGCTTCGAAGCCTATGGCTGGCGAGTCATCGCAAATGTAGACGGACACGATGTTGAAGCCGTCGACACAGCGATACGCCAGGCGCATGCCAGCGTGGACCGCCCCACGCTCATCTGCTGCCGGACGATCATCGGCAAGGGCTCGCCCAACCGGGCTGGCACCGATCTGGCTCATGGACAAGCTCTTGGCGAAAAAGAAGTCGCACTTACCCGTGAAACGCTAGGCTGGCCTTACCCTGCCTTCGAGGTGCCTCCCGAGGTTTACGCGGCATGGAACGCACGCGATCGGGGCGCACTGATTGAAAGCGATTGGAACGCCCGCTTTAGCGCTTACAAAGCGGCACATCCTGAACTTGCGCGGGAATTCGAGCGTCGAATCTCAGGTGAGCTGCCTGACGCATTTGCTCGCCGCTCCGCCGAGCTTATCGCCAAGCAGGTCGACAAGGCGGAGACGATGGCGACGCGCAAGGCTTCGCAACAAGCAATCGAGGCTTTCGCGCCCGCTTTGCCGGAACTGATAGGCGGATCGGCGGATTTGACCGGATCGGTGCTCACACGCTGGTCCGGAAGCAAGACGGTGAGCGCGGAGCAGCCTGGCAATTACATCTATTTCGGCGTGCGTGAATTCGCGATGACCTCGATTGCCAGCGGGCTCGCGGTACACGGCGGCTTCATTCCGTATGTCGGCACCTTTCTCACTTTCTCGGACTACGCGCGCAACGCCATTCGCATGGCGGCCTTGATGCAACTGCGCTCCATCCTGGTGTATACGCACGACTCCATCGGCTTGGGTGAGGACGGACCGACGCACCAGTCGATCGAGCACGCTGCCAGCCTGCGATTGATCCCCCACGTCGACGTCTGGCGCCCGTGCGACACGGTAGAGTCTGCGGTGGCGTGGAGCGCGGCGATCGAGCGACGCGACGGACCGACGTGCCTGCTGATGACACGACAAAATGTGCCGTTTGTGCCACGCAGCTCTGAGCAAGTTGAAGCCATCCGGCGCGGCGGCTACGTGCTCTCGGATTCGGTCAACCCAAAAGTGGTCATCATCGCCACCGGCTCTGAGGTCGCGCTCGCGCTCGGTGCACAGAAAGCGCTAGCTGAGACCGGGATTCCGGTTCGGGTGGTCGCCATGCCGTGTACCAGCCTTTTCGACCGCCAGGACGCCGTGTGGCGGGAGAGCGTCCTTCCTCGAGCTTTGCCAAGGATCGCTGTGGAAGCCGGCGTGAGCGATTTCTGGCACAAGTACGTCGGTGCCGCCGATGACCGGCATGGCGCGGTAGTGGGCATCGACGTCTTTGGAGCCTCGGCGCCCGCAGGCGTCCTTTTCAACCGGTTCGGGTTCACCGTCGACCACGTAGTAGCCGCAGTGCGCGGGGTGCTCTGATTAGACCGCGCTAAAGCCAAGTTGTCCGTTGTGCTCCAAATTCCATCGTCTCTTTAGGAAAAGCAATGACCATCAAAGTCGCCATCAACGGCTACGGCCGCATCGGTCGCAACATTCTGCGCAGCCATTACGAGAGCGCAAAGAAGCACGACCTCGCTTTCGTGGCGATCAACGACTTGGGAAGTCCCGAAACCAACGCGCACCTTACCCGTTACGATACCGTGCACGGCAAATTCCCCGGCAAGGTCGAGGTCGACGGCGAAGCGATGATCGTCGGCGGCGACCGCATCTAGGTGTTCGCCCAACGCAACCCGGCCGAGCTGCCGTGGGCATCGCTCGGCGTCGACGTGGTCATGGAATGCACGGGACTGTTCACGACCAAGGAAAAAGCGTCCGCGCATCTCAAGGGCGGCGCGAAGAAGGTCATCATTTCCGCACCCGGAGGAAAAGATGTCGATGCCACGGTGGTGTTCGGCGTCAACCATCAGACGCTCAAGGCGTCACACACCGTCATCTCTAACGCATCGTGCACGACCAACTGTCTCGTTCCGCTGGTGAAACCATTGCACGATCGGATCGGTGTCGTTTCGGGACTGATGACGACGGTGCACGCCTACACCAACGACCAGGTGCTGACGGACGTCTACCACGAGGACCTGCGTCGCGCCCGCTCCGCGACAATGAACATGATACCCACCAAGACAGGTGCCGCTGCGGCGGTCGGCCTGGTGCTGCCGGAGCTCAATGGCAAGCTCGACGGCTACGCGATCCGAGTGCCGACGATCAATGTTTCCATCGTCGATCTGTCGTTCATCGCCGCACGCGATACCACGGTCGAAGAAGTCAATGCGATCATGAAGGAAGCCTCGGAGCATGGCCCGCTCGCCGGAATTCTCAACTACAGCAAGGCGCCGCTGGTGTCCATGGACTTCAACCACGACGCCGCTTCGTCCACATTCGATGCGACACTGACCAAGGTCGCAGGCCGATTGGTCAAGGTCTCGAGCTGGTATGACAACGAGTGGGGCTTCAGCAACCGGATGCTCGATGTCGCGGTTGCATCGATGCATGCCCGATGAATGGTAACGCGCGACACGAATGAGCTTCCTGCGTCTTTCCGAGATTGATGTGCATGGCCAACATCTGTTCATCCGCGCCGATCTCAACGTGCCGCAGGATGATGCAGGGAATATCACGGACGACACTCGCATCCGCGCTTCGTTGCGCGGGATGCGAGATGCGCTCGAGCGCGGAGCTGCAGTCATGGTGACTTCCCATCTGGGGAGGCCCAAAGAGGGGCAGTACAGCGAATCGGACTCGCTGGCTCCCATCGCGGCGCGGCTTGGCGAGCTGCTTTCACGCAATGTCCCGCTGATCCGTGACTGGGTTGAAGGCGGTCCATGGCACCGGGAGCTCAAGTCCGGCGACCTGGCGCTGCTCGAGAACTGCCGCTTCAACAAAGGGGAGAAAGCGGACAGCGATGCGCTGGCGCAGGCGATGGCGAAGCTTTGCGATGTTTACGTCAACGACGCATTCGGAACCGCGCATCGCGCCGAAGCTACGACGCATGGAATCGCGCGCTATGCGAAGCTCGCGTGCGCAGGGCCGCTGCTTGCCGCCGAGATCGATGCGCTCAGCAAAGCGCTTGCCAATCCCGGACGGCCATTGATCGCCATCGTCGCGGGGTCCAAAGTTTCCACCAAGCTCTCCGTTCTCACCCATCTCGCCGCCAGGGTCGACTCGCTGATCGTCGGCGGAGGCATTGCGAATACCTTCATCCTTGCCGCGGGCGGCCGCATTGGCAAGTCGCTCGCCGAGCCCGAGCTCGTTGCCGAAGCCAAAGCGATTCTCGATCGCTATCCCGGCAAGGTTCCGGTGCCTGTCGACGCCGTCGTAGCCAAAGAGCGGTCGGCAACGGCTGGCACGCTCAAGGCGATCGAAGACATCGCCCCTGACGACATGATTCTCGATCTTGGACCGGAAACGGTACTGGGCGTGAAAACAATCATTGCACGAGCGGCGACGATCGTGTGGAACGGTCCGGTAGGCGTGTTCGAAAACGACGCTTTCGGTGAAGGCACCAAGGCGCTGGCACACGCGATCGCCGCATCCAGGGCGTTTTCCATTGCCGGTGGCGGAGACACCTTGGCGGCGATTGCCAAGTACGGCGTTGCCGATCGGATGGGATACATTTCGACCGGCGGCGGGGCGTTCCTCGAATTTCTGGAGGGCAAGACACTTCCCGCGATTGCGATCCTGGAGGACAGGGCCGCAACCGCAAAGAAGTGAGCGCTTGCAGCGAAACGCAGCCGTCGAATCTGTAGGGCCTGTTACTAACAGATCCTAACTCTGTAATCCATGAATCGAGCCACCAAGATCGTCGCCACCCTCGGACCGGCGAGCAGCACCGCGGACGTGCTTACGCGCATGCTGGCTGCGGGCGTCGACGTAGTGCGACTGAATTTTTCTCACGGGACGGCCGCCGACCATCAGGGACGAGCGCGCATGGTGCGCGATGCGGCACATGCGCTGGGCCGCGAAGTCGCCGTCATGGCGGACCTGCAAGGCCCGAAGATTCGCATCGGCAAATTTTCCTCGGGCGGCGTGACTCTCGAGGCTGGACAGACGTTCGTGCTGGACGCTGACTGCGAGTTGGGCGACGAGCATCGGGTCGGCCTGGATTACAAGGAGCTGCCGCACGATGTGGAACCGGGCGCTGTGCTGCTTCTCGATGATGGTCTCATTCGGTTGCGCGTCGAGTCGGTGCAGGGAAACGCGATCCATACTCGCGTCGAGGTGGGTGGCGTCCTGTCGAACAACAAGGGCATCAATCGCCAAGGGGGAGGCCTTACCGCACCGGCGCTGACTGCCAAGGACATGGACGACATGAAAACCGCGGTCGCCATCGATGCCGACTACGTTGCCGTGTCGTTTCCCAAGAACAAGGAAGACATGTACATGGCCCGGCAGTTGCTGCGCGCGGCCGGAGGCAGTGCGCGTCTGGTGGCGAAGATCGAGCGTGCAGAGGCGATCGCCGCACTGGAAGAGATCATCGACGCTTCCGACGCCATCATGGTCGCACGCGGCGACCTTGCGGTCGAAGTCGGCAATGCCGCCGTGCCCGGTTTGCAGAAGCGGATGATCCGTCTTGCGCGTGAACGCAACAAGCTCACCATCACTGCGACGCAAATGATGGAATCGATGATCCACAACCCGGTGCCCACTCGCGCCGAGGTCTCGGACGTCGCGAACGCCGTTTTGGATGGAACCGATGCGGTCATGCTATCCGCCGAGACGGCGGCGGGCCGGTTTCCCGTCGAGACCATCGAGACGATGAGCCAGATCTGCGCCGAAGCCGAAAAATCCGATGTGGTGGTGCTCGATCGCGACTTTCTCGATCGAACCTTCACCCGCATCGATCAATCGATTGCGATGGCCACGATCTTCACGGCCTTCCATCTGGGGGTCAAGGCGATCGCCTCGCTGACACAATCCGGCTCGACCGCGCTGTGGATGTCGAGGCATAACTGTGGTTGCCCCATCTACGCGTTGACGCCGGAGACATCCTCTCAGCGGCGGATGGCGTTGTACCGAAACGTGCGTCCTCTGTTTCTCGAACAATCCGGCGATCGGGAAGCCGTCTTGCGAGCAGCTGAAGAGCTCCTGGTCAGCAAGGCCCAGGTCGCGCGCGGCGATCTGATCATTCTCACGATCGGTGAGCCGATGGGCAAATCAGGCGGTACCAATGCGATGAAGATCGTCAGGGTCGGAGAGCACCACTAAGTGCGATGCGGGCGATTTAGACTTTCCCGGCGGCGGCTCTGCCGTTACCATGTCGAAAGCATTCCGGCGACGGCAGCGGTCATGACTCCAGTGGCGAGCCAACCCAGCGCCTTCAGGCGCCGGGTGACGGTAAAGCGTCCCATGACTGCAGGATCATCGGCGAGCAGCATCAGTATGACCATGATCGGAACCGCTATCACGCCGTTGATCACCGCGCTCCAGAACAACGCCTTGATGGGATTAATGGGCGAAAAATCGAGCGCAACACCGCCGAGCGTCGCCAGCGCAATCATCGCGTAGAACTCGCGTGCTTCGAGCAGCTTGAGGTCGAGCCCGCTCTTCCATTCGAAGGTTTCGGAAACGGCATAAGCGGCGGAGCCGGCGAGCACCGGTACCGCAATCAATCCGGTGCCGATGATCCCGAGCGAGAACAGGAGGAAGGCAAATTGACCGGCGAGCGGCCGTAGCGCCTCAGCTGCCTGCGCCGAGGTCTGGATGTCGGTGATGCCGGCGGCGTTGAGTGTGGCCGCAGTTCCAAGAATGATGCAGAAGGCGACGATGTTCGAGAATGCCATGCCGAGGTAGGTGTCGATCTTGATGCGGCGCAAATGCCCCGCAGCACCGGCCGGCTCGCTCGCAAGCGCACCAGCACGAGGATCCGCATTCAAATCTTCGACTTCGTGTGATGCCTGCCAGAAGAAAAGATATGGGCTGATGGTAGTGCCGAAGACGGCCACGACCACGGTGAGATACTCGCCGGTGAAAGCGAAATGCGGTCTCAATGAGTGGGCGGCCACCTCGCGCCAGGGAATGTGAATGGTCAGAACCAGCGCAACATAGGACAAGAGTGCCAGTGTCAGCCACTTGAGATAGCGCACGTAGCGCTGGTACGTAAGGAACACCTGCAGCAGCAGGCAGGCGATGCCGAAGACCACGCCGTAGATGTGCGAGGGTCCTCCCACGACGAGATGCAGCGCATCGCCCATCGCGGCGATGTCGGCCGCGATGTTGATCGTATTGGCGACGACCAGCAGGCCGACGATGGCATAGAGCACGCTGCGCGGGAACTGTCGTCCGATGTTGGAAGCGAGCCCATGGCCCGTCACGCGGCCGATACGGGCGCTCACGAGCTGGATGCCCACCATCAACGGATAGGTGAAGACGACCGTCCAGAGGGTGAGGAAGCCGAACTGGGCACCGGCTTGGGAATAGGTGGCGATGCCGGACGGATCGTCGTCGGCTGCTCCGGTGATGAGCCCGGGGCCAAGCTTGCGTATCCAATCGCGGATCGTTTTTCTCATCACTCATGTTCTCCGCCGGTGGCGCGGCGAGTATAACCCGCGCCATAGTGTCAAACGGCGACATCAAGCTGGGGCGAGGCACAACAGAAAAAAGGCCCGCGTTGAGCGGGCCTTGAAGTGGGGGGCGGGTGTCGCACCCGCCGAAAGCTTTAGGGAAGCAGGCTGTGGTCGTAGGTACGGATATCCCGGTTCTTGGTCTCGGTGAGGAATATCGCGCCGATGACGAGCGTCATGATCGAAACCACGATCGGATACCACAGGCCGTAATAGATGTCTCCGGTCGCCGCAACCATTGCGGTTGCGGTCAGCGGCAGCATCCCACCGAACCAGCCATTGCCGATGTGATAAGGCAGCGACATCGATGTGTAGCGGATCTTGGTGGGGAAAAGCTCCACCAGGAACGCAGCAATCGGTCCGTAAACCATCGTCACGTAGATCACCATGATGACCAGGATCAGCTCGGTCATGAACCAGTTGAGCTGACTCTTGTCGGCGCCGCTCTTGTAGCCCGCGGCCTTCAGCGTATCCTCGAGCTTTTTCTGGTCCCAGCCTTCGATACGGGTGCTGCCGATCGTGGTGACTACCGGAATGCCGGACTCCGCAGGCACCGACTTGAACGACAGCCCCTGCTTGGTGAGAAAGTCCTTAGCGCGGTCGCAGTCGGAGAACTTGCTCCACGGTCCGACAAACAGGTGGAACTGGCAATCCGTCGCAGCAACTGTGATCGGCGTTTTCGCCGAGAATTCCTCGAGCGCCGGATTAACGTAGTGCGTGAGCCCCTGAAACAGGGGGAAGTAAGTCACAGCGGCGATCAGGCAGCCCGCAAGAATGATTTTGAGCCGCCCGATCTTGTCGGAGAGCCAGCCGAAGAAAATGAAGAACGGCGTCCCGATCAGCAGCGAGACGCCGATCAGTATGTAAGCCGAGACGTAATCCAGCTTGAGCGTGATGATGAGGAAGAACAGGGCGTAAAACTGCCCCGTGTACCACACCACACCCTGCCCCGCGGTCGCGCCGAGCAGCGCCAGCAGCACGTACTTGTTGTTCGGGTACTTGAAGAAGCTGTCGGTGAGCGGGGACTTCGACCCTTTGCCCTCCGACTTCATCTTCTGGAATATCGGCGACTCGTGCAGCTTGAGCCGGATGTAAACCGAGAACACGAGCAGGATGAGCGACACCCAGAACGGTATCCGCCAGCCCCAGTCCGCGAAGACCTTGGCGTCCATCCATAGGCGGGCGCCGCCGATCACGGCCAACGCCAGGAAAAAGCCGAGAGTCGCAGTCGTCTGGATCCAGCTCGTGTCGTAGCCCCGCTTGCCGTGCGGTGCGTGCTCGGCCACGTAGGTCGCCGCTCCACCGTATTCCCCGCCCAGCGCGAGACCCTGCACCAGCCGCAGCGTCACCAGCAGCACCGGAGCCGCCCAGCCTATGGTCTTGAACGTCGGCAAGAGGCCGACCAGGAAGGTCGAAGCTCCCATGAAGATGATCGTGACCAGGAACGTGTACTTGCGTCCGACGAGATCGCCGATCCGGCCGAAGACGATGGCACCGAAGGGCCGCACGAGGAAGCCGGCCGCGTAGGTCGCGAACGCCGAAAGCAGCGCCGCAGTGTCATTGCCCGATGGGAAGAACAGCGCCGCGAAGAACGGCGCAAGCGTTGCGTAGAGATAGAAGTCGTACCACTCGAACACCGTGCCCAGCGAGGAGGCAAAGATCACCTTCCTCTCTTCAGTTCCGATGCTCTTGATCGACTCCTCCGCCATGAGCCCCTTGCTTGTTTTGACATCCGCCATCGTTACCTCCTCAAGTCGGTTCTTCAACGATGCGTTTGGCGATCGCGCCGGGTTCACCCCTCCCCGCCGCCAAACACCAACGCCTATACCCCTAAAGCCGGGCCCATAGTATCCCAGCCAACGCTTACGTGGAGCTTACACGACGCTGCCGTTCGCGGGCGATATTGCAGTGCACCATGGTAGTGGGCTGCCGGGAGCGCGCCTGGAAAATACGTCTCACGGCGCCCTCGATGCTGTGGGCGGGTCGAGCAGCCCCTTGATCCTCATCATCAGATCACGCGTCGAAAAAGGCTTCGTGATGTACACGTCGGCGCCCAACGAAAGGCCGCGGATGACCTCCGCGTCACGCCCCTTCGCGGAAAGCATGATGACTTTGATGTGGTTCCACTCGGCACGCTCGCGAATTCGTGTACATACCTCATAGCCGCTCTTCAAAGGCATCATCACATCGAGCAGCACCAGATCCGGAACCTGCGACTCGACCAGATCGAGCGCCTCTTGCCCATTGCGGGCGATGTGCACTTCGTAACCGTCGCGCTGCAGGAGGTACTCGACTGCCGCCACAATGCTCGGCTCGTCGTCGGCGACCAGAATTTTCTTGGTCATGTCTGGGATCCAGTCGGAAGCGTAAATGAAAAGCGGGCACCGCTCCCGAGACTGCTCTCTACCCACATCCTTCCGCCGAAATGCTCGACGATCTGGCGGCTGATATGCAATCCCAGACCACTGCCGTGCGGCTTATCGGTCAGGGTATTTCCCACTTGATGGAACTTGCTGAAAATGGCTTCGTGATTCTCCGCGCCAATGCCGCGACCATTGTCGCAGACATCGACGCGAAGGCTGCCGTCGCGCTCCGAGAGAGCGATTTCGACCCTGCCGTTCAATCCATCGCAGAACTTCACCGCATTGGACAACAGATTGAGCATCACCTGGATCATGCGGTCGAGATCGACCGTCACGCTCGATACTCGTTCGGGAAGTCTCGCCTCAACTTCGATGTTTTTCTCCTTGAACAGCTGCTCCATCGCGGCGACCGTGTCGGAGATCACCTCTTTCATATCCACCTGCGTTGCGACCCAGTCCGCCTTGCCGGATTCGATCTTCGACAAGTCGAGGACCTGGTTGATCAGACGCGTAAGGCGCTCGGCTTCCTTGGTGATGATGCCGAGGAACTTCCTGCGCTGCTCCGCTTCCACCTCCGGGTCCTCCAGGAGGATCTCCGTGAATGCGCGAATCGACGTGAGCGGTGTGCGTAGCTCATGCGTCACGGTAGACACGAAGTCGTCCTTGAGCCTGTCCAGCTCGGTAAGCCGTTCGTTCGCCTGGCGCAGCTCCGCGGTGGCCGCTTCCAGCTCGCGTGACTTCTGCTGAAGCCTGTGACTGTAAACGACGACCTGCGACGCCTCGTCGAGTATTTCCCGAACTTCCTCGATGCTCACGGCCTCTTCCTTCACCACCCAACCGACCATGATGCGTGCCGATGCGGCACCGATGGCCCCGGCGAGCTAGACTTCGACTTGGTGCACAAGCTCGGCATCGGCGACGAGTGTGTCGGTTGGCCATCGCAAGCCCCGGGCGGCCGCATACCCGTGAAAGACGCCGTCTGCCGTGCCTGTTCCAAGAAAGCGCGCGAGCACCGAGTAGAGATCGGGCACGGAAGCGGTCCCGCGCCAGAATCTCGCTCCGCCCGGTCCACCGGTGTGACGAAATACATCGACGAACAGACTGGCCTGACGGTGCTCGTCAGCGCTTGGAGACACCAGGAGCGACCCGGCGACGTAGGCGCCCACGTTGGCAATCATGCTCCAGATCATGGCGTGGCTGATCTGATCGAGCCCGGCAAGACCAAACAATTGCAGAGGCTTCAAGAGCTCGATGCCGAAAGGTCCTCGGTCGAGCAGGCCGATAGGAAGCCAGCCCGAGCGAGCCAGCGCGGGCAACAGCAAGGTATAGAGCCAGACTGCGAAGCCGGCGAGAAGACCGCAAAGCGCGCCGCTACGCGTGCCACCTTTCCAGAATATGCCGCCGAATATCGCAGGAGCGAATTGCGCAACGGCAGCGAATGAGATGAGTCCGATCGAAACCAGCGCGTAGGCTTCGCCGGCCAGCTTGAAATAGATGTAGCCCAGCAGAAGTATCAGCACGATGGCGCCACGGCGGATGCCCAGCAGCAGCCCTGTCAAGTCGCGGCGTTCATTGAGTCGCAGCCGGCGAAGCCGACGATCACCATCCCCGTTGCCGCCGACAGGCCCCCGATGAACACAAGCAAGGCAAGCAACTCCTGCTTCTCGGCCATCGGCAAGGTGAGCACGAAGGTGTCGGCATCGACGCTGCCATCGGGGAATCGCAGCAGGCCGCCAAAGGCAATCGGCAAAACGAACACGTTGATCGCGAGCATGTAGACCGGGAAAAGCCAGATCGCCTTGTTGACGTGTTTTTCATCGACGTTTTCGATCACGGCGACCTGGAACTGGCGCGGCAGGAACATGATCGCCATCATCGACAGGATCGTGAGCCAGACCCAGTTCGCGTAGCCTCCAGCGACGCCTTCCAGCGGCGCGAACATGGCGCTCATCTTCGGCTGCGCTGCAGCGTGCGCGAACAGGTCACCGAAGCCGTTGTAGATGCCAAATGTGACGAATACGCCGACCGCGAGAAAAGCAAGCAACTTCACCAGCGATTCGAAGGCGATTGCTGCGACCATGCCCTGATGGTGCTCGGCGGCGTCGAGATGACGCGTTCCGAAGGCGATGGTGAAGGCGGCGAGGATCAGCGCAACCCACAACGCCGTGTCCTGTCGGATCGACGTCGCACCGATGGTCGCCGGCATTGCGATCTCGGGGTATTGAACAAGAATGGTAAAGCTGCTCGACACGGCCTTGAGCTGTAGCGAGATGTAAGGAAGGATGCCGATCACCGCGATCACGGTGACAAGGCCGCCGAGCAGCGCGCTCTTGCCATAGCGTGAAGCGATGAAGTCGGCCAGTGAGGTGATGCGGTTCTGCTTCGAAATTCGCAGGATCTTGCGAAGGACGACCCACCACAGCGCGATCATCAGCGTCGGGCCGACATAGATCGGCAGGAAACCGACGCCGTCGCTCGCGGCACGGCCCACACTGCCGTAAAACGTCCACGCCGTCGCGTAGACCGCGAGCGAAAGACTGTAGACGTAGGGACTTGCAATGACAGAGCGCCCGGCATCGGCGCGCTCGTCGGCATAGTAGGCGATCGCGAACAGCACTCCCAGATACAGGAACGAGATGAGAACAATCGTCGTTTCGTGCAGCATGCCGCGTCCGCTAATGGCCCGATTCAGCGACCAGCGCCATGAGCGTGATCAGCGCCGCCCAGGCAATGAACAGATACGCGTAGAGCGCCGGAACCCCGAACAGTGAGCCGGTAACATTGAAAAGCGCCAGGAACGGGTAGTTGAACAACACCATTCCGAGCATGCACAGCGCCACAAAGCGCGCGCTCTTGCTTTCGAGTTCATTCATCGTGGTTTTCCTGGCAATGGAGTCAATTCCCCGCACGCGAGCGCACGACGGTAACGCTGCACGGTGCGAGCGATGCGACCTGCGCCGACACGCCGGGAAACAGCCGCGCCGGTGCGCCCGCCTTGGGACCGCCCATCAGCACGTGATCGACGTCATTCATGGTAGCGTAGTCCACCAGCGCTGCCACGGGCTTGTCCGACTCGAGGACATGGTACGTCACGCGTTCCTCGGCGAGCTGCAACGGTTTGGCCCAGCGGCGCAGATTGACCAGATGCTTGATATGCCGGCCGGTGGCGGTTTCCTCGTACCGCCGGCCGCCCAGCGTAGCCGCGGGCGGGACTGCGGTCACGCAAGCGATCCGGCAGCGATCGTCCGCAGCGATCAAGCGGCGCGCCGCGTCCTGCAGCGCTTCGAAAAGCGCGTCTTCGACTTGCCCGGGAGCAATCGCGACCAGGATGATGGGCGCCGGACCGGTGTGGTCGGAAGCGGGAGGACAGGGCGCCGGCTCAAAGTTTCTCGAGCGCAACCAGCGGCGGGCCAGCATCGCAAGTTTGGAGCGGCGCCCCCGCGACGCGCGCTCGGTCAACGTTACTTGAGAAGGATTCGCAAGATCAAAGGCCACCTCGGCGGCAGAGGCATAGCGATTGCGTGCGTCGATTTCGAGACAATGCAGGATGATCTCCTGTAGCCAATCTGGCGTCTCGGGAAAGACCGATCGCGGCGGTATCGGTTCACGATAGAGCCGCTGGCGCAATTGCGCCTTCGTTTCTGGATTGCCGAAGGGCAAACGGCCCGTAGCGAGCTGATAGAGCATGGCCCCCAATGCGTAGATGTCGCTGCGCGGATCACAGCGGATACCGACGACCTGTTCGGGAGCCATATATACCCAGTTGCCAACCGGATAACGAAGCTCTTCGGCCAGCAAGTCGGGGTAATAGCCATGATGGGCGAGCCCAAAGTCGACGAGCACCGCTTCACCAGTCGTCCGGTACAGCACGTTGGTTGGCTTGAGATCGAGATGCGCCACACCTTGGCGATGCAGATCGTGAAGGGAGAGCGCGAGCGCCGAACCCAGGCGCGCGATCTCATCCGCGCCGACCGGCGCCTCATGAACCCAACCATCGAGCCGAACGCCGTCGATGTACTCCATGACGAGGTAAGGCGTGGTCTCGACGTCGCCAAAGGTCACCAGGGTGGGATGATGCGGACTCTGCGGAAGAGCGCCCAAGACCATCCGACACTGTTCGAATGCAATGACATTGACCGCCCGCTCGCCCGGACCGAGGCGGGGAATCTTCATCACCAGCGGAAGCGGTCCATCGCTACCGGTCAAACGGTAGATCGTCGCCATGCTACCTATATGGATCACCTCGCCCAGCCTGAAGCCGTCGACCTCGCTACCGGGAACGAACGCCTGCATTCAAGCGCCTCGCTCGAGCCGCAGAGCAATGCGCTCCGGGAGGCCAGCCGATCGAACCTTGTGCGCCGCAAGCGCGAAATCGTAAGGGATACGAAAAAATGTAAGCCGCGAGCGCTCGAGGTCGGCAAGCGCGTAACAGGCCTTATTGTTGCGGTCACGGGGCTGACCCGCCGAGCCGACGATGGCGAGCCACTGGCGATGCTTACCCGTGGGAATCGGAGTCCCCGGGACCGGGCGAAAAGGCAACGGATGTCCGTCTGCACCCATGTAGAAGAGCTTCTGCTCGTGCACGTGCCCGCAAAAGATATAACTCGTATTCGCAGCTCGAATGCTGTCTTCGGCTTCCATGTCGTCGTCGGGGACGGACAGCGGCAAGCCGGCAAGAAAGGCGCGCTGCTTCTCGCCGAGCTGAGCCTGTGTCCAGACGATGGTGAGCCGTGCGTGCGAACTCAACGTGTCGTCGGGACGACCGAGAGCCGCTGCATCGTGGTTGCCCAGCACGACCACCGCTCCGTCTGCAGCGTGCTCCTCGATCAAGTCCAGCACCGCCACCGGATCGGCTCCATAGCCCACGAGGTCGCCAAGGAACGCGAAACGATCCGCGCCCAGCGCCTTGGCGTGGGAGAGACAGGTGGTGATCGCCTCCAGATTGCTGTGGATGTCCGCGAACAGTGCCAGCTTCATTGCCAATGCACGCGCACGATTTCGAGGGTACGAAGGCCACGCCTTCACGCCGAGGGGCCAATGTACCACCCGGCACTGCGCCGCCGAAAGCTCTGCAATCGCGCATTGGAGCGCAGGCGCCGATGCGCTAGAGTGTTCATCGACCGCGCCTGCGACGATGGATGGATCCGCGTTGATCATCGCATTGCTTTCCGACGTTCACGCCAATATCGAGGCGCTCAGCGCTTGTCTTAAGCATGCGCGCGAAGCCGGCGTCGGCCGCTACGCGTTCCTGGGCGACCTGGTGGGCTACGGCGCTGATCCCCAGGCGGTCATCGACACCGTCGCGTGCTACGCCGCCAAAGGCGCCGTGGTCATCAAGGGCAACCACGACGAGGCCGTTGAAAAAACGCCGCGATACATGAACGACTCCGTGCGGGCGGTCATCAACTGGACGCGCGATTCGCTCAGCGACGAGGGCAAGGATTTTCTCGCTTCACTGCCTCTTTGCGTACGCGAACAGGACTTCTGCTTCGTGCACGCATCGGCGGCGGCGCCCGAGCGTTGGGATTACATTGACAGCGCCGCCGCGGCGCGGCGCTGCATCGACGCAGCGCAGGTGACCTACACCTTTTGCGGGCACGTCCATGATCAGGAGCTCTACTTTCAGGGCGCAGGCGGAAAGACCATGGCCTTCAGGCCGGTCCCGGGTACGCCGGTTCCGATCGGCCGCCATCGGCGTTGGCTCGCGATCGTGGGTTCGGTGGGACAGCCGCGGGACAACAATCCAGCGGCCGCTTACGCCCAGTTCGACACGGACCGCGAACGAATTACGTTTCGCCGGGTTGCCTACGATCATGTTGCCGCTGCGCGCAAGATCCGCGACGCAGGACTGCCGCTTTCGATCGCATACCGGGTCGAGAAGGGCATATGAGCGCAGGCGGGCGGTCCCGAAGACGCACGGCGCCAAAGGCAAGCGTGGGGACACACCCATGAGCGTCCCCGGCTCCGACCGTTACGCGGGCGGCGAGCTGGACGGCTTTCTCATCGGCGAGCGGATTCATTCAGGTGCCATGGGGTACATCTATCGCGTCGATGGCCGCGACAGCGCATTCCCGATGATCATGAAAGTGCCGCGAATCGGTCCCGGCGAGTCCGGCGAAGGGCTCATCGGCTACGAGACCGAAGCGATGGTGCTGCCCGCGCTCTCGGGACCGCATGTTCCCCGATTCGTTGCCATGGGAAACCTGGCGAAGACGCCGTACCTTGTCACCGAGTGGGTCGACGGCGAAAGTCTGGAGCAAGTGATCAAGCGTGGTCCGCTTGCGCCCGACGATGTGGCTTCGATCGGGGCCGCAATCTCCGATGCGGTGCACAGCCTGCATCTTCAAGACGCTGTTCATCTCGATCTCAAGCCGGACAACGTCATCATCAAGGCCGATGGCGATGTCGTACTCATCGACTTCGGTCTTGCCTATCACGCGCACTTCCCGGATTTGCTCGCGGAAGAGCACCGCTTTGCGGCGGGATCCGCTCCCTACATATCGCCGGAGCAGGTTCTCGGCACCCGCTCGGATCCGCGCAGCGACATTTTCGCGTTGGGGGCGATGCTCTATGAAATGACCACAGGAGAGCTGCCGTTCGGCGTGCCTTCGACCATGGCGGGATTGCGCGACAGGCTCTGGCTCGATCCAGTTCCGCCGCGCGTACGCTCTCCCGCCGTGCCCCCTTGGCTGCAGGAAATCATTTTGCGTTGCCTCGAGCCCGACGCCGACGACCGCTATCAGTCCGCGGCGCTCGTGGCATTCGATCTACGCAATCCTGGTCAGGTCGCGATTACCGCGCGGGCGGCCAAATCGACGCAGGCTGGCGTCGTCGAGCAAACCCGACGCTGGTGGCGCTCGCGCGCCCGACATCCTGCACCTCGCCGCCTGCCGAAGTCTCAGGTGAGCGCCACGCCCGTCGTCATGGTCGCCGTTGACACCGCGAATCCGGACGATCAGAGACAGCCCGCGCTGCAGCGCACGACGGCACAAGTGTTGTCGCTATCGTCCGAATTCCGCCTTATCTGCGTATCCGTTATTCGGCGATCGGTGGTCGCAGAGGGGCCGGGCAGCGAGAGCGCTTCCGGTGCATATCTCGATCACCTGGTGCGTTTGCGCCACTGGGTAGAACCGCTGCAGCTACCGCTGCGACGCCTGTCGCTGCACGTGCTCGAATCGGCGAACCCGGAAAACGCACTCCTCGAATTTGCGCGCCGGAACAATGTCGACCTCATCATTCTCGGCGCCCCCCACCCTGCGCAGCGCGGTCTCGCATGGTGGCGCTCGGTCGCGTCGGGCGTCACCGCCAACGCGCACTGCAGCGTGCACGTCGTGCGCGTGCCGGCATCGTTGAACTAGGGCCTGTTAACGCTATGGGCGCAAACGCGAGGGTCGCGCAGGATTACTGCTCCGCGGCGGCTTCCAGGCAGTAACCGACGCCGCGCACCGTAGAGATGCGGATGCCGCCGGGCGAGAGCTTCTTGCGCAAGCGGTGCACATAGACTTCGATCGCGTTGGCGCTGACCTCCTCGCCCCACTCGCACAGATGTTCGACGAGCTGATCCTTGCACACCAGCCGCCCCGGACGTTGCAGGAACAGCTCCAGGAGACTCAGCTCGCGCGCCGAGAGCTCGAGCCGCTCATCGCAAAGTTCGGCGACACGTCCGACTTGATCGAAAGTGAGCCGTCCATGCTTGATGACGGTGGAAGACCCTGACATGCCGCGCCGCGTAAGTGCCCGCGCGCGAGCCTCAAGCTCGGCGAGCTGAAACGGCTTGGCGAGATAATCGTCGGCGCCGGCGTCGAGGCCTCGAACACGGTCGGTGACACTGTCGAGAGCGGTGAGCATCAATACCGGCACGCGCGAATTCCGGGCGCGCAGGCGTTTCAGCACCTCCAGCCCCGAGAGCTTGGGCAAGGTGACATCCAGGATCAGCAGATCGAAATGGTTCGCGCCAAGCGCTGCATCGGCTTCTCCGCCATTCTTGGCCCAATCGACCGCATAGCCCGATTGACGCAGCGTGCGCCGCAGACCGTCCGCAAGGACCGGGTCGTCTTCAGCGATCAGAATGCGCATCGGCTCCTCCTGCCGCCACCAAGGGCAGTCTAGCAAGAAAAGCGGGCGCCAGACGCGCCCCGCGGCTCAGGGACGGCCGCAGAGCGGCAGCGCGAAAGCCTGCAGCACCTCGCCGCTGGCGCTATCCTCGACAAACGCCACAATGGTCAAGGGACCCGTTTCGGTCGGAAGCGTGAGCGAGAACCGTTCCTGCAGTTCGCCGTCCGAGCGCAGCGGAACGCCGGCCCGCCATTGCCGAACAACGCGGTCGTGGGCGAGGCGCTTGCCGGCGTTCTCACCGGCCTTGACTTCGCTTACAAGGCGATCCTGCACCAATGCAACCGCGACCTTCGCCCAGGCCCTGTCGCGCGAATCCGGGACGCTGACGTCGATGTCGACACTGGCTTCCTCGCCTTGAGTCTGCGCGGCCAACTCGATCGCGGCGCGGGAGGGCCGCTTGTTGATTGCCGCGATGGCCGTCGCGGGATCGGCGCCCGTCCGCCACTGAGAGTAATCGCGTCCCTGCAGCAGAATTTGCGGCGTATAGACGAAGCTACTGTGCTGGCGGCGCATCTGTTCATACTGCCGCTCGGTAAAGGCAGCCGACGCGAAGCGATCCTTCCACCCCAGCCGGTCCCAGTAATCAACATGCAGGCCGATGGCCACCACCGAATCGCCGCGAGAGTTCAGTGCGGACAACCATCGGTCGGCGGGTGGACAGCTGTCGCACCCTTCGGATGTATAGAGTTCCATGAGCGCGACTGAATGCGCGGGGCTCTTGGCGCGGCAATCGGCATGGGCGTGTGGCGCGAGAAGTGCCAGCGCACCGATTGCGATCATCGTCCTGCCCCATCGCGAAACCGTCGTCATGAATATTCTCGGCCGTACGAAAGCTTAGTCGCTATAGCGCATGATCGCTTACGCCGGGGAACTGTTTCTCTGTGCTAGCATGCCGCTCACGAAGGAAGTTCCTCGCCTTCAGCCGCTGCGACGCTAACCCGTCGGCAAAAAATTACCGCAGAGGAGCCACGCCATGGGTATCTTCGGAATCATCGGCATCATTATCGTCGGTTTCATCGTAGGTTTGATTGCGCGTGCAATCATGCCGGGCGCCGACAAGCTGGGTTTCTGGCTCACCACGGCGCTAGGTATCGGGGGATCGATCGTGGGCGGTCTTCTCAGCAGCCTGATCTGGAAGTCGCCGGACGGCAAATTTCATCCCGCCGGATGGGTCCTGTCGATCCTCGGCGCGCTGATACTGCTCTGGGCCTACAACAACTTCATGCGCTAGAAGGTCGCAGCAGGATCGGCCGCAATCGCCGTCCAAAAGCAGGGCTGCAGAAGTTGGCGCCGAACGGCTCACCGGCGCAACGGTCGAATTCGATGCCTGAATTTCGACGGCGTGTCTATCGAGCGCTATCTATAATCGGCTCTCGATTCACGGATTGCTTGCCATGACGACCCTTCCTTCGCCTCAAGTAATGTACCGCGCCCTCACCGAGCGCGATGTGGCTTTTGATGGCCTTTTCTATGTCGCGGTCCGGACCACCGGGATTTTCTGCCGATCGGTATGCAGCGCGCGCACGCCCAGGCGAGAAAACGTCGAGTTCTTCGCGACGCCGCACGATGCCCTCTACGCCGGTTATCGTCCCTGCCTGCGCTGCCGTCCTCTCGAGCGCAGTCGTGCATCGCCGCGAGTGGTCGAACAATTGCTCGCTGCGGTCGAGGCCGATCCCTCGGGCCGCTTGCGCGATGCCGACCTGGCGCGGATGGGCATCGATCCATCGAGCGCGCGGCGTGCGTTCCAGCGCTACTGCGGCATGAGTTTCCAGGCATACCACCGCGCGAGACGGATGGGCATGGCATTGAACGGCATCCGAGAGGGAAAGAGCATGATCGATTTACAGCTCGACCACGGCTTTGAATCCGGCAGCGGTTTTCGCGAGGCGTTCGCGCGCATCTTCGGTACGCCTCCGAGTCACGCGCGCAACGTGGATTGCCTCTATGCGCGCTGGTTCGAATCGCCGCTGGGAGCTCTGTTGGCACTCGCCAACGACGAGGGCCTGCAGTTGCTCGAGTTCATCGACCGCCGCGGTCTGGAGAGGGAATTGCAACTGTTGCGGCGACGCATGCCGCAGCACATTGTTCCCGGAGAACATCCACATCTCGACCAGATCGGCAACGAGATCGCCGAATATTTTGCCGGCCGTTCTCTCTTCTTCAAGACGCCGATCAAGCTCGAGGGCTCGCCGTTCCAGCGCGCGGTGTGGGAAGCGCTGCGTGAGATTCCACCGGGAGCGACGCGCAGTTACGCCGAAATCGCGATGCGGGTCGGCAAGCCAAGTGCCGTGCGCGCCGTTGGCCGAGCCAATGGCGACAACAAGCTCGCCATCATTGTCGCGTGCCATCGCGTGATCGGCGCCGATGGGACGCTGACCGGCTACGGCGGCGGCCTCTGGCGAAAAGCCTGGCTGCTCGAACACGAGCGCAGGTTTACGCTCGCCAAGGGACAGCTCGCGTTGTCGGTGATTCCTCCCGCAATGGCAGCAACGGCCTGAAACCATGGCAGCGGCCGATGTCGCACGCCTTGCGGCACTGGCGGCGCTATGGGGAGGATCGTTCGCCTTCATGCGCGTAGCGGCTCCGGTGCTCGGTCCGGTCTGACTTGCCGAGAGCCGCGTCGCATTGGCTTTCGCTGCCCTGCTAATAATCGCGCTCGCCCGCGGAAACCTCCCCTCGCTGCGGCAGCGCTGGGGCGACTATGCAGTTGTCGGCTTGATCAACTCGGCACTGCCCTTCGCGCTGTTCTGTTTTGCCGAGCAGTATGTCAGTGCATCGATGGCGGCGATTCTCAACGCGACCAGCCCATTCTTCAGCGCGATTGTGGCCGCGATATGGCTCCGCGACAGACTCACTCCAAGCAAACTGGCCGGCATGTTTCTGGGAATCGGCGGTGTCGCGCTGCTGGTGGGATGGCAGTCGCAGCCGCCCGCTGGGCATACTCTTGTCGCGGTGCTCGCCTGCCTCTCGGCCGCCTTGTGCTACGCAGTGGCCAGCGTTTATGTCCGAGTGAGGATGGCGAAAACGCCGAGTTTTGCGATCGCGCTCTACAGCCAACTAGCCGCCGCGATCGTGCTCGCGCCGGCGGTACCACTGGCTCCGCCGCAAGGTGCGGTTACACCCCTGGTTGTTGCCAACGTGGTCGCGCTGGCGCTGGCATCGACCGCGCTTGCCTACCTTCTCTATTTTCGGCTCATTGCAACAATCGGACCAACGAAAGCATTAACCGTCACCTTCCTCATCCCGTTGTTTGGCGTTCTTTGGGGCTTTCTCTTCCTCGATGAGTCGATTGGAATCAACACTCTTGGAGGAGGAACGCTCATCGTTGCTGGAACGTGGCTCACGCTGCGAAGCCCTCGACTCACTCCCACGCGCCGCGGGCGAGCGGCGCATCCGGGGCCCACGCGTCAGACGAGTTCCGCTGCCGGCCCCAAAATCTGCTCGCGCAGTTCGCGATAGCGCGGGAGCGTCGGCGGATAGACGCAAAGGTACTTCACCTGCGCCGCCTGCAAGCATCGCTGTTTGATGATCTCCAGCTTTTGGTCGCGAGGATTCTGCACCTGCTCCGGCTCTCGCGAATCGACAATGGCGACAATGGTCATGTCCCGATCGCACACGACAAAGCCCACGTGCTGATTGGCGATCTTTCGAAAGGCGCGCAAGCGCTCCATTCCCTGGGGTCCGATCTTCACCTGCAGGACATCGGCGAGCCTTACCCGGGCAAATATCTCGTGGCGCGGAAAAGCCGCTTTGAGAAGCAGGTAGACGACGTTTTCGGCCTTGGACAGGAAACGCGGCCGCAGGAGATAGAGGCCGGGAAGCTCGGCGCTCGACAGCAGCCGCGTCGTCTCGCCTTCCGTCCACTGGGCGGCGGTGACCGGGCCTTCTGCCGATACATTCTTCGAGGCGGAGCTCCGCTGGCGCCGCATCAGACCTACGAGCACGGCAACGACCAGCGCGCTGATCGCCAGCGCGAAAAGCATTCCGGACGTCATCGACCGGCCTCCTCTAAGCGGCCCTGCTTGCTGTGCGTTGCCATTCCCCGTCAGCGTGCCGACCGGCGCGGCACCGTCGGCTGCCACGGTCGCGCGTAGTCTAATGCATTTCGCGTCGCGATGCTGAGCGTCGTGTCAATTCGCCGCTCACGAGCAAATCTTATGGCGTGGGCATCGCGCCAAAAACGAGGCCCCGCAGTGCGGGGCCTCGCCGAAATTGCGATCCCCGCCTTCGCGGGGATGACGATTGGTTTCCGATCGCGACCCGCGCTTTGCCGGGCCGCTCTCGGACGAAATCGTCACATATCCATGTCACCCATGCCGCCCATGCCACCCATACCGCCGCCACCGCCCATCTGCTTCTCTTCCTTGGGCGATTCGGCAATCATGGCTTCGGTGGTCAGCATCAGGCTCGCGACCGACGACGCGTTTTGCAGAGCGAAGCGCGCCACCTTGGTCGGATCGACGACACCCATCTCAACCAGGTCGCCATACTGACTGGTCTGGGCATTGAAACCGTAGTTGCCCTTGCCCTCAGCGACCTTGTTGACGACGACCGATGGTTCATCTCCCGTGTTGGCGACGATCTGGCGCATCGGCTCTTCGAGGGCGCGCAGCACGATCTTGATTCCGGCTTCCTGATCGGGATTGTCGCCCTTCACGCGGCCATTGAGATTGGCGCGGGCACGAAGATAGGCCACGCCACCGCCGGCGACGATGCCTTCCTCGACTGCCGCACGGGTCGCATGCAATGCGTCTTCCACGCGGGCCTTTTTCTCCTTCATCTCGACTTCAGTGGCAGCACCGACCTTGATCACTGCGACCCCGCCAGCGAGCTTCGCCACGCGCTCCTGCAGCTTCTCCTTGTCGTAGTCGGACGTTGCCTCGTCGATCTGGACGCGGATTTGCTTTACCCGGGCCTCGATCGACTTCTTTTCCCCGGCCCCGTCGATGAGGGTGGTGTCTTCCTTGGCGATTTCGACGCGCTTGGCGCGGCCGAGATCCTTGAGCGAGGCATTCTCCAGCTTCAACCCGAGCTCCTCGGCGATGACCGTGCCGCCCGTGAGGATGGCAATGTCCTCGAGCATGGCTTTGCGGCGGTCGCCAAACCCGGGCGCCTTCACCGCGCAAGTCTTGAGGATGCCACGGATGTTGTTGACCACCAGCGTCGCCAACGCTTCGCCGTCGCAGTCTTCCGCGACGATGAGCAGCGGCTTGCCTGACTTCGCGACCTGCTCGAGCACCGGCAGGAGATCACGGATATTGCTGATCTTCTTGTCGTGCAGCAGGATGTACGGCTCTTCGAGCACCGCGACCTGCTTGTCGGCGTTGTTGATGAAGTACGGCGAGATGTAGCCGCGATCGAACTGCATGCCCTCGACCAGCTCAAGCTCGTTCTCGAGACCCTTGCCGTCTTCGACGGTGATGACACCCTCCTTGCCGACCTTGTCCATCGCGTCAGCGATGGTCTTGCCGATCGACTCGTCGGCATTGGCCGAGATCGCGCCGACCTGCGAGATTTCCTTGCTGGTCGTGCACGGCTTGCTGATTTTCTTGAGCTCCTCGACAACTGCGATGACCGCTTTGTCGATACCGCGCTTGAGATCCATCGGGTTCATGCCGGCGGCGACGTACTTCATGCCCTCCGTCACGATCGATTGCGCGAGCACAGTTGCGGTGGTCGTGCCATCTCCGGCGACGTCGGATGTCTTCGACGCGACTTCCTTCACCATCTGTGCGCCCATGTTCTCGAACTTGTCCTTGAGCTCGATCTCTTTCGCGACCGACACGCCGTCCTTGGTCACCGTGGGAGCTCCAAAACTACGCTCGAGCACGACGTTGCGGCCCTTCGGACCGAGCGTCACCTTGACGGCGTTGGCGAGGACATTCACGCCGTTCAACATTCTGTTGCGGACGCCTTCGCCGAAGCGTACGTCTTTGGCTGCCATATCTGTTTCTCCTGGAATCTGTAATGGTGTATGCGAAGCGCGATCAGGCGATGATGCCGATGATGTCGTCCTCGCGCATATGCAGGTAGTCCGTGCCATCCATCTTGAATTCCTGGCCGGAGTACTTGCCGAAGAGAATCTTGTCACCCACCTTGACGCCCATAGGCATCAGCTTGCCGTTGTCGTCGGTTTTGCCCGGGCCGGCATATACCACCTCACCTTGGGACGGCTTTTCGGCGGCTGTATCCGGAATCACGATCCCGCCGGCGGATTTTCTCTCTTCCTCCAGCCGCTTAACGATCACGCGATCATGTAAAGGACGGATCTTCATGTCAGTGCTCACTCCTTAACAATATGTTAAAAAATCAACCATTTGATTACGTCGCTGCGACGTACAAAAGGTACCCTGTACGATATTTCGCTTGGCGCCAACCCCATGGAAAACCTTGTTAGCACTCAGTGCTGACGAGTGCTAATGATAGTCAGGTCGCGGCACAAAATCAAGGCCGTATTGGCCCGAACGGATGCTCGGCCCGCCTCAATCGATCCGGGAATGGGTTAGGCTACCGCGGTCGCAATTACAGAAGTGCGGTGATCCATGTCCGATGAAAGCCTGAACATCCCGGCCTCGACCAGGACCCCGTTAGCTTCTCCTCGCGTCGTTTTGCCGGGCCGCGGAGCGCAGTGGTGGAGCGAAGCATGGCGCCTTTTTGTGGCCGGCGTCGTACCATGGCTGCTGATCGTTGTCATTCTGGTTGTGTTGCATGTCTGCCTGTCGCTTATTCCTATCGTTGGGCATCTCGCAAGCTCGGTCCTGACCCCGGTGTTCGTTGGCGGATTGATGCTGGGCAGCCGGGCGGCGGATCGCGGTGAGGCGCTCAGCGTAAGTCATCTGTTCGCGGGATTTTCCAGCCATGCCGGCCCGCTGCTGGTTGTCGGCCTGCTCTACACCGCGTTTTTGATCGCAATCCTGATGATCGTTGCCGCCATCCTGTTCATGTCGTTCGGAGCCGCGCTTCTCGCGCAGGTGTTCGAGTTGCAGAATCCGGCATCCGCGTACCCCGCGCTTGGCCAGATGCTCTACGCTGTGATGGTTGGAGTGCTGCTGCTTCTCGCGCTTATATTGCCGCTCGTCATGGCGGTATGGTTTGCGCCGGCGCTGGTTGTGCTTGGCGGTGCAGCGCCGTGGACAGCGATGAAACTGTCGTTCAGCGGATGCCTGAAAAACTTCGCGCCATTTCTGGTCTACGGTCTGATCGGCGTCGTTCTCGCCATCGTCGCGTCGATTCCGCTGATGCTGGGTTGGTTCGTTCTCGGCCCGGTCGCCATCGCTTCGGTATATACCAGCTACTGCGACATCTTCGAAGACGAGCGACGGGAAGCCGATTGAGCGTTTTCAATGCGCCTTCTCCCAGTTAGGACCGATCCCCACATCCACTGCGAGGGGAACATCCAAACGAGCGACTTCGCTCATGAGTCGTGGAAGCTCTGAGGTGACGTGCGCAATTTCCGCTGGCGGCGCTTCCAGGACCAGCTCATCATGGACCTGCAGCACGAGCTTGGTCTCCATGCATTCGGTGTCGAGCCAGCCCTGCACGGCGATCATCGCGAGCTTGATGAGGTCCGCAGCGGTTCCCTGCATCGGAGCATTGATTGCTGCGCGCTCCGCCGCCTGACGCCGGGGGCCGCCTCCGGCGTTGATGTCCGGAAGCCATAGACGCCGTCCGAAAACCGTCTCGACATAACCCTGGGCACGCGCAAGCGCTCGCGTTCGCTGCATATACTCTGCAACGCCGGGATAGCGTGCAAAGTATTTGTCGATGAACTGCTGAGCAGCGCCGCGCTCGATGCCCAGTTGCGCGGCGAGTCCGAAAGCGCTCATGCCGTAAATGAGGCCGAAGTTAACGGCCTTGATGTAGCGGCGCTGCTCCGAACTCACCTGGTCGATGCCGACGCTAAAAATGTCCGCCGCGGTGGCGCGGTGAATGTCGGCGCCCTCTGCGAAGGCGTGCAGTAATGAAGGATCGCCTGAAAGATGCGCCATGATACGCAGCTCGATTTGCGAATAGTCCGCCGATACCAGCAAATGATCCTTCGGCGCGATGAACGCTTCGCGAATCCGCCGCCCATCGGTGGTCCGCACAGGGATGTTCTGGAGATTGGGCTCGACGCTGGCAAGACGCCCGGTCACAGCGGTCGCCTGACCGAAGCTCGTGTGGACCCGCCTTGTCCTGGGATTCACCATCTGCGGAAGCTTGTCGGTATAGGTCGATTTGAGCTTGCATAATGCGCGATGCTCGAGCAGGAGCTTCGGCAACGGGTAATCGGCGGCAAGCTGCTGCAGCACGTCTTCGTCGGTGGAAGGCTGGCCGGTCGCGGTTTTCCTCACGACCGGCAGCTTCATGCGCTCAAACAGGATCTCGCCCAGCTGCTTTGGCGATGCCAGGTTGAACGGCTGTCCCGCGGCCTGATAAGCCTGTTGCTCCAGGGCGTTAATACGCTCACCGAGGCTTTTGCCTTGAGCAGCGAGCAATGCGGCGTCGATCAACACCCCTTCTCGCTCCATGCGAAACAATACTTCACGAGTCGGTATTTCGATCTGGGCGTATACAAATTCGAGGCGCTTGTCGGCCGCGATGCGCGGATGCAGCAGGTTGTGAACCTGCAGAACGACATCGGCCTGCTCGGCCGCATATTCTGTCGCGCGTTCGACGGAGATCTGGTCGAAGCCGATCTGGCTTGCACCCTTGCCAGCGACATCGGCGTAGGCGATCGTATTCGCGTCGAGATACCTCGCCGCCATGGCACCGAGGTCGTGTTGTCGATGCGATTCGACGACGTAGGATTCGAGCATGGTGTCGTCGGAGATCCCCCGCAGCGCAACTCCATGGTTGGCGAGTACGTGCTGCGCCTGCTTGAGGTTGTGGCCAAGTTTCTTCGCGGCAGGATTTTCAAGCCAGGGCTTGAGCTGCTCCAGCACCGTCGCCAACGGCAATTGCGGCGGCGCACCTGCATAAGCATGTGCCAGTGGCACGTATGCCGCTCGCTCCGGCTCGACGGCGAATGCGAGTCCGACGAGTCGCGCGTTCAGCGGGTCCGGCGCGGTCGCTTCGACATCGAGTGATACAAGCTCAGCCTGCTCCAGCCTCGAGATCCATCGCGCCAGAGCCCCCTCGTCCACTACCGTTTCGTGATGGCGTTGCAGGACCTTGACAGTCTTAGCAGCTTCCGCCGCTGACGGCGAGACCGCTGCGAGGCCTTCACCCAGAACCTTGACCCACTCCTTGAATTCCAGTCGTTGATACATCTCCCTCAACTTCGAGAGATTGGCCGCCTGCAGGCGAAGATCGCTGGGCCCGAAGTCGAGCGTGCAGTCCGTCTTCACCGTCAGGAGCTTTTTCGCTTGCGGCAGCCAGTTGAGAACCGCGCGCAGGTTTTCGCCGACGACTCCGCCGATTTCGCTGGCGTGAGCCATCACATTCTCGAGCGTGCCGTACTGGCCAAGCCACTTGGCCGCTGTTTTCGGGCCGACCTTGGCGACTCCTGGAACGTTGTCGATCGCATCGCCGGTAAGCGTGAGCAGATCGAGCACCTGATTCGAGGCAACGCCAAATTTTGCCACCACCGTCTGCTCATCGAGCCTTTCGTTGCTCATCGTGTTCACGAGCGTGATACCGGGCTCGATTAGCTGCGCGAGATCCTTGTCGCCGGTGGAGACAAGGCTTTCAATCTGCCGCGCCTTTGCTTGCTTCACCAGTGTACCGATCACGTCGTCGGCCTCGACGCCTTCGATCATGAGCAGCGGCCAGCCGTGAGCACGGATCAACTCGTGCAGCGTTTCAATCTGGCGCGACAGATCGTCCGGCATCGCTTGTCGGTTCGCTTTGTACTCGGAATACCAATCGTCGCGGAATGTTTTTCCGGGTGCATCGAAGATCACGGCGAAATAGTCCGGCTTGCCGTCTTCCACCAATCGGCGCAACATGGAAACGACACCGCGAATGGCACCGGTCGGTTCGCCGCGGGAAGTGCGCAAATCCGGCAATGCGTGAAATGCGCGATACAGGTACGACGAGCCATCGACCAGAACGAGCTTAGGCATGATTCAGACGAACAAGATTCCCGAATTGATCGACCCTCAGGCGATGTACTCGACCAACGGGCAGGAAGCGTGGCGGGTGCTCGGCATTATGGCAGAATTCGCGGTCGCGACGGAGCGCCTGCGCGGTGTGCGGCCCGCGGTCAGCATGTTCGGCAGCGCGCGAATCGGATCCGATCATCCCTACTATCACAAGGCCGAGCGCATTGCGCGCTTGCTCTCCGATGCAGGTTTTTCTGTCATATCGGGGGGCGGGCCGGGGCTGATGGAGGCCGCCAATCGAGGCGCGCACGCCGGCCGCTCGCCTGCGATCGGGCTCAACATCCTTCTGCCGCATGAGCCGGCCGGCAACGCCTTTCAGGATGTCGGTATCAACTTCCGATACTTTTTCGCGCGCAAGATGATGTTCGTGCGTTTCGCATCGGCGTATGTCGTGCTGCCTGGTGGCTTCGGCACCATCGATGAGTTGACCGAATGCCTGACGCTGGTGCAGACAGGCAAGAGCCGCAAGATTCCCATCATTCTGGTCGGCAGCGATTTCTGGGCAGGACTCGTCGCCTGGATGCGCGAGCAGCTCGTGGGACAAGGCATGATCGATGCAACCGACCTCGACCTGATACGCGTCATCGAGGACCCGGAGGCCATCGTCGAGGCGATCTTCGACTATTACGAGACGCGCGGCTTTCAGCCGACCCGCGAAGAGCGCAGCAAGATGCTCAATCTCTGATTGCGACTGGCGCGGCGGGCCAGCTTCTGCAAATCCTGCTAGAATTTAGTTAGCAGGATCTTCGACGATGCGCGCCACACCGGTCGGTCTCGTTTTTGCGCTGGCGCTCGCCATCGCCACCAACGCGTTCGCGCAAAAGACGCCGGATCCGCCGACGCTCGAGCCCGTACCGGAAGCGCCGCCTCCTCCACCCGAAGTCGCCAATGATCCGGAGCTCGAGCCGCAGGTCACGATCGTTCGCCGCGAACGCGAGACGATCGAAGAGTATCGTGTCAGTGGTCGCCTTGTCATGATCAAGGTCATACCGAAGAGCGGCAGGCCTTATTATCTTGTCGCCGAGGGACCGAACGGCACTTTCGTACGCCGCGACAGTCTGGATACGGGCCTCAGAGTCCCGATGTGGCTGCTGTTCTCCTTCTGACCAAAAGAAACTGATCGATCGGCAACGAGGATGCTGCGCGCCTGATAAAGGACGCGCTGCGATGCGCGATGTCTGTCTACACCACCGTGAGCGCTGATCAGTTGGGTGCCTGGCTGACGCGCTATTCGATTGGTTCGGTGCACAACTTCGAACCCATCGCCGCCGGCATTGAAAACACGAACTACTTTGTCGCCGCCGACAAAGGGCGCTACGTGCTCACGCTCTACGAACGCCTCCCGGCAGAGGAGTTGCCGTTCTACCTCAACTTGATGGCGCATCTCGCGCGAGCCGGAATATGCGCGCCAGCGCCCGAGCCTGACCGTACGGGAGCGCTGTGGAGCTTTTTAAACGGCAAACCCGCCGGCCTCGTCGCGAGACTCCACGGCGCCGCGATCGAACGCCCAGATCCCGACCACTGCGCAGCGGCCGGCGAGCTTCTCGCTCGCATGCACGTCGCAGTCACAACGTACCGAAGCCGTTTGACCAACCGCCGCGGTCCGGGTTGGCGGCGGCAAGCCGCCCGCGCCGTGCGCCCATTCCTCTCCCCTGAACAGAATGCGCTGATCGCTTCCGAAATCAAGTTTCAAGCTGGCCTCGACAGATTGAAGCTGCGGAGCGGAGCGATCCATGGTGACCTCTTCTGCGATAACGTGCTCTTCGTGGATGGGCGAGTCTGCGGCGTGATCGATTTCGGATTCGCCGCAACCGATGCTTTCGCGTACGACTTGGCGATCGCCGTCAACGACTGGTGCACAATAGCCGACGGAGAGCATGTCGGTGCCCTCGATCCGCCGCGCGTCGAAGCGATGACGAATGCTTACGGGCGCGCGCGTCCCTTCGATGAAGAAGAGCGTACTGCCTGGCCTTCGTTGCTTCGCGCAGCGGCGCTGCGCTTCTGGCTATCGCGCCTCTACGATCTGCACCTGCCCCGCGCGGGGGAGATCACCCACGCGCATGACCCCGCTCCTTTCGAATGCATCCTTCGCGATCGCGTCGCCCAGACGCAGCGCCTGCCGGACTGAGCCGCGTAGGGTCTGAGTGAGTAGTAAGCCTATTCCGTTCACGCGGCGTGACGCGCGACAGGGTACGGTCTGGCTCAAGTCGGCGTACGCCATGTTCCGCCACGCGCCGCTGGCATGGCTCGCCCTTTTGTTTGCTTACTATCTGTTAGTCGCTGTCGCCGGTTTCGGGCCCTGGGCGATGATCGGGCAGGTTGTCGCAGGTCTGCTGAAACCGGTGTTCGCCGTCGGCTTCCTCGCCGCGGCATGGACACAGGAACGAGGCGGTAAGCCAAAACTGGAGCATCTGTTTCGAGGCTTCCGCAGCAACCTCTACGCGCTGATCGCATTGGGTGTCGTGTTCCTCGTCGGCATGACGCTTGCGATTCTGTCGACGACGTTGATCGACGGCGGAATGCTGATCGCGGTTTTTTCCGGTGCCGAGAGACCGACCGAAGAAATGCTCGCCGGAGGAAAGCTGCAGCTCGCCTTGCTGCTTGGCGCCCTGTGTGCGCTCCCGACTCTGCTCGCGCTTTGGTTCGCGCCTGCGCTGGTGGTCTTCCACGATGCCGGTGCGCTGACTGCGCTCTCGCACAGCCTGAGTGCGGCGATGGCCAATTGGCGTCCAGTCGCGGTCTACGGCATTACCGTCTTCACCTTGGGAGGAGTGCTGCCGGGTCTCGTGATTTCCATTGCGCAGCTCTTCGGCGAAGCCGTCGCGGGCTTGCTCGGCGTATTCCTGGTGGTTCCCTATTTGTTCGCGTTCATCACGACCCTGCATATCTCGGATTACGTGAGCTTCCGCGACGTATTCCACGCCGGCGAGCCCAACTCCTCGCCGGCGTCCGCAGGGTAGCGCCGAGCGTGTTGCGCTGCCGCCGTTCTCAGGCCGGCTGAAGCTTGGCGTACTCGAGTGCCAGCCACTTCACACCGGCCTCGCGAAAATTGACCTGAACGCGGGCGTCGGTGCCGCGCCCCTCCGCGTCCACGATGATCCCAAGACCAAATTTGGCGTGCTTCACGCTCTGTCCGATGCGCCAGCCCTCAAGATCGCTTAAGACTCTTGCGTGCAAAGCCGGTGGTTGGGGCCGGGCAACGGCCATCGCAGGGCGGCGACGCTCAGAAAGCCAAAGCACTGCTCCAGACGGCATCTCATTGACAAAGCGCGACGCAACGTTGTAACGCAGCTGGCCGTGCAGCATGCGGCTTTGCGCAAGCGTCAGATAGAGACGCCTTCTCGCACGTGTCACCGCGACGTAGGCGAGCCTTCTCTCTTCCTCCACGCCGTCGTATTCGGAGAGGCTGTTCTCGTGCGGAAAGAGTCCTTCCTCGAGGCCGGTGACGAAAACGGTGTGAAATTCGAGCCCCTTTGCGGCGTGCACAGTCATCAGCTGCAAAGCCGCCGTGCCTTCGGCCGCCTGCATCTCGCCTGCCTCCAGCGCGGCGTGCGCGAGAAAGGCGGTAAGCGGATCAAGCGCCTCGTCACCGATTTGCTGCTCGGCTTCACGCGTGAAGGACTCGGCTGCGCTGACGAGTTCGCGCAGATTGTCGATGCGCTCCTGTCCTCCTTTTTCGGTGGCGTAATAATCGAGCAGTCCCGACGCGAGAACAATGTGCTCGACCGTCTCCGATAACGTCAATTGCGAAGTCGCTTGGCGCATGGACTCGATGAGCCTGACAAAGCCTCCGATGCTGCCGCCGGCCTTCCCAGCCTGCGGCGCGCTGCACGCGGCTTGCCACAGGCTCGTCCCGGTCACTCGGGCGCGTTCCTCCAGGGTCTCCAGCGAGCGCGCTCCGATACCGCGAGCAGGAAAATTGACCACCCGCAGAAACGCTCCGTCGTCCTCGGGCGCGGTCACGAGCCTCAGATAGGCCAGTGCGTGCTTCACTTCCGCGCGCTCGAAGAATCGCAGGCCGCCGTAAACGCGGTACGGCATGCCGGCATTGAAAAGCGCGTGCTCGACGACACGCGACTGCGCGTTGGAGCGGTACAGCACGGCGATCTCTCCGGGAGAGACCCCTTCGTCGATCAGGCTCCTGACGACGTCGACGACGAACGCCGCTTCTTCGACGTCACTCTGAGCGGAGAAAGCGCGGACCGGCTGGCCCTGATCGTCGGAAGTCCATAGATTCTTTCCGAGGCGCTGCTGGTTGTGCTTGATAAGCGCGTTTGCAGCATCGAGGATGAGGCGATGCGACCGGTAGTTCTGCTCGAGCTTGATAAGGCGTACGGCGGCTGCAGCGGTGCCAAAGTCGCGTTCGAAATGTTGCATGTTCGCGATGTTTGCGCCACGGAAAGCGTAGATCGACTGATCGTCGTCACCGACCGCGAACACCGCGGTGTCCGGACCGGTGAGTTGCTTGAGCCAGCGGTACTGAAGCGCATTGGTGTCCTGGAATTCGTCGACCAGGATGTGCGAGAAGCGCCGACGATAGTGATCGCGCAGCATGTCATTGCGCGAAAGAAGCTCGTAGCTGCGCAACAGAAGCTCAGGGAAATCGACCACCCCCTCGCGTTCACAGGCGGCCTCGTAGAGCGCGTAGTGCTCGACTTGCCGGCGAGTAAATTCGTCACCGGCTTCGACGGCGTTGGGCCGCAGCCCCTCCTCCTTGGAAGCATTGATCAACGCCTGGAGCTGCCGGGCCGGAAACCGATCGTCATCGATGTTGTGCGCTTTGTACAGTCGCTTGATCAACGCGAGCTGATCCTGCATGTCCATGATCTGGAAAAGTCGCACCAGACCCGCTTCTCGATGATGCGCTCGCAGCAACCGGTTGCACAGCCCATGAAAGGTGCCTACCCACATGCCGCGGGTGTTGACCGGCGTCAGCGCCGACAACCGGGTGAGCATCTCCTTGGCAGCCTTGTTCGTGAAGGTTACGGCAAGGATCGAAAGCGGTGTCGCTTGACCCGTCGCGAGAAGCCAGGCGATACGAGTAGTGAGCACGCGCGTTTTGCCGCTGCCTGCACCCGCAAGGATCAACGCCGAGGTATGCGGCAGGGTCACCGCCGCGAGCTGCTCGGGGTTGAGATTTTCCAGAAGCGACGAATTCATGAAGAGGAGCGGAAGCAGATGTAATTATAAAGTAAGCGGCGGACCACGCCTTTGCACATCGGCGTCGCTTTGGCACGCAAGAGTCAGGCGCAGCTCTCCATTCCGGCGTTTCGACCTGACTGTATAATCCCTCGCGCTCGCGGAACCGCCCTGATGCCGCATATCCCACGAATCAACGTCGCCGCGAATTCGGCGACCACCCGTGCGTTCGTGCAGTGGATACGCTCGGCCGCCCCCTATATCTACGCGCTGCGCGGCAAGACACTGGTCATTGCCTTTGGCGGCGAAGTGGTCGCCGATGAAACCTTTCTCGGGATCATCCATGATCTGAACCTCCTGCACAGCCTGGGCACGCGTCTGGTCATCGTGCACGGTTCTCGACCGCAAATAGAAGCGATCCTCAAACAGCAGAACATTCCAAGCCGATACAACCGCGGACTGCGCGTGACTGACGCCGAAACGCTCGATTGCGTGCTCGAAGGAATGGGACATGCGCGAAGCCGGATCGAAGCGCTGCTGTCACTGGGCGTTGCCAACTCGCCCATGGCGGGAGCGCGCATTCGTGTCGTGGGAGGCAACTTTCTGACTGCGAAGCCGATTGGTGTGCTCGACGGCATCGACATGCAATGGACCGGAGAGGTTCGCCGCGTCGACGTCGAGGCCGTGCGCCAGCGACTCGACGACGGAGACATCGTGCTGGTATCTCCCTTGGGTTACTCGCCCACGGGTGAGATCTTCAATCTGGCTCTGGAGGAAGTCGCAACGCAAGTCGCAGTGCGGCTCTCGGCGCACAAGCTCATGTTCCTGATGGATACGGAGGGTGTGCGCAACGGTCGCCGGCAGCTCCTCACCGAGCTCTCTACGCGCGACGCCGATGCATTGCTGTCGAGACGCGGAAAGCTTCCTTCAGATGTTCGTCTTTATCTTCCGTGTGCCATCCGAGCCTGCGACAACGGGGTAAAGCGCGCGCATCTCATCTCGCGCCACCACGACGGCGCGCTTCTCCTGGAGTTGTTCACACGCGACGGCGTCGGCACCATGGTATCTGCCGGACCGCTCGCTCATCTGCGCATTGCCACTATCGACGACGTCGGCGGGATCCTGGCGATCATCGAGCCGCTGGAGGAAGAAGGCGTTCTGGTGCGTCGCCCACGCGAACGGCTGGAAATGGAAATTGAGCGATTCGTCGTCGCCGAGCACGACGACGTGATCATCGGCTGCGCAGCACTGTACGCCTTCCCTGGCGAGAAAGCCGGCGAGCTGGCCGCGCTTGCGGTTCACCCCGACTTTCGCCGCGAGGGCTACGGCGAGGCGCTGATGCACGAGATTGAGCTGCGCGCGCGCAAGCTCAGGCTCGGCCGCCTGTTCGTGCTTACGACGCGCACCGCAGGCTGGTTCGTCGAGCGCGGATTCATCGAGAGCGCCCCGGCGCGGCTGCCGTCGCAGAAACGCGATCTGTACAACTGGCAGCGGCGTTCGCTGGTCTACGAGAAGGCTCTTGATTGACGAGTGGCGTGCGATAATTTCATATCATCTGCTCTCGTAGCAAGGAAGCTCCAATGGCCCGCACGGTTCACTGTGTCAAGCTAGGCCGCGAGGCCGAAGGTCTCGATTTCCCGCCCTATCCGGGCGAACTCGGCAAGCGTATCTTCGAAAACGTATCCAAGGAAGCGTGGGCGCAGTGGTTGCGCCAACAGACGATGCTTGTCAACGAGAATCGCCTGAGCCTTGCCGATCCTCGCGCACGGAAGTATCTCGCCGAGCAGATGGAGCGGCATTTCTTCGGCAGCGGTGCCGATGTGGCGTCGGGTTACGTCCCGCCGAAAACCTGATCCGCCGCTCT
>VBCY01000044.1 GCA_005882995.1 Betaproteobacteria bacterium
CAACGTAACCGATTGCTTTCGCCGCAGCGATGGCAGCGCTTCCCATTTCGGCTCGCCTTTGAGGCGTCATTCCGGGAGCCGGCGCTTCTTCGAGCACCTTCTGATGTCGACGCTGCACGGAGCAATCGCGCTCGAACAAATGGACGCAGTTGCCACGATTATCTGCGAACACCTGCATCTCGATGTGACGGGGCGCCGTGTTCGCCTCCCGGCGAGCCGACGCCAGCGCCGCGGAAAAATCCACGCGACGCTCGACGATGCGCATGCCTTTGCCTCCGCCCCCAGCCGACGCCTTGATGAGAACGGGGAAGCCGATCGCATCTGCCTCTCGCGCGAGCAGTGAATCGCCTTGATCGGTGCCGTGATAGCCCGGCACCAGCGGGACGCCGGCCTCTTCCATAATCAACTTCGACCGCGACTTCGAGCCCATGGCGCGAATCGCCTCAGGCGGCGGACCGATGAAGGTGAGGCCCGCCTCCGCTACCGAGGCGGCAAAACCGGCATTTTCGGAAAGGAAACCATAACCGGGATGGATCGCCTGAGCGCCGGTGGCCCGAGCAATCGCGATGATCGCGTCGCCGTTGAGATAACTCTCGTGCGGCGACGGCGGACCGAGCCGCCGCGCCTCGTCGCAAGCACTCACATGCATCGCCCGCGCGTCTGCGTCTGAATAAACCGCGACGGTCCGAATGCCCATCTGCCGGGCCGTGCGCGCGACGCGACACGCGATTTCGCCGCGGTTGGCGATGAGGATCTTGTCAAACATCGCGGCGGTTTTGCGAAGTCGTTCCATGTCCGCTCGATCTAGTAGCCCACTGAGTAGCCCACTGGCCGATGCGCTCGATCATCGTTCGAATGAAGCGCCACAGCTTCGGCAGCCACCAGATGGAAAACGCAAGCAGCACTGCAACCAATGCCAGCGCGGCGAGCGGATAGGCCAGCGCGAGATAAATCAGCGCTCCCGCCAGCAAATCTTCACCGAGGGACGCGAGCCAGTTCGATACCGGTTCCGGCGAGGTATTGATCACCATTCGTGTGCCGGCCTTGGTGAAGTGGCTGCCCGCGGCCAGCGTGCCTCCAAGGATCGCCGCGGTGAGGGTCCATGCGGGCGGGGAATCGCCGAAGACTCCGGCTGCCAGTGCGGCACCGGCAGGAATGCGGATCAGCGTGTGAACGACATCCCACACCGAATCGAAGCCGGGGATCTTGTCGGCGAAAAATTCGGCAAACACCATGAAGCCGGAGGCAGCAAGCACCATGGGATGGGCGAGAATCTGGAGATGCTCAGGCAGGTCGACCCACCCGGCATACCCGGCGGCGCCGACCACGAACAGAACGGCGTAAAGTCGTATGCCGCTGGCCCAGCCCAATGCCGCGGCAAGCGCGATGAGTTGCCACGTGTCAAGCTTGTCCATGCGGTCGATCGACTACTCGCCGCGCGGAATCCACGCGGGTCTTCTCTTGCCGAGGAACGCGCCGACACCCTCCTTCGCCTCGGGCGACGCGCGTATGCTGGCGATACGTCGTGCGGTGTCGGCAATCACCGCCGCATCGATCGGCCGGTTGCCAACAACGCGAATGAGTTTTTTGCATTCGGCCTGTGCACGAGGGCCCGTCGTAACCAGAAATCCCAGCACCTCGTTCACCCGGGCGTCGAGATCGGCAGGCGGCACGATGTCGTGCAAGAGCCCCAGACGGTACGCCTCGGCGGCCGTGAAGCGCTCGGCGGTGAGGAAATAGCGCCTCGCCGCCCGAGCACCCATCGCTTCGATCACGTACGGACTGATTGTTGCCGGAATCAGACCGAGGCGCGCTTCCGACAGCGCGAACGTTGCATCGTGCCCGGCGATGGCGATGTCGCAGCAGGCGACGAGGCCAACCCCGCCGCCAAACACCGATCCGTGCACCCGGGCGACAGTCGGCTTGGGAAGTTCATAGAGGCTTCGCAGCATCGCGGCCAGTGCCCTGGCGTCGGCCAGGTTCTGCGAGCGCGAAAACCCCGCCATCTCTTTCATCCAGTTGAGATCCGCCCCGGCGCAAAAGCTCTCACCCGCTCCAACGAGCACCACCGCGCGCACGATTTCGTCGTCCCCCAATGCGCTCAGCACCGAAGTGAGCTCGGCAATCAACGCTCCATTGAAAGCATTGTGCACTTCGGGACGATTGAGCGTTACGATGGCAATCGAGTTTCGCAACGCAACGTCCAGCATCTCATATGCGGTGAGAGTCGGCGCATGCCCTGGCGTGCGCCCTGCTTTCTTTTTACCGTCGCGAGCTTTGGCCATGACTGACTACATGCGAAAAACGCCGAAGGTCGTCTTGTCGATCGGCCGGTTGAGCGCCGCCGAAATGGCGAGTCCAAGCACCTTGCGCGTGTCTGCGGGATCGATCACGCCGTCGTCCCATAGCCGCGCGCTGGCGTAGTAAGGATGCCCTTCACGCTCGTATTGCTCGCGGATCGGTAACTTGAATGCATTCTCCTCATCATCGCTCCAGCGCTCTCCCTTCGCCTCGATGGCATCGCGCCTGATGGTTGCGAGCACCGTCGCCGCCTGCTCACCGCCCATCACGGAAATGCGGGCGTTCGGCCACATCCAGAGAAAGCGCGGCCCGAATGCGCGGCCGCACATGCCGTAGTTCCCCGCGCCGTAGCTGCCGCCGATGATCACCGTGAACTTCGGCACCCTGGCACATGACACCGCGGTGACCATCTTGGCGCCGTCCTTGGCGATGCCGCCCGCTTCGTACTTCTGTCCCACCATGAACCCGGTGATGTTCTGCAGGAAGATGAGGGGTACGCGGCGCTGGCTGGCAAGCTCGATGAAATGCGCGCCTTTCTGCGCCGACTCGGAATAGAGCACGCCGTTGCTGGCAATGACGCCGATGGGATAGCCCCAGAGGCGAGCAAACCCGGTCACCAGAGTCGTGCCGTAGCGTGCCTTGAACTCGTCCAGCTCACTGCCATCGACGATGCGCGCAATGACTTCGTGCACGTCGTAGGGCTTGCGAATATCGGCGTTGATAACGCCGTAGAGCTCTTCAGTGGCATAGAGCGGCTCGCGCGGAGCGGCAACGTCGAGGGCGGCAGATTTGACGCGGTTCATGTGCGCGACGACGTTGCGGGCGATTGCGAGTGCGTGATGATCGTTTACGGCGAAGTGATCCGCTACGCCGGAGATGCGGGTGTGCACGTCGGCGCCACCGAGCTCTTCTGCGCTGACGATCTCGCCGGTCGCCGCTTTCACCAGCGGCGGCCCCGCAAGAAAGATCGTTCCCTGTTCCTCGACGATGATCGATTCGTCCGACATCGCCGGCACGTACGCGCCGCCAGCCGTGCAAGAGCCCATCACTATCGCAATCTGCGGGATGCCTTCCGCAGACATCGTCGCCTGGTTGTAGAAAATGCGCCCGAAATGGTCGCGATCGGGAAACACGTCGGTCTGATTGGGCAGGTTGGCGCCCCCGGAATCGACGAGATAGATGCACGGCAAATCGTTCTCGCGCGCGATGTCCTGCGCTCGCAGATGCTTTTTGACCGTCATCGGGTAATAGGTGCCACCCTTGACTGTCGCGTCATTACAGACGACGACGCATTCCCGCCCCGAGACGCGGCCGATCCCGGTGATGACTCCGGCGGCGGCGATCGCATCCTCGTACATGCCGTAGGCAGCGAATTGCGAGAATTCGAGGAAAGGCGAGCCGGGATCGAGCAGCGAGCGCACGCGCTCGCGCGGCAGCAGCTTCCCTCGCCCGATATGCCGGCTGCGCGCGGCTTCGCCGCCGCCCTGTTCGATTTGCGCGACCTTGGCCTTGAGATCGACGACCAATTGGGCCATTGCGGCGCGGTTCCTGGTGAAGGTCGCGTCGCGCGGGTCGAGCTTGGTTTCGATCACCGGCATGGCGGATCAGGCCGATCGCGGCAGCGGGTGCCCGGGCATGAGTTCGTACGGATGCATCCAGCGCGGCTCGGCTCGAATGCGCGCAAGCCAGTCGCGGACGTTCGGATACGCGTTCCATTCGACCCCGATCTCGTCGGGAAAGAAGAGATAACCGCACAGCGACAAGTCGGCGATGCTGAGCCCCTCACCGACCACGTAGCTCCGCCCTTGCAGATGTTCGTTGAGCACACCCCACGCGGTCTCGGCGCGGGCACGAAAAGCCTTCAGCACCGCAGGATCGGTGTCGTCGGTGAAAGTGCGCATGAAGCGATAGGTCGCGGTGTAGCTGGTGAGCTTGTGGTTGTCCCACAGGAGCCAGCGCAGAATGTCGCGGCGCTCGGCCGCGTTTGCGGGACCGAAACGACCCAGCGTCTCGGCGAGGTAATCGAGAATCACGCCCGATTGTGAAAATTTTACGCCGTTGTGCTCGAGCACCGGTGCCTCGCCCATGACGTTGATCGCACGGTACGCCGGCGTGCGCGTCTCGCCGCCAAAGTAATCGACAGAGCGTGGCGTCCAATCCGCTGCGGCGAGCTCAAGCGCGAGCGCGGCCTTGTAGCAATTGCCGGATTGCGCGAAACAATGGAGCGTGTACTCGGCCATTTTTTCCCCGGGTTATCGCGCCTTCAGCCTGCAAGCGCCCGGCCGATGACCATTCGCTGGATGTCGCTGGTGCCTTCGTAGATCTGGCATACGCGCACGTCGCGATAGATGCGCTCCACTGGGAAGTCCGCGACATAACCGTAGCCGCCGTGAACCTGAATGGCGGCGGAACACACCCGTTCGGCCATCTCGGAGGCGAAGAGCTTTGCCATCGACGCCTCCTTGAGGCACGGCTCGCCGGCGTCGCGCAAGCTCGCTGCATGCCACACCATCTGCCGTGCCGCTTCAATCTCGGTGGCCATGTCCGCCAGCCGAAAGCTCACCGCCTGATGTTCGATGATCGGCTTGCCAAACGTCGTGCGTTCGCGGGCGTAGGCGAGCGCCGCCTCGAAGGCCGAGCGTGCCATGCCGACCGCTTGCGCCGCGATCCCGATGCGTCCCGCCTCCAGGTTGGCCAGCGCAATCCGATAACCTTGGCCTTCGAGACCCAGCAGGTTGTCCGTCGGGACACGGCAATCTTCGAACACGATCTGGGCGGTGTCCGAAGCACGCTGACCCAGCTTCTGCTCCACTCGCTCCGCGTGATAACCCGGCGACGCCGTCTCGACAATGAACGCGGAGATCCCCTTTTTTCCCGCAGACTTGTCGCTCACTGCAAAGACGATCGCAACGTCAGCGTGTTTGCCCGAGGTAATGAACTGCTTCACTCCGTTCAGGACATAGGCCTCGCCGTCGCGCTCAGCCCGGGTGCTAATGGCGGCGGCGTCGGAGCCAACGTGCGGTTCGGACAGGCAGAAGCAACCGATCTTCGCACCGCTCGCCAGCGGCTTGAGATATTTTTCCTTTTGCACTTCGTTGCCAAAGCCGAGGATCGGTCCACAGACCACCGAGTTCTGTACCGAAACGATCGTCGACGTCGATCCATCCCCCGCGGCGATTTCTTCCATGGTCACCGCGAGAGACACGTAGTCGAGCCCTGCTCCGCCGTACGCTTCCGGAACGACCACGCCGCACGCGCCGAGACCGCCCAATTCGCTGATCGCGGTTCTCGGAAACGCATGATCGCGATCCCACTGCGCCGCGAAGGGGCCAAGACGCTCTCTCGCGTAGGCGCGCATGGTATCGCGCACCATCCGTTGCGAATCGCTCAGCAACATGGGTGAACGCTTTTCATCGGCGCGAGTCGAGTGCAAGCCGCACTGCAATGCCGGCGAAAACGAGTCCGAGCAGCCAGCGCTGGAACGCCACCCACAACGGGCGGCGCGACAGCGCTCGGGTGATCGCGCCGGCGGCAAGCACGAAGCAAAGATCCGAAAGCGCGCCAATGGCGACCTGGATGAAACCCAGCACGAAGCTTTGTCCGAGCACATTGCCGCGCGCGGCATCGATGAACTGGGGAAACAGCGCCAGATAGAAGATCGCCACCTTCGGGTTCAGGATGCTGGTCAGAAGCCCCATACGGAAAAGCGTCGAAGGCGAGTCGGGCGGCAAGACGTTCGGTGCAAAAATGCCCCGTCCGCCCGGCTTTATCACGCCCCATGCCAGCCAAAGCAGATACGCCGCGCCCGCATAACGCAGCACGTCGTAGAGCAGCGGCAGGGTGACGAAAATGGCGGACAAACCGAGCGCCGCCGCGCTCACGTGCACAACGAGGCCGAGCGACGTCCCGGCGAGCGAAACCAATCCTGCGCCGCGTCCCTGGCAGAGCGTGCGCGAGACCAGATAAAGCAGGTTCGGCCCTGGTGTGAGCGCGAGCAGCAGACTCGCCAGCGCGAACAGCGCCAGATTCTCCGTCGAAGGCATCAACGCACGCTTCCCCTTCAGGCGCCTCACTCAGACGAGCTCGATGCCCAGCGCCGTGGCTTCTCCCCCGCCGATGCAGAGGGTGGCAACGCCGCGCTTTCCACCCGTTTTGCGCAAGGCACCCAGCAGCGTGGCGATGATTCGCGCGCCCGATGCGCCGATCGGATGGCCGAGCGCACACGCGCCGCCGTGCACGTTCACCCTCTCGGCGGGCAAGTCATGCTCCCTCATCGCCGCCATGGTGACCACGGCGAAAGCTTCGTTGATTTCGTACAGATCGGGATCCTTCGATGACCAGCCGAGCTTGGCGAAGAGCTTGCGCATCGCGCCGACCGGCGCGGTGGTAAACCAGCCAGGCTCCTGTGCGTGGGTCGCGTGGCCCATGATCACCGCCAGCGGCGAGATACCCTTCTTTTCCGCCAGCGAACGGCGCATCAACACTAGCGCTGCAGCCCCATCGGAAATGGAGCTCGAGTTAGCGGCGGTGACGGTGCCATCCTTGCGAAACGCCGGCTTGAGGCCCGGGATCTTGTCCGGGCTCGCTTTGCCCGGCTGTTCGTCCTCATCAATGATGATGTCACCCTTGCGGCTCGAAACGCTCACCGGAGCGATCTCCCATTTAAACGATCCATCTTGCGTTGCGGCGAGCGCCCGTCTCAGCGAACGAAGCGCGAATTCGTCCTGCGCTTCGCGGCTGAACGCGAACTTGTCGGCGCACTGCTCTGCGAAGACGCCCATCAGCTTGCCCTTATCGTAGGCATCCTCGAGCCCGTCCAGGAACATGTGGTCGTACACCGTCGCATGGCCCATGCGCATGCCGGCGCGCGCCTTAGGCAGTAGATACGGTGCATTGCTCATGCTCTCCATACCGCCGGCAACGATGATCTGTGCGCTTCCCGCGATGATCGAGTCGTGGGCGAGCATCGTTGCCTTCATCGCAGAGCCGCACATTTTTGAAACCGTGGTGCAGTGGGTCGACAAAGGCAAGCCGGCCTTGATCGCCGCTTGGCGCGCCGGTGCCTGGCCCTGCCCGGCGAAAAGACAGTTGCCGAAGACCACTTCCTCGACGTCTCCGGGGCCGATTCCGGAACGCTCCACGGCGGCCTTGATTGCAACCGCACCCAGATCCGAGGCGGCGAGCGAGGCAAAGTCGCCCATCAGCCCGCCGATGGGCGTCCTCGCTACGCCAGTGATGACAATGGGATCGTTCTGCATGGGAAAATCGCTTTCTCAAATATGGCGCCGAGCTTCGCGGGGCTCCTCGAGAGAGGAGAGCGGCGGATGCCTACGCCTGAGATGGCGTCTCCGCTCCCGAGGATTTGCGCACGCGCCGTGGACGCCGTACCAGCTCGCCGCTGCAATCCGTGCAGATTCCATTGAGCTCATTGGCGCAGGTTGCGCAGAACGTGGACTCGTAGCTGCAGACGTAGGCTGCGTCGTCGTCGGGCCCGAGAGGCCACGCGCAGCGCTGACAGCGTTCGCGCATTTCGAGTGCCATCGTCAAGCCTCGTTATTTCGTCTCATTGAACAACTCCCGGCCAATCAACATCCGGCGAATCTCCGACGTTCCTTGTCGATGTGGCCTCGGCCGCCGCTCCCGCGGCTTAACATTCGCTCCGCTCATGTTAGCCTCGTCCGATCGCCGCCGGAACGCTACTTCGTATCATTGAAAAGTTCCCGGCCAATCAACATCCGGCGAATCTCCGACGTTCCGGCGCCGATCTCATACAACTTGGCATCGCGCCACAGTCGTCCCGTCGCATATTCATTGATGTAGCCATTGCCGCCGAGGGCCTGGATCGCCTCGCCTGCCATCCACGTGGCCTTCTCCGCCGCATAGAGTATCGCACCGGCAGCATCCTTGCGCGTGGTCTCGCCCCGATCGCAGGCCAAGGCGACCGAGTACACGTACGCTTTGCACGCATTCATCGTCGTGTACATGTCGGCGATCTTGCCCTGCATGAGTTGGAACTCGCCAATGGGCTGGCCAAACTGCTGTCGCTCGTGCACGTAGGGGAGAACCACGTCCATGCACGCGTCCATGATGCCCAATGGCCCACCGGCGAGAACCGCGCGCTCGTAGTCGAGCCCGCTCATCAGCACATTGACGCCTTGGCCTTCGTCGGCAAGGAGGTTTTCCTCAGGCACTTCGCAATCCCGGAACACCAGCTCGCAGGTGTTCGATCCGCGCATCCCAAGCTTGTCGAGCTTTTGCGCCGTCGAAAAACCTTTCATGCCCTTCTCCACCAGAAATGCGCTGATCCCACGCGGACCCGCCTGCAGGTCCGTTTTGGCATACACGACCAGCGTGTCGGCATCGGGTCCGTTGGTGATCCACATCTTGCTGCCGTTTAACACGAAGCGCTCGCCCTTGCGATCAGCGCGCAGCCGCATCGACACGACGTCCGAACCGGCTCCCGGTTCACTCATCGCCAGTGCGCCGACGTGCTCACCGGATACAAGCTTTGGCAAATACTTGCGCTTCTGCGCGTCGCTGCCGTTACGGCGGATCTGGTTGACGCACAGGTTCGAGTGCGCGCCATATGACAAGCCGACCGATGCCGACGCGCGACTGATCTCCTCCATCGCGATGACGTGGGCGAGATAGCCCATCGCAGTGCCGCCGTATTCCTCCTCCACCGTGATCCCGAGCAGGCCTAGATCGCCGAGTTTTCGCCATAGGTCGGCGGGAAATCGATTGTTGTGGTCGATTTCAGCGGCGCGAGGGGCAATCTCAGCCGCCGCGAATGCGCGTACCGTGGCGCGGAGCATGTCCACGGTCTCGCCGAGGCGAAAGTTCAGTGACGGGAAATCGATCATCGGGCGCTCGAGGCATCCGGCTTGCCCACCAACACGATCAACGTCTGCTGCATGATCGCGCATAGTGTCCGGCGTCCCTTGTCTTCCGCGTGAACCTCGCCGCGAGTGACGGCGAGCGTGCGCCCCTGCTTGACGACCTCGCCAACGGCGATCAGGCGCTCTCCGGCTGCCGGTGCGAGCAGGTTCATCTTATATTCAACCGTGAGGACGCTCGAATCGGCCGGAAATAACGTAAATGCGGCGTAGCCTCCTGCACTATCGGCGATCGCGCTGACCACGCCGGCATGAATGTAGCCATGCTGCTGCGTCAGCTCCTCCCGGTAAGGCAGATCGATGATGCAATAGCCCGGGCGCACCTCGGAAAGGCAGGCGCCGAGCAGTCGCATCGCTCCCTGACGGTCGAAGCTTGCCCGGACGCGGGTCGCATACTCTGGATCGGCAGGAACAGGAAACGGGCGCTGTAAGGCCCCGCCTTGTTCAGTAGGCATCGACGAATCTATGGCGGCAGATTGAATGGGCGAGCCTATATGACGTTTACGTAAACGTCAAATTGCGCCATTGCCGGGCTGCCGCAGTCGTTTTCTGCACTGGCGCTCGAGCGCATCGATCTCGGCAAGCACGATGGCGATGTCTTCCTGCTGCTGCTTGAGCATGGCCCGGCGCTCGGCGAGGAGCTGCAGGAACTTGGTGAGTTGCGGACGCTCGCTTCGTGTCGCCTCGTAGAGATCGAGCAGTTCACGGATCTCGGCGAGAGCAAGCCCGAGGCGCTTGCCGCGAAGTATCAGCTTGATGCGCACTCGTTCGCGCTCGCCGTAGACACGGCTTCGCCCGCTGCGACGCGGGGAGATCAGCCCTTCGTCCTCGTAGAAGCGGATCGCACGGGTCGTTAGCGCGAATTCCTTGCTAAGCTCGGAGATGCTGTAGGTAGTGGATTCCGGACGGGAAGGCATGTTGCGGTAAAGGAAGTTGTTTAACAATCCTCGACCGACGATACCACAATGCCCCTGGCACACTCGTGGCTGCGCCTTGACATCTGCTCCCCATTGCTCGACGATGCTGCATTGCACAAATCTCGCGCTTTACAGGCTCGTCTAGCTTTCACGTGAACGCGTCGACTCTCCGCGCGCTGTCCTTTCCTTTCGCCACACCCCCGGGTCCCGGCGAGGCGATAGAAGTTGCGCCGGGGATTTTCTGGCTGCGCATGCCCTTGCCATTCGCGCTCGACCACATCAATCTTTGGCTGCTCGCGGACGGCAATGGCTGGACCCAGATCGATTGTGGTTATGGTGACGTTGCGACGCGCACGCTGTGGGCGACGCATTTTGCCGAGACGTTCGCCGGTCGCCATTCGCTTCGGATCATCGCGACGCACTATCACCCGGATCACCTCGGGAACGCCGCCTGGCTCACCAAACGCTTCGATTGTCCATTGATCATGCCGCAAGCCGAATTCCTCACTGCGCACGCCGTGGCCGGAGAGCACAGCGGCTATCACCTCGCAGCTTTTATCGAGCTTTTTCGCGCGCACGGTCTCAGCAGCGAGCACGCGGCGGCCCTCGAGGCGCGAGGCAACCAGTACCGGCGAGGCGTTCCGGAACTGCCGCGGGTTTATCAACGTCTGATGCCGGGAGCAGACATCAGCATTGGCGACACTCACTGGAGGATTTTCAATGGCTACGGTCATTCACCAGAACATGCTGCTTTGTACTGCCAGAGCCTCCGTGTTTGCATCTCGGGAGACATGTTGCTGCCCAAGATCAGCACCAACATAAGCGTGGGACCGGTGGAACCGGATGCGGATCCGCTCGCCAGGTTTCTCGCATCCCTTTCGTCGTTCGCCCAGCTGCCGCCAGAAACGCTGATCCTTCCTTCGCACGGGCTTCCCTTCGTTGGCGCGGCGATGCGGGTTGAAGAGCTTCGCGCCCACCATTCGGCGCGACTGACCGAGCTGGAGGCGGCAGCGGGCTCATCCGTCACGGCGGCGGAAATGGTGCCTGTGCTGTTCCGCCGCAAGCTCGATGTTCAGCAGCGGTTCTTTGCGATGGGTGAGGCGATCGCCCATCTCAACCATCTATGGCGCGTCGGCCGGATGACGCGCACGGCGAAGAGCGACGGAACGTTCCGCTTTGCGGGCGCCCGCCCATTACAATAGCCTTACTCTAGAGTGAACCGGGACAACCGATGGGCACAACCGACACATCCGCCACCACGACCGCCGCGAGCGACAAGCCCGCCTGCGATCCCGTCGCGCTGGCCGAGTCATTCGCCAGCGCCGCTGACAAGAGCGCCAAACTGCTCGGCGATTATGTGACGCGCCACGCCGCCTCCGGCGCCACGCTCCCGAGCGACGAATTCGGTCTCTCCAAGGCGTTTCTCGAGCTCGCCGCCAAGCTGCTGTCGAATCCTTACCTGCTCGCTCAGACGCAGCTCAATCTGCTCTGGGATTACTCGGCCCTGTGGCAATCGTCGATGCTCAGGCTGCTCGGACATTCGCCCGCACCCGTGGTCGAACCCGCCAAGAGCGACAAGCGCTTCAAGCACGAGGATTGGCAGGAGCATTTTCTGTTCGACTACATGAAGCAGTCGTACCTGATCGCCGCGCGATGGCTGCACAATGCGGTGGCGAGCGTTGAAGGGCTCGACGAGCACACGCAGAAAAAGGTGGACTTCTTCACCCGCCAGTACATCGATGCGCTGGCGCCGTCCAATTTCGCGCTGACCAATCCAGAAGTCTTCCGCGAAACCATCGCCACGGGCGGGCAGAACCTGGTCAAGGGCTTCAATAACCTTCTCGACGACATCGAGCGCGGCAACGGGCACCTGCGCATCTCCATGACCGACACCAAGGCCTTCGAGCTTGGGGTCAATATCGCGACCACGCCGGGAAAGATCGTCTACCAGAATGAGCTGATCCAGCTGATCCAGTACGAACCCACCACCCAGAAAGTCCACAAGCTGCCGCTGCTGATCATGCCGCCATGGATCAACAAATATTACATCCTTGA
>VBCY01000310.1 GCA_005882995.1 Betaproteobacteria bacterium
TTTGGCCGACGCTTACGTACGGCTGGGGTGCCGCTGGAAACGCGCAAGGTGCTGCTGGGGCACAAGACTGGTGACATCACCAGCCATTACAGCGCGCCGGAACTGGCGGAGTTGATACGCGCGGCGAACGCGGTACTGAAAGCACAAGAATCGACGTTGTTGCGAGTGGTGACGAAGCAAGACCAGGTGGTCTATGGGAAAAAGTCGCGCAAAAGTCGCGCAGACGGGCATCAGTGCAAAAACGGGTCAGGAGCGGAAGCCCCTAACCCGTTGAATGAACTACGCGAATTTGGCGCGCCCGGCAGGATTTGAACCCACGACCCCCTGGTTCGTAGCCAGGTACTCTAATCCAACTGAGCTACGGGCGCGTGGCACAAATTATAGCAGACCCTCCTCGCACCGCCTGATTTGACAGCACGGCGCGGGCTCCCTAGCATCCCGTCGGCCGACGCGTAACACGTCATCGCGCATTGACTTCTTCCAAGGGAGCAATCTTGAATAGACGGAGGCTGATGCAACGCGCGCTGGCGCTCGCTGCATTGCCGAATGTGTCGTTCGGCGCCCCCAAAACGACGGCACGCGCGGCCACATCCCGCTCGATGCACCGCGTACGCCCCGGCGATCCCGCATGGCCGAGTGAAGAAAAGTGGCAAGCGTTGTCGCGGGCGGTGGAAAGGCGTCTTGCCACGGTTCCAACGATGCTCGCAGCCTGCGTTGCCGGTCGCGACGATCCGCGTTGCGCCGAAGTAGTCAAGAATCTCAGCAACCCCTTCTACATCGGCGACCAGGCCCGCGGTACGCAGATTTCCGGATAGGTCGATGCGTGGACCCCCGGAACGAGCGCCTACGCAATCTCGGTGGAAAAAACCTCCGACGTGGTCGCCGCGGTAAATTTCGCTCGCGACAACAATCTGCGCCTGGTCGTCAAGGGCGGCGGCCACAGTTATCAGGGCACATCGAACGCGCCCGATTCGCTCCTGATCTGGACGCGTTCACCGACGGTCCTGACATCGGCAGCACGCCTGCGCAACGTTGGTGGGATGCAGAGTATCGGCGAGCCCGCGGCAGCAGCTCGATGATCGCCGACGCACGTCAAGGCGTTCCCGCTACGCACGCCTGGTGGTCGGGGGACAAGGATCAGGTCGGCGCTCTTATTTACGGCTATGAGTCGCTTTGGCTGCCCGCCATCCTGCTTCGTCCAGATCAGCAAACTCGATTGGCCGACGCGCTGTTCGCCGGCAGCCGTCATTGGGAAGTCTCGTTGCACTTCAACAAGGGTCTTGCCGGTTCTCCGCCGGATGCCCGAAATGCTGCGCGAGACACAGCCACCAACCCGGCCGCGATCGACGCCTTTGCGCTGGTCATCATCGCCAACGGTGGCCCGCCCGCGTATCCCGGTCTGCCGGGCACGACGCCGGATCTGGCAGCCGCGCGCAAGGACGCCGCCGCAGTCACGCGAGCCGTGGCGCCGCTGCAAACGCTGGTGCCGAATGGCGGCGCCTACGTTTCCGAAGCCAACTATTTCGATCGCAATTGGCAGCGCTCCTTTTTCGGAAAGAATTACGGCAGGCTGCGCGCCGTGAAAGAAAAGTACGATCCGGCGGGCTTGTTCTTCGTCCATCACGGTGTGGGAAGCGAAGATTGGAGCGCCGACGGCTTTACGCGTCGAAGCGACAGAGATGCAAAGAATTGACACATCCCTTCCGAGTGCTAGCATCGCTCGAAAGTTGCGCCCGGTAGCAGCGCCGGCTTCCCTTAGGAGGAACGTGAAATCGACATTACACTTAGCGATGCGAATGCTGCTGCTCGCCTTGTTTTCGTTGTCGGTCGTCGTGCCGTCGGCGGCGCAGCTGCCGTACCCGAATCACCCGATCCGGATCATCGTGCCTTACACACCCGGCACGGGCATCGACATCCTGGCGCGGCTGATCGGACAGAAGCTCTCCGATGAGCTTCGCGTCGCGATCGTGGTCGATAACCGCCCTGGGGCGAGCGGCAACATCGGAACGGAAGCGGTGAGCAAAGCCGCAGCGGACGGTTACACGCTCCTCGCGACTGCGAGCACGCTAGTCACCAACGTCGCATTGCAGAAAAGCGTGCCTTACGATCCGATCAAGGGCTTTACGCCGATCGGTCCAACGGCGATCGGCAACTTGGCGCTGGTCGTCAATCCTTCCGTGCCCGCCAAAACGGTGAAGGAGCTCGTCGCATTGGCGAAGGCCAAACCGGGTGAGCTCAACTATGCATCACCGGGAAGCGGGACGCCGCATCATCTTGCCGCGGAGCTTTTCAAGCTTCATTTCGGCGTCAATATGACGCACGTGCCGTATAAGGGCTCGGCAGGAGCTGTCACCGATCTCCTGGGCGGCCAGGTTCAAGTGATGTTCCTGCCGGTCCACGTCGCGCTGCCGCACGTGCAAAGCGGCAAGCTGCGCATGCTCACAGCCGGTGGCTCGCACCGCTCGTCCGTTGCGCCGGACGTCCCTTCCTTGGCCGACGAAGGCGTGACCGACATCGACGTCGATATCTGGTACGCGATGCTGGGACCGCCGGGACTCTCCAAAGAGCAAGTGACGCTGCTCAACACGCATATCAACGGCATTCTGAACGATGCGGCGGTTCGAGACACGCTGATGAAGCAAGGACTCAATCCCCTGCCCGGATCCCCTCAGGATCTTTCCCGCATGATCGCGACCGATCTCGAGCGCTGGAACGCCGTCGTGCGCGCCGCAAAGATCCAAGCGGACTGACGAGAACTCTTCATGAAGCTCGACATTTTCAACCACATCTTTCCGACAAAATTCTACGAGCGAATGCTCGCGGTCGCGCCCGGCGGAAAGGACATGCACAAGCGCGTCCGAGACATTCCCGCCATCGTCGATCTCGACGAGCGATTCCGCATCATGGATCAGTTCGGCGATTACGCGCAGGTGATTTGCCTGGGCTCGCCGCCGGTGGAAGTTTTTGGACCGCCACCCCTATCCACGGAGCTCGCGCGCCTTGCCAACGACGGCATGGCGGAACTGGTACGCAAATATCCCGAGCGCTTTCCCGCCTTCGTCGCCTCGCTGCCGATGAACGATCCCTCCGGGCTATTGGCAGAAGCGCGGCGCGCGACTGCCGAGCTTGGCGCTGTCGGCGTTCAGGTGTTCACCAATGTCCTAGGCAAGCCTCTCACCGCTCCGGAAACGCTTCCGCTGTTCGACCTCATGGCGGAGATCGATCTGCCGATCTGGATGCATCCGGCGCGCGGCGCCGACTTCGCCGACTACAAGGACGAACGGAGAAGTCACTACGAAATCTGGTGGACGTTCGGCTGGCCGTACGAAACCAGCGTTGCGATGGCGCACATCGTTTTCGAAGGACTGTTCGACAAGCACCCCGATCTCAAGATCATCACCCATCACATGGGCGGGATGATTCCGTACTTCGAAGGCCGCGTCGGGCCGGGATGGGATCAGCTCGGTGCGCGCACGTCCGACGTCGACTACACCCTTTTGCTGCACAAGCGCAAAAAG
>VBCY01000305.1 GCA_005882995.1 Betaproteobacteria bacterium
CCATTCTATCACGAGGCAGGGCTTGGTTCAACTCGTGGGGCCGCGCAGTCGTCGGTTGGCGCTGTCGAGCCAGAGGGCGATCGGCTTCTTAGCCGGTCGTGTCAAACGCCGATTCAACTCGGCGATTATCCGAAACCGTCGCAGCATGGCCGGATTCGTCGCATAGATCCGAGCTCCATCAGTTTGCCATTGCCCTGTCGGCACAGCCCTGCGCATATTGCCATCGCGCCGATTCTTACGTTGGTTCGTATCGCCGCTTCGAGTGGACGCTGAGCCGAGCGCATCGGCGGCGTCGCCACGTTGATGGCGACGGGGCGACCAAGCGGCGAAGTCAGCGTCGCCGTGGTCGACGACAGCGGGAACCCGGTCGGCCGTCGTGCGCACTGTAGCGGGGTGTTGATCGACCAACGTATGTTTCTCACCGCCGGCCACTGCACCGGCCCAGGGAAGTTCGGGATTCCACCGAACGTCAAGCTCTTTGTGAGCTTTGGGGTGAATGCCCTCGATCAGAGCACCTGGCTCGCGGCCACGCGCATGACCTTCCCCCACCCCTCACTGCCCCCTTGCCCCGGTCCAGCGGGCTGCGACCCGACCACTAGCAATGTCTTCCACGGCGGAGAGCCGGGGATTCAGGACATTGGTCTCGTGTTCCTCGAAGAGCCTGTCCACCACATCGCGCCGGGCAGACTCGCGGCACCGGGTTTCCTTGAGACCCGCAAGGGCGCGCGTAAGCCGGCCGACCTGGTAGACACGCCGACGGGGCTCGAGGTCGTTGCGCGCCTGCTCGGCGGCATCGAAAGCGGCGCCTATCAGTGAACCTCTGGCGCATCGCCGCCGAGACCCGCGCCTATGCGGCAGACGATCTCAGCGGCGCCGGCGCCGCAGCGCACCCGGGTCGATGGAACGACTACCGGGAACCGGTCGTCTACTGCGCACCGACGATCGCGATGACCGTGCTTGAGACCGTCGCGCACATCGACGACGCTGGCCTTCCTCTCAATCGGTTCCTGATCAGGATCGACGTTCCGGACGAGATCTGGGCAAAGCGCGAAGAATTGCCAACGAACCAGTTGCCGCCTATGTGGGCGGCCATCCCGGCCGGGCAGACTAGCGTCAAATTAGCTTCTGCTTGGTTGGCATCGAAGCGCTCGGTCGTGCTGCTCGTTCCCTCGGTGATCGTCCCAGAGGAGTGGGCCGCATTGCTCAATCCGCGCCATGCCGACGGGACCAGAATCTCGGCGACGGTGATCCGGGCATTCGGCTACGACCGGCTGCTTCGTAGTTGACACCGACCCGATGTACATATAGTGTACATGTACATCGCGCTTCCGGAGCTCCCCAAATGGCAGCCGCAGTCGAGAGGATCGTAGTTCAGGCCACCGCGCAGGAAAAGAAGGCCATCAGCGCCAAAGCCAAGAGACTCGGCCTGCCGATTTCCGAGTTGATGCACCGCGGAGCGACGGCGTATGAGTCGAAGGAGGCCGATGAGGAGCTCGGCGCGCTGGCCGACGCCGCCAAAGTGGCCGCGGAACGCGCCAGTGCATCGATCGACAACGCCTTGGCGTTCATCGAAGCCAGCAACAAGCGCATCGCGGCACTGGAAAACGCGGGCAAGCGCCGCGCTCCCGCCGCCAGGCGCCGCCGCACCCGAAAGAAGGCCTGATGGGAGTCACCGAGCGTGTCTGGAACGCCTTCACGTCGGTGATCAAGCTCGAGGACCGTGTCACGCGACAGGCCGAAGCGCTCAAGGCTCAACAAGCAAAGATCGAAGATCTCAGCGGCCGAGTGATCCGCCTGGAGGCGCAGCTCGAGCTGATGGTGGAAGCAGCGCTGATCCGACGACTCAAGTCGAGCTGACGATCTTTAGTCCGGTCCGGTGGGCCCAATTTTAAATTGCTGCCGTACTTGGGTCCCGGCATTCGCGGGGACGGCGATGCTCTTACGTAATTCTCAACAGGATCATCGGCGACGCCGGGGTGTCGTCGTCGCCGCACCCCACTTCCAGTCGCGGATCTCCGGCATATCCTGACCGTAACGGTGGATGTAGTTCTTGTGATCCACCAGCCGGTCACGAAGGAACTGCTTGGCGTAGGCGGCACGAGCTGCGAGACCCGGGACCCGATCGATCACATCACCGACGAGATGAAACCGATCGATTTCATTGAGCACCACCATGTCGAAGGGCGTGGTCGTCGTTCCTTCCTCCTTGTAGCCGCGCACATGCAGGCCGTCGTGATTGGTGCGTCGATAGGTCAAGCGATGGATGAGCCAGGGATAGCCGTGAAACGCGAAGATGATCGGCTTGTCGCGGGTGAAGAGCACGTCGAAATCCTTGTCGGCGAGCCCGTGCGGATGCTCGCTCTTGGGCTGCAGTGTCATCAAGTCGACGACGTTGATCACGCGCACTTTCAGCTCGGGAAAATGGGCGCGCAGGATCTCCACTGCTGCAGCGAGCGTCTCCAGCGTCGGCACGTCGCCCGCGCACGCCATGACCACGTCCGGCTCGCCGCCCTGGTCGTTGCTCGCCCACGGCCAGATGCCGATCCCAGCCGCGCAGTGCTTGATCGCTTCATCCATGTCGAGCCACTGTAATTCCGGCTGCTTACCCGCCACGATCACGTTGACGTAGTTGCGACTGCGCAAACAGTGGTCGGTCACAGAGAGCAGTGTGTTGGCGTCGGGCGGCAGGTAAACGCGGATGATGTCGGCCTTCTTGTTGGCGACGTGGTCGATGAAGCCCGGATCCTGATGGCTGAAGCCGTTGTGGTCCTGGCGCCATACGTGCGAGGTGAGGAGATAGTTGAGCGAAGCAATCGGCCGGCGCCAGGGGATGTCGCGCGACACCTTCAGCCACTTCGCGTGCTGATTGAACATCGAGTCCACGATGTGGATGAACGCTTCGTAGCAGGAGAAGATACCGTGCCGGCCCGTGAGCAGGTAGCCTTCGAGCCAGCCTTCGCACTGATGCTCGCTCAGCATCTCCATCACCCGGCCATCGGGCGCCACATGGTCGTCGGAGGCAACCACATCCGCTGTCGAGCAGCGGTTGGTTACGTCGAAGACGGCGTCCCAGCGGTTCGAGGAGGTCTCGTCGGGACTGAAAATACGGAAATTGCGCGCGGCTGCATTGGCGCGCAGCACATCGCGGATGAACTTGCCCTGGACGCGGGTCGACTCAGCTTCCACCGTTCCAGGCTGCGATACGGCGACGGCATAGTCGCGGAAGTCCGGCATCTTGAGCTCCCGCAGCAGGAGCCCGCCGTTGGCGTGAGGGTTGGCGCCCATGCGTCTGTCACCCTCCGGGGCCAGCTCCGCCAACTCAGCGATCAGCCGGCCGTTGGCGTCGAAAAGATCACCCGGCTTGTAGCTCTTGAGCCAGCGCTCGAGTATTTTGAGGTGCTGCGGTTTGGCCTCGAAGTCGGCGATCGGAACCTGATGCGCGCGGAAGGTGCCTTCGATCGCTACGCCATCGACTGTCTTGGGCCCCGTCCACCCCTTGGGCGTTCGCAAAATAATCATCGGCCAGCGCGGCCGCTGCTTGAATCCGTGCTGCCGGGCATCGCGCTGAATGCGTTGAATCTCGGTGAGGATCTTGTCGAGCGTCGCGGCCATCATGCGATGCGTCGTCATGGGGTCATCGCCCTCGACCACATAAGGCGCATACCCGTAGCCGCGAATCAGCGATTCCAGCTCCTCGCTGGGAATGCGGGCGAGAACGGTCGGCCCCGCGATTTTGTAGCCATTCAGATGAAGGATCGGCAGCACCGCGCCGTCGCGGGCCGGGTCGAGGAACTTGTTCGAGTGCCAGCCGGTGGCGAGCGGTCCCGTCTCGGCCTCGCCATCTCCGACAACACATGCGACAAGGAGATCGGGATTATCGAAAGCCGCGCCGTAGGCGTGAGCCAGTGAATAGCCGAGCTCGCCGCCTTCGTTGATCGAGCCCGGTGTCTCTGGCGCTGCGTGGCTGGGAATTCCGCCCGGAAACGAAAATTGCTTGAATAGTTTTTTCAGCCCTTCTTCGTCCTGCGAAATGTTGGGATACAGCTCGCTGTAGGTTCCTTCCAGATAAGTGTTGGCCACCAATCCCGGTCCTCCATGTCCCGGGCCGGTGACGTACATCACATTCAAGTCGTATTGCTTGATGAGGCGATTCAAGTGAACGTAGACGAAGTTCAACCCTGGCGTGGTGCCCCAATGACCGAGCAGTCGAGGCTTGATGTGCTCCAGTCGCAGCGGCTGCTTGAGCAGAGGATTCTCGTAGAGATAGATCTGCCCGACCGACAGGTAGTTAGCGGCCCGCCAATAAGCGTCCATGCGCTCGATGAGCTGGGGCGACACCGATTCGACGCCGCTATCGCGCCGCGATTTTGGCTTCATGGCTCCTCTCGTTCAGCGGCCTACAGTTCACCGCAGAATAAATGCTAACGCAGCAACGTCCAATCCGTCGTCCCGGCCCCCGATTCAAGCACTCGAGGGCAGGCTTCAGCGGGGACCCAGCGGCGTTCGACCAAAGACCGTGGATTCCCTCCCCGCTTTTGCGGGGGACTTAAGTCCGGGAACGAAGATACGTTTAGAGCAGCTTGTCGAGCGTGATCGGCAACTCGCGCACACGTTTGCCGGTCGCGTGATAGACGGCGTTGGCGAGCGCGCCGGCGACGCCCGTAATGCCAATTTCGCCGATCCCTCTGGCACCCAGCGGATTGAAGATCGTATCGTTCTCGTCGACGAAGGTCACATCGATGACCTGGACATCGGCGTTTACCGGTACATGGTATTCCGCGAGATTGCTGTTGGCGAAGCGGCCGTAGCGTTGGTCCAGCAGGCTTTCCTCGAACATGGCCTGGCTCAGTCCCCAGACAATGCCGCCCTGCAGTTGGGAAAGTGCGGTCTTGGCGTTGAGAAGGCGTCCGACGCTGTAGGTCGCTACGATTCGCGGCACGCGGATCACGCCCAGGTCGGCGTCGACGGCCACCTCGAGGAACACCGCCCCAAACGATCGCGTCGCGTAGCGCTCCTCTTCCTGTTTGTCGGGCGCGGCATCGGCGCGTCCCTCGACCGGACTATTCTGGCGGCTTGCAATGGCGCTCAAGGTCTCGCGTCGCGAGGGATCGCCGCGCACTGCCAGCCATCCATCGTGGAGATCGATGTCGTCGTTGCGAACGCCGCGCAGTGGCGACTGTGCATCCTGAGCGGCGAGCGCCAGCAGTTTTTGGCGCAGGTTCTGACATGCCGCTTGCACCGCCGGAGCGACACTGGCGACGGTCATCGAACCGCCCGACACGGGAGCGCGCGGCATGGTCGTATCGCCCAGCTCGAAACGGATACGCTCCACGGGAACACCAAGCGTCTCCGCGGCAACCTGCGTCATGACGGTATAAGTCCCCGTGCCGAGATCCTGAGATCCAGACTGAACGAGCACCGTCCCGTCCGGCATCACGCGAGCCAACGCCGACGCGGCCATGCGGTGTCCGGGAAAGGTTGCGGTGGCCATGCCCCAACCGACCAGCGATCTTCCGTCACGCATCGAGCGGGGTTCGGCATTGCGGCGGCTCCAACCGAAGCGTTGCGCAGCCTGCTCGTAGCACTGGCGCAGGCGCTTGCTCGACCACGGTTTGCCGCTCTGTGGTTCGGCATCGGCGTAATTTTTGAGCCGCAGCGCGACAGGATCCATGCGCAGCGCGTACGCCAGTTCGTCCATCGCCGATTCGATCGCAAAGGTTCCGGTAGCTTCGCCAGGCGCGCGCTGGAACGTCGGCACCCCCACCGTCAGCGTGGCGAGTCGATGGTGGGTGTCGGCATTCGGACACGCATAGAGCGCGCGCGAAGGCGAGGCGGCGCCTTCGACATAGTCTTCCATTTCGGAGGTATGCGATATCACGGCGTGTCGAAGCGCAGTG
>VBCY01000306.1 GCA_005882995.1 Betaproteobacteria bacterium
GGGCTGGTCAACCGGAAGCCCGGAGCACCGGAAGCATTGAATCCACAGGACCCACTTGGGGTTCATATCAACCTCGATAGAAAGGAATAGTTCATGAATAGCGCAACCGAACAATTCGCTGGGATCGACAAGGCCGGCTTTGTCAACGCCGTCCGAGTGACCGCACTTTCGCTGGAAAAGGCGGAACATCTCGCCAAGTTCAATTTCCAGGCGGCTAAGGCCGCCCTGGAACAAGGCGTGCAATCCGCCGGCGTGGTCAGCGGCATCAAGGACGTGAAGGAATTCGCCGCCGTCAATACCAAACTGGCCGAAGCCGGCGTGCAACACGCGCTGGGCTACACGCGCGGCCTGTACGAGATCGTGGCGCAAGGGCAAGCCGAATTCTCGGCGCTGGCTAACGACGCGTGGGCTGGTTACACGAACGGCGTCAAAACCTGGGTCGAAACCGCGGCGAAGAATGCACCGGCAGGTTCGGAGATCGCCGTGAGGGCGCTCACGTCGACGGTTGCGGCCACCAACGCGGCCTACGAACAATTCTCGAAGGCAACCCAGCAAATCGTAAGTCTGACCGACGCAACGGTGCGTGCCGCAATCGCCAACGCCGCGAAGGCCGCGCCGGCGACGAAGGGCTCCAAGGCTTCATAAGCGACGTTCAGGGAACGGGCGCGCCAAGATGCCTTTTTCTGCAGCCCTGTTTCACCGAGCGCGATGCCGTCTCGCATGGCAGGGCAGTCTGCGAGGCTTTTTCCGGCGGGGGATGACGCAAAATACCAACGAAACGGTTGCGTTGACGGAATCAACGGCGCGCAGCCGCGGCGAGATCGATGCGGAGAAGCGATCGCACGACCGCGGATCGAACCGATTCGTGGAGTCGTCCGGCGATTCGGGAAATTCCACGCCTTCCATTGCCGCCATTGCAGACGGTGATGGCGCGGCGGGAGTGAGACGCGTGATGCCGGTCGAAGAGCCACGGCACGACCCACGAGCCGTGGGCGCGGTCGTAAACGGGATAGCCCAGGGGGTGACTCGCAGTATGCATGCGGACGAGTCTCTACGGGCCCCGGTCGTGGCATCGCAAGAGGACATCGTCCTCGCGGAACAATTACGTCTCGCGCTCGAGAGGAGGTATTTGAACGAGCCACGTTGACGCTGCCGACGCGGGCCATTCGCCGCGCGTGGTGGCGGTCGAATGCGGTCGCGCAACGCGTGCTGCGCGACCGCGACGCTCGTCGCGCCGCACCGTGCGAGCTTGGCGGCGATTCCCTTCGCGCGCCTTCGCGTAGCAACGGCGCGCCCGCGCCCTCATCGTGAACATTGGTGTCGAACGCGCCGGTGCGCACCCGCTTGCCGACCTCAGGGTTCTGACTCATATCCGGCCATGCATCGCAGCGAGTGAGGCGACTTGAGCGTGTCGGTCCAAGCGCTTGTTGGAAGACCGAAGCCCGCAGCGGTATAGGCCTTGTCGATCGCAATGGTGACGCAGGACAAAGCGCGTCCGTCACTTTCTGTATTACCGCCTTCTTTTGTTCTTCCGTTCGGCCTTCCATCGGATAAATTTGTGCGAGTGGCGTGAAGTCGAAGGTGACGAAACCTCCGCCCTGGTATTGCTGTGCGATCGGGTCAAGCGGATTCAGCTGCTTGAGAACGTCCGCGAATCCTCGCTATGCTGAGTAAATGTCCATCTTCAGCGCCCAATGGACGAGTGGCCAATCGTGGACTCGGCCGCCGAACCCCATTACGAGTCTTCGTAGGCGCGCCGCCGCAGAATGTCATCTATCCCAAGTTATGTGCGGCGAGGCGCGCCGCAACGACCGCATCGTGATGGGCGCTTCATGCGCTTGCTATATTGCCTGCTGACGATTGAGCCAGCCTCGGGTCGCATCGCGTCGAAACGCGCCGCTGGCTAGAAGACATCGAACTCGACGTTTCGATCCGCGCCAAGACGGCGCTGCCAGCGAATGAGGCGCAGGGCTGCGGGTGCACAACGAGCTGTGGAAGGGGCGTTCGCCCAAACTCTTCTACGACGCAATGGAATGGCCAGTGTGATCGGCCTGCAGCACATTCATGTGTCCGGGCATTCCTCCCACGACGGGATCGATCTCGTACTTGACGGTGATACCTTTTTCGTTGGTTGGTCTTCGAGTACGGCGAATCATCTGTAGGGTTAACGACGTACGTCGTGGAATCTCTGGGCCTCGCCTTTGCTCTCGAAAACGTGCGGTTGTACGGCACGCGTTAGCACCTGGGCGAGCTTCATGCGCATGAACGCGCTGGTGGTAAACCGGGAAACACGCGTGTAATACTTTTCTTCCAGCGCCCGAACCGTATCGGCATAGTCGGTTTCGAGCTCCGGCGCGAGTGTGAATGCGTCGTAGTGGACAACGGCCGGCACCCGGTGCCCGACCCGCTCGCACTGCGCGATTACGGCATCGCGCATCGCGTCGAGGTTGTCGCGCGTGCGAAGCTGCAATCCCTCGAAATTGAGAAACAACAGGTCACGCTCTCCGTCGTAGGCAACGCGATCCGCAAAATCAAGATCCAGCAGTTGGGCTTTCAGGTTCATGGGGCCCGTGTCGAATAGCCGGGAATCCATGATCCTGGTCTCACTTATGATCGGGCGAAACGGCATTCGCGCGACGATGTCGCGCTCGATATCGACGCCGGGCGCGACCTCGATCAGTTCGAGTCCATCCTTCGTCAGCTCGAAGACGCAGCGTTCTGTCACATACAGCACCGGCTGGTCCGATGCGACCGCGACGCGTCCATCTTTCACGATCCGCAGCCTGCCGTCGACCATCTCGACCTGTAGGTCGCCCGCCGTGAAAGTGCCTGCGTAGACGACCTTGCGCGCGTTCTGGCTGATATTGATGAAGCCGCCGGTCCCCGCGATCTTCGAACCGAAGCGGCTTACGTTCACGTTCCCTTCGCGATCTGCCTCCGCCATGCCGAGGAATGCGATGTCGAGGCCGCCGCCATCGTAGAAATCGAACTGCTGGTTCTGCTCGATGATGGCGTCGACGTTGATGGCAGCGCCGAAGTCGAGACCCGAGCTGGGTACGCCGCCGATGACGCCCGCCTCGGTCGTCAGCGTGATGTACTCGCTCAGGCCCTCCTCGGTGACCACGCCCGCGACTCCTTCCGGCATGCCGATGCCGAGATTGACGATGGCCCCGGGGCGGAAGCGGCGTGCGATGATCTTGCGGACATCCAGTGGCGCGGGTCGCTGACCATCGAGTGGCACGCTGATTTCGCCGCAATAGGCGGCGTTGAACACCGTCGCGTAGGTCTGGTGATGATTCTCAGGCTTCGCCGCAACGATGCAGTCGACCAGCGCTCCCGGAATCATCACGCGGCGCGGATTCAGCGATTTCGACTTCACGATCCGCTCGACCTGGACGATCACGACGCCGCCAGAGTTTCTGACCGCTGTGGCCATAGCCCGATTGTCGAGGTCGAGCGATTCGTGCTCCGCGCTGACGTTGCCTTCCGGATCGGCCGAGGTGCCGCGGAGGAATGCCACGTTGACCGGCATTGCGCGGTAAAACAGCCACTCCTTGCCGTCAAGCTCCATCAGCCGGACAAGATCCTCCTTGGTCCGCTTGTTCAGTTTCCCGCCGTCCAGCCTGGGATCGACGAAGGTGCCGATGCCGACCCGCGAGATCGTGCCGGGCTTGCCGGCCGCGATGTCGCGATACAGGTGCGCGATCACGCCGAGCGGCAGATTGTAGGCCTCGATCTTCTCGTCGTTGATCAGTTGCACGATCTTCGGCGCAAGGCCGAAATGGCCGCCAACGACGCGTTTCAACAGCCCCTCGTGCGCAAGGATATTGAGTCCGCGGTCTTTGCCGTCGCCCTGTCCCGCTGCGTGTAACAGCGTGAGGTTGCTCGCGCGCCGGTCTCGACGAAGCGCTTCTCGAGCGCGAGCAGCAACTCGTTGGGCGTCCCGACGCCGACGAAGCCGGAGGTGCAGACGGTGTCGCCGTCCTGGATCAGAGAGACGGCGTCTGCCGCCGATGTCACCTTATTACGCATGTCCGGTCTCCGTGTGCCTGTTCATTTCGCGATACGTCACGGTTATTACGCATGTCCGGTCTCCGTGTGCCTGTTCATTTCGCGATACGTCACGGCAGCGCCTTCGTTTCCGCCTTCAGGCGCAGCAGCGCCAGTAGCACGGCGTCGCGCCGTACGACCATCTCTTCCGGATCGAGGGCGGAGAGTTCTTCCCGCACGCCGGCTGCGACCCGCTCGGCCAGATCGGCGTCGACCGATATCCTGCCCAAGTCCCGCCACATGGCCTCGGTCGCCTGCCACAGCGGCTTGTTGAACAGGTCCACGATGCCGCCCGTGCCGCCGGAGAGGTGCAGATTGAGGAACGGCCCGAGGAGCGCCCAGCGCAGCCCGGGCCCGTGCGCGATCGCGGCATCGACGTCCGCCACGCTAGCCACGCCCGTGGCAACCAGGTGGAAGGCTTCCTGCCACAGCGCCGCCTGCAGCCGGTTGGCGATGTGGCCGAGCACCTCCTTACGGAGCTGGATCGGATGCTTGCCGATCGCGCGATAGAAGGCGAGACTCCGCTCGACCGCCTCGGCCGAGGTCGCGTTGCCGCCGGCCACCTCGACCAATGGGATCAGATGCGGCGGGTTGAACGGATGGCCGAGCACGACGCGCTCGGGATGATGGGCACAGGCATCTTGGAACTGGCTGACAGTGATGCTGGAGGAGCTGGTCGCCAGGATCGTGTCCGCGGGCGCCGCGGCATCCAGCCGGCGAAACAAATCGCGCTTCAGGTCCAGGCGCTCGGGTCCGTTCTCCTGCACAAATTGCGCGTCTGCAACCGCCGCCTCAAGTGAGGTCGTGAAGCGCAGCCGGTTGGGTGACGCGCCGGGCGCGAGACCCTCGGCCGGCAGCGCCGCCCACTGCGACGCGATCGTCGCGCGCAGCGCAGCCTCGGCGCCCGGGCCGGGATCGGTTGCGGCCACGTCGAGACCGCGCGCGAGAAAGCAGGTGACCCCAGCTTGCGCCGATCACACCTGTCGCAACGACCGCGACGCGCTCTACGGCCGGCGCGTTCATCGCGCACCTCCACTCGACACCAGACGGTAATCCGCACTCATCATTTCGCCACCCACTCGCAGGTCCATCACCCAACGTCGGCGGAACGACCGAAATCCGCCCACAAATTCCTCTGACAAGCCCAGAAAGTTGTTGCCACGTCAACCCTACCCATCCGTGCGCAACGCTCCAATCTATTCATCGTCACTAGCGGCGACAAATTCGCGCATCTTGCTGCGTAGCTCGTCGTCGATTGCGACGGATTTCAGCGTGTCGAGCGACATCATCGCCACCTTATGATGCGCTTGAAACTTGTGCTCGGCACCGACGCGACCACCAATAGCAAACTCAATCGAACTTCGTCCCAGGGCAGCGATCCTCAGGTCGAGCACGAGGATGTCACTGAGATGGCAGGGCCGAAAGAACTCGCACCGCGTGTTGACGATCGGAAAGCCAACACGCCGCTTGATCAGCAGCTCTTGGGAACTGACCCCGACTGCTTCCGCAAACCAATCCTCAACACATCCGTTGATCATGTCGAAGAAGTGCACGAAATAGACAATGCCTGCCGGATCGCAATGTGAAAAGCGAATCTTGCGTTGCATCGAGAAGAGTTTGGCCATGTGAATGTCGGGTCAAGTAAAAGACAGACAAATTCGCGCGATGGATCGTGCACCGCATCTGCTGAACGCACCTCCTCGGCAGCAATGTGGATCTGGACGAGCCACTGCCCAAGCGCAGCGCCCTGACGGCATTTTGCCTACCGTGCGGTCCAGCCACCGTCGACAGCCCAAGCCTGGCGGCGAACGTTTTCGGCCGATTCCCAGCGCCGTTTCGAAAAACCTTTCCGTCATCCAGAGCAAATCCAAGCACTACGTCAAGGCGGCGTGAGTTCACCCACTCGGATTTCAAATAGGCATAATATCTTCTATACATAAACTCGCGGGAAATGAACCAAGAAAGCTCCGTTGAATAGGTGAGTTACTGCGGTTCGGGTCGGATGGATCGCAGACCTCCTAAAGGAGAAGACATGCAGTTCTATCTAAATGGCTACAAGCCCGGCGACCCTGACATCCTCACGGCAGAGCTTCCCGACGCCGTCGATGTCCTCATCGTAGGCAGCGGCCCGGCTGGGGCCTTGCTCGCGGCACAACTGTCGACGTTCCCAGGCATAAGCACGCGACTCGTCGAGCGTCTCGACGGCCCGCTCCAGGTGGGTCAGGCCGACGGCGTCGCCTGCCGCACGGTCGAAATGTTCGATGCCTTCGGTTTGAGTGGGAAGCTCCTACGCGAGGCCTACTGGGTGAACGAGACCGTCTTCTGGCGTCCGTCTAAGGCGGATCGCTCGCGGATCGAGCGCACCGGTCGCGTCCAGGATACCGAAGACGGCCTGTCGGAGTTCCCGCACCTGATCGTGAACCAGGCCCGCATGCAGAAGTACCT
>VBCY01000308.1:0-5262 GCA_005882995.1 Betaproteobacteria bacterium
GGATATGTTGAGAGAGGCATCGCGGGCGTCGTCACGCTAACGCCCAAGGGTCGCGAGTACCTGCGACCGCACACCAGCTGACCCGCTATACGCCATCGCCAACAGTCGTGCTCTGTGTCCGTATATCGCAGTCCGAAGCGCTCAACGCGCAACGATGTCGACCACGGCGCTGAACATCTCATGAGCTCGACTATAGAGGAAGAGCGACCTGCGCCGCCTTCGCTCGGCCATGATTCGACCCTGCAAAGGAGCGCGATGTCGTCCGAAACTCTCTCCCCCGCGACTGTGCAGTGGACTTCGACGCTACCGTCCGATGTCCAGCCGACGACCATTGCTAAGACGTCCCCCGGCATCGCCAACACGCTAGCGGCGGCATGGGGAATGCCAGAGGTATTGAAGAGATACGTAAACGAGTTGCTCGTAGACAAGCGAGGAGGCCGACGGGGGCTTCCCATTAGGGCCTCGCGAGAACTGCACGCGCTAAGGGCGTATTACGCCACGTTGTATCGGGATCGCGACGATGTGCCAGGTAGATCGTAACCGCGGTGACTTCGCGTTCTCGATCTGCGCCTCATAGGTCGGGGGAGAAATTAATGGACCGGGCCGGCATTGGAAGCGATCATCCGCGCTTGCTGACGTCGACCCACGGCTCGTTACCCTGAATCGCGAGCCGGTAGACTTCCAGGGCCTGCAATTCGGCCAGCACATCGGGCGGGAATCCCTTCCGGGTTCCCCGCTCGTCGATCAAAAGAGAGCCCATGTAGGTCTCAAAGTATTCCAGATCGCCCCACGTCGCCGCGATCAGGTTGGCGACTCGCGCAAACTGACGCACTAGGGCATTCGGTCGGACCCGCGGTGGAAGACTTTCAACCCACACTAAGGTGCGCCGAAGCGGCGTGTCCGCCGGGGTCGCCTTGCGTAACTGTTTATGCTCATCAAGTCCCACGCGAATTTGCGGCGAGGGACGCTGCGCCAACGAGGTCTTCATAGTCTCGATCGCGTACACATCGCTTGGAATATCATTAGCGTTTCGAAGCGAACGAGCGAATCTTCGATAGGTCGACATGGCATACCGGATTGGGTTTGGTAATGGCTTGGACGATGCAATGAGCGTGCCCGATCTCCATGATCTCCCATTTGTCTGGTCGGGCTGGAGACACATTGTTTGTGACAACTGAGGTTCCGAACCGCAAGGCGACCGCTGGACAATTAACCCGCTCACAATGCCTCGATTCGGTAACCAAAGGAGGCACACGTGCCGATGGCATCGAGTGGCCCCGCGCTCGGCCTAGAATCCCTCGGAGATAAACCCCGAGCAACCGAAGCCTTCCTGCTCCCCAGTGCGTCGCTTTCTTGCCTTGATCGTGGCAGCGAACAATTTGCCATCGCTGCGCTACGAGCAGCGACTACGCCTTACGCAGACTAAGACTGCAAGGAACGTCGGACGCGATTTCGCGCGTGCAGAGAAGCGGTGATTCTACAAAGGGACGCGCCACCATGACCACGACCACTTTTGCAGCTTGACGCAAGTGAGAGCCGCTAAGAGCCAAGCGCCGCCCATGAATGGCAGTCCGGTGATGAATGTCCACGTCGCCGCGTTGATTAAGCAAAGGAAAATAGCGAAGACATTGGTCAGAACGTTGGCCATGATTGTGTCTAGAGGTGGTTACTCGCCAAATGGATTAGGCATTCGTTGGGTTTAGTCGCGAGCCTGAGTGCTCGCCCAGATCTTGGTCGAAGTCGTGGTCATGCTGGTTGAATTGCAGACTATCTTCGCCACGTGGCGTCCCCCCAAGGTTTTGCGGCTGCCGAGTTACAGGGGCAGGTCTCGGCGTCGGCCCTGAGTCCAGCTCTACTCCGTCGGCGTACGTATCCACCTCGAATCCAGATTGCCCGGTTGCCATCAAAGGTCGCTCGCCGTTGGTCAACCTACGCGGGAGAAGACTTCGGCGCTGCCAGACCAGGGAAGCCAGGAGCGCAGCAAGTGCTAGCATGAGCACCACCAGTTGCCAGTTCTCGCCGTTCGACCGCGCGAGCATGGCCCACGGTGACATCCTGGCTGCTTCCTCCGCGGCACGTTGCGCCGCCTGCGCCGCAATTACTTCGTGGTGCAAACGCTCCACCTCCCCAGCTAGCTTCTCGATTTGATCCTGCTGCATTCGTTCGACCATGGCTGAGAGCTGAGCCACACGGTTGCGCAGCACAACTTCCTGTTCCAAGACGGCGTCCAACTGCGCCTGCTTCGACATGGGGGCGAAGTTCTTGTCGCCACCTTCCGTGCGCGAGATTGCAAGTCGGGATCCGTCACTGGGATTCTTTGATGGCCGGCGCGGTGCAGGCACGCGGGCGGCGGCCTTTCCGGCGCCGCCGCGGGAACTCGCGGCTGGCGAAGCGCGGGGCTTAGGCGCCGATTCCCGTTCTCTGTCGGAGCGGGCTCGGTGGCAAGGTTCGCCGCGAGCGGCGCACCCGTGCCGAGCGCCAGGTCATTCACAACCGGTGGGTCGAATAACATAACGTACTCGCGACGAAGTGGGCTCTGACAGCCCACCTCAAGCGTGATGCGCATCGCCGGCTCGTTGACTGCAAGTCCACTTGTCAAGACGATGCTGCTGGAGGACGCGACTTGTTCCAATGTGATGCGTGCCGAGCGTATTTCCGGTATACCCTCGCGGGCCTCGGTCGGAGTAGGGATCACCCGAATGCATTCTCCTGACAGGCTCTCATCGGGTTGCACCACGACGGGAACAACAACACGTATGTTCCCTGATGGCATCGAGCGATAGCGGCAACGCGGGCGTCGCCACGCAACCGCTCGCTAGCGCGATCAAGAACGAGAACCGCCGCGAAAGGTGAGTTTCTGACGAACGAAAGGACCGTCGGATTGATCCGACGATTCGGTGGCTTCGTCGCCAAATTGCGTATGCCATAACGGTTCGTTCACTCCCTATGTCTCTCGAGCGGGGCACTCACGCGGCACGACCCGGTGCAGCAAGATCTGTGCCCTGGATCGATGTGGCCCTAAGAACACAGAGCCGTGCCGACTGCACGGCAGCGTCAATCCAATACGCGACATATTGCTCACGACAGAGAAGCGGAGTATCGCTATGCAGACGGCCGATATGATCGGCTGCCGGCGCTGGCAGCCGATCGTGTTAGCCGACGAGTATCTGCAATCGTCGCCACTGCCGGAACTCCCACGTTCAGCCAAGAGTGGGCAGCGCTGCAGGAGTCGACCAACCGCGGTCGTCGATGGGCGAGCGTGTTGCAATCTGATCGGGCATTGCGTGTTCTGGTTCGAATTCAACTCGACCCCAGCGTGCTCCGGGGTAGTTCGTCATCTGCACTCAGAGCCCAGCACGAGGACGCAGTCATGTTCCCCAGTTACAGGTCCAAGGGGCCATCACCCTCGGCGAGCAGCGTACCCCGTTCGAAGCACCGTAACGGAATGCTACGTACGCCGAGCCAAGAACTCCGAACGACGAACGAAGTACACTATAAGAATTCGCGAACGCCGGCGGGAATGCCGTCGGCAGGTTCAGGATTTGACCAAGTTGTACCGACTCCGTCCATGAGGTTTGCTTCATGAAGTCCAGAGCCTGGCGCGTAGCGCTGATCCTCGTCGCTACATTATTGTTGCTGTCGTTCGCCTGGATTTGGTTGACCCTGAATTGGAGCTATTCCGAGGGCGAGCGGGCTGGCTATATCTGAGATCGCCATGGTTACGATGCCGGGGGCCATTCCAGAGAAATTTCCCTTCACGGTACGTGACGCTGCCGTGGCCGGCAAGATCAATGACCTCGCCGGGAAACGGGTGGTGTTGTCGTACCAGCAACACAAATTCATACCAACTTCATGCTTCGGCGAGACGGAATACTTCGTGACTGCGGCCCGAGAGATGTCTGATCAACCCATAGCGCCACCCGCTACGCCGCAAGGCCAACTCCAGACGCCGCGCTGAAGCCGTAATCTCTTCGCTCGACGTCCTGAGCGGCGGTACTGAGTACCTCGGATCAAGTACGCCGTACTTCGAATGACGAGCGAAGTGCGCCGAATGACAGATGGAGGCGCAGCGCCGTTCACATCGACCGGCGCAATGGCGAGCCAACTCGATGATCGTCAACTTGCCTCAGCGCAACTTCGCATCGATATCGACGTAGATCCACTCGCCGAGCAGGACCGGATGCGCTTTGTAGCCGATAACCCGAGGCTGCACGAGCATGCTCCGGTAGGGCGCGACACCCAGCCTCCACGGCGTATCGGCCTCGAACTGCCGGGCCATCCGCTCGAATAGCTGGGTACGTTCCGGCGAGTCGCGCATCCGCTGCGACTCTTTGTAAAGCGCATCGTACTGCGGCGAGGAATAGCAGGCGGCGTTGCTCTGGTTGGTGTTGGGGCCGTACAGCAGCTGCATGAAGTTGTCGCCATCCGGGTAGTCGGCGAACCAGCCGTAGTTCAACATTTGATACTGGCAGCTGAGGGCGGCCTTGATCTGGTCGCTGAATTTGCCCTTGTCGATCGCCAGACGAATGCCGATCGAGTCGAGCGCCTTTTTCCACAATTCGTCGAAATCGCGAGAGGTCGCGTCAGTCTGACTCGAGTACCGGAGCAGAAGGGGTGTCCCGTCCGGCATTGCCCGGTAGCCATCGCCACCCCTACGGTAGCCCATCTGATCGAGGAGCTTGTTCGCGGCTGCCGGATCGAGGCCAATGCTACTCCGGTAGCTCGAAGAGTAGCCGGCGACACCGGGCGGAATGGGCATCTGCAGCGACTTGGCCTGGCCCTTGCGGATGATGTCGATCTCGGCCTGGTTGCTGTATGCCATTACGATCGCCCGGCGCAGCGCGACCTTCTCTTTTGCGAGTCCTCCGACGACGGGATCGCGCATATTGAATGCGGTGTACGTCACCTGCGGGAGGAGAATACGCGACAGGTAGATCCCCCTCTTCGCAAGGTCAGGGGCGAGTTTGTCGCCGCGCAACGCCATCGGAGCGAAGACGCCTGGCACCTCGAGGATATCGAGCTCGCCACCCTGGAAGGCAAGCCAGCGCGATTGCGGCTCTTCCATCACGCTGATTTCGATGCGGCCCACTTGCGGCATCTTCTTGCCGCGCATCGCCGCAACAATCGCCCTGTCGCCCGGATCGTCGCCGGGCGCGAAATTCCACACGACTTCGCGGAAGGCGGGGTTTGCTTCCAACGTAATCTTCGAAGCCGGCACCCACGATTTCAAGACGTACGGCCCGGTGCCTACCGGATGCGCTT
>VBCY01000308.1:5378-8549 GCA_005882995.1 Betaproteobacteria bacterium
AATCTTTGCGCGGTAATCGAATTTAGCATTGGGCTTGGATGCAGCCACCGCGGCTTCGTCAAGACCGATGATCTTCCCGGCGACGTAGAACGCGTTCGGCGACCGATTCGCCGGATCGACGAGGCGCTTGATCGCATAGACGTAATCGTCGGCTGTCAGTTCGCGCCGGTGCCCATTGAACGCGGGATCGTTGGCAAATTCGATGCCTGGCTTTATCCTAAATGTATAGGTCGTGCCGTTGTCGGCGATCTCCGGGAGCGCAGCAGCGGTGAGCGGAATGATTTTGACCGGCCGCGCGAGATAGTCGAAGGTGAGCAGCGGCTCCATAATCGCGGCGATCACCGCAAAGGAATAGACTTCGCTTGCCATCGCCGGGTCGAAGCCAGTTTCTGCGCGCGGCAGCGCGATGCGCAGGATCTTGGCGGGGTCCGCGGCGCCGGCCACGTAACTCGCAAACAGGACAAACGGTGCCAGCCACCGAATGGCGGTGCGCGCAACGCTATGATGCATGGAGTCCCTGTTCATGCACGGTATCCCCGTTACTGGGACGTTCCGGACGGTGAGCTCAATACCTTCGCGCAAAGGTACTCCGCGACGCCCCGGAACTGCAAGCCATGCGGCGTTGGCGAACTTCCGCTTCGGGTCAAACCGCGGTTGTTGAGTTAAACGCGAGGCGACTCGAACAAACGTCGCGGGTCGGTCAGGTCCTGCTCAAAGTACCTCGCACCTGGTACGGCGTACTGAGTGTTTAGAAAGGAAACCCAAAACGATGGACCTCGGATACAGCGGTCTCGTCGGTGTGCTGATACTCGCCGGAGATATCTGGGCCATAATTAATGTTTTCCAAGGCTCTGCTTCTAACGAGCGGAAATTGCTTTGGACACTCGTGGTGGTGGTGCTGCCGCTGTTGGGCCTGATCCTGTGGTATTTCCTCGGACCACGCGACGGTAAGGCGAAAGACCGATGGAAGTCGGGTTCTTACATAGTTGAGATTCGCAACACGGTATGACAGCGAGCGACCCGAGCAAGCTGGACCTAATCCTGGCCGCGGCGCGCCGCAACGCTGAAAAGCGCAAGCAAAGCTACGGTGATCAAGCCCTCAAGATCTATCCGTGGATGTGCGGCCGCTGCGGCCGCGAATTCACGCACGCCAACCTGCGTGAGCTGACGGTCCGTCACCGCGACCACAATCACGACAACAACCCGGCCGATGGCGGCAACTGGGAATTGCTATGCCTGTACTGCCACGACAATGAACATCAGCGGCAACTGGAAGCCGCCGGCGGTGGCAGTAACACCCGCGACGATCGCGCTAGAGCGACGCATTCGCCATTTGCGAATCTCAAGTCGATGCTGGCCGAAAAGAAGCAGTCCTGAGCTGCGCACTGAGTACTGAGTACTTTGAATTTCCCTTGCAAAGGCCGAGATCAGACCCCTTGCTGCAGTCGAGCATCCCGCTGCCAACCGCAGCAACGCCGCGGCAGCGGTCGTTCAGTGGCGACTCATCAACTGGCGCTTTCGCCAACTCCGGACGGTCAGTGCTGCCGTCCAATTTGTCCGAAAGCGGGCATTCGCCTAGACCGCCATCGGTATCTCCCCAAATACGTCCACGATGAGGCTCGCGCCTACTTGCGCGTGGGCCCCTTTCGAGGCTCACGCGCGAAACCGTAGCTCTGTTTAATGCTTGTTCCAGCTATAGGGGAACCCAGGTTGCGCACTGCAAGCTAGAATCGAGGAAGCGCGTTGTCCCTCCGGCGTATTCAAGAGCCGGACGATTTCGCACCCAAGAGCGCGAAGCTCAGTTACGATCGTATCCTTGTTCGCGTTGGCGTTGGTGATTATAGAGGCCGTGTTTGTGTTGTCGTTGTTGATGATTGCGGATCTGTTCGTATTGTCGTTATTGACGATCGTCGAAATGCCTGCAGAAAGGTCATCATGAATGTGACCAAGTCGATCGAAGTTGGCCTGGACCTGATTTGCGGTCACCTCTCCTGCGCAGAAGTTGGCTACATCAATGAGCCCCTGCGTAATATCTGCCGCGATCGCCAGAGGAACGCACGCGAGTGAGCCGTTCTCGCCCAAGATGTCCTCGTTGCAAACCCATGCCGCCGCGGCCAGAATCGATTGCGTGACCTCGTTCGCAATCGTCTCGGCGTACCTCGTGGCGCTGGTATAGTCAACCCCATTGCAGCCGCTGACAATAGGTGGTTCGCCAGGAAACGGCAGCGATTTTTGAACCGCCCTGCGTTGGACGAGGTAGTTGCTCACGCTCGCGATTATTGAAAAGTCCGGAATGCGGCTCTTCGCAAACACTCTTGCCAGCTGTTCATTAGTGAGTGCCTGCATGGCTTCACGACCCTGTTGAGCGCGCATCTGGCCTTGGATATTCCCCTCAGCCGCAAACAGCTGCTCGTAGTTGGCCATCATGGCGTCATATTGTGCCCGGAATGCTTCGATGGTCCTTGGAGCCTGGGCGATGACAGGCGTGGCAATTACGAGGCAGACCATCAAGAATACGAAACGAAAGCTTCTCGAAACGGAAAGCGTCCGCATAATCATTTTATGTCTCCCAACAATGTCAACTTCTTGAATTGAACGTCACGTCTTGCGTCTTGCGACGCGGCAGGCACCACACGTCCTTATGCCAGCTAGGAGGACTTGTGTGCTACAAATGCTTCTACGCTTTGGTGTCAAGAATAGCAAGCGACTTCAAAGCCCGACATCGTCAAGGCATATGCCCGCCATACATAAACCCTGCGCGGTCGCTCATCTGCGCATTGTCGCAACGGATGCGCGTTTCAGGACCGAAGAAGGCACGCTCATGGCCGCCACCGCAACGCCGCTCGCCGATCCGAACAAATTCACCACGATCGCGCATGGCACCCACCGCTATTTGAGCCCTCTGTCGGCGGCCAAGGCCGAGTCGCTTATCCAGCGACTCGCCGTTGCGCCGGGCCAACGCGTGCTCGACGTCGGCTGCGGCAAAGCGGGCTTTCTTCTCGACCTGCTCGCAGCCGCGCAGGCGCGGGGCGTTGGCGTTGATACGAATCCCGCATTCATCGCGGCGGCGACGGCAGCGGCGCGGGAGCGCGGCCTGAGTGAGCGCGCCGAATTCGTCAACGCCCGGCTACAGGACACCATCGATTCGACCGAGCGTTTCGATGCGGTCGT
>VBCY01000304.1 GCA_005882995.1 Betaproteobacteria bacterium
CGGGTGGCAGAAGCGCGCAGCACAGCGTCGTCGAAGTTGGCGTGTGTGACGGTAATCGCAGTCATGTCGTCGGGAAGGGGGTCGGATGTCAGAGAGATGAGGTCGCGGCGGGGCAGATGCAAGCCCAGGCGCAAGCACCCGGCGTAGGCCACAGCTCAGTGCGCGTTTGTTGCAGCAACGTGACCGCAAGCCTAAAGTCGGTCGATGCGACTCCGTATTCCGCCACCGATCCTGATGCTTGTTGCGGCAGGGTTCATGTGGGTCCTGGATCATTGGATGCCGCTCGCTCGGTGGATCGCTCCACCGTGGAATCGCGTCATCGACGTGGCTGCGCTCGTGCGCTTTCGTAAGGCGGGTACCACCGTCAATCCCCTCGACCCGAGCAAGGCATCGTACCTTGTGACCGAGGGCGTTTTTCGCGTAAGCCGCAATCCAATGTACTTGGGGCTGGTGCTACTGCTGATCGGGTGGGCGATCTGGCTGGGCAGTGTCAGCTCTTTGGTCGTCCCGCCGCTGTTCGTGATCGTTATCACTGTGGTGCAGATCATCCCCGAAGAACAGGCACTGCACGAGCGCTTTGATCAGGAGTATGCCCCGTATCAACGACGCGGGGCGCGGTGGATTGGCTAGAGCCGGTGACGCGATGTTCGACCGAGATCGCTCAGCGTAGACGGCCGGACAGCTTCAGCTCCCTCCACGAATGGCCCCTCGCGCATGCGTACTCCTCTGACAGATCGACTGCGTAGTCGCATGATCGACGCGGCTCCGGTCAATGTCGTTGGTGCGGCGCTGCGACCAAGTACGGGATAATCCAGCCCGGTCCAACCGTCAGGCAGCATCGTCCGCGCTGCAAACATGTTTTCCAACCCAACCGCGCTCTTCGGCTCCCTCCTGTTCGGGGCGATAGGTCTCGCAGCGTTTATCTACGGCAAACGAATGGTTCTGTATAAACCAATGGTCATTGGCATCGTCTTGATGGCCTACCCTTATTTTGTCGCCCAGACATGGTTGCTTTACGCCGTAGGATGCGCACTGTGTGTTGAGCTATATGTGTTCCGTGAGTGATAGGAAGCCGGGCGAAGACGATAAAACACCCAAGGTGCCAACGTGAGCCAGATAAGGAAGAAGACCCAGACCCTGCCGGCGAGGACGTTGTAGTCACCGAAAACCTGAGCCAATGGCCGCTTCGCGAGCACAAGCCCCATGAAGAACTCCAAAGCCACAGTCAGGACCAGCCACAGGACGCCGATCATCGATGCTTGGCGACTCGACGAGGGCGGCCACCTGCGAATGACGAACCAAATGAAGGCACCGATGACAAGCGCCCCAATGAGCGTTGAGAGCTGATGGGCACGAAGCTCGGGCATGGTCTTGGCGAACGTTGCCTGCCGGAGGGCGCCGTTGGCGACCGCAAGAATGAGCATCGGGAACCAAGCGAGGACGTAGCGCAGCACGTTTCCCTCTCCCTGTTGCAGTGGACTGCCCGCCAAGCGTTCGAGCGCTCTCAGCCAGCCGATGGAAGAAATGTACGACCAGCGGCGGCATACGGAAAACCCTTCTGGAAATCCAATCTTCGTAGCCCCGAGGGTGAAGCTGTCACGGTGATATACCGAAAACACTTGTTTTCAGTATAGCGTCGTGGCACTCTATAAATGGGCGAGGCCACAGACCCTATGGGAGGCAAGTATGGCGAAGTCCAAGCGTGTCGCGATCTACGCCCGTGTTTCGACCGACTCACAGAGCACCGACAACCAAGTGCGCGAGCTTCGGCAGGTTGCGAAGCGCCACGGGTGGGCCGTCGTCGCGGAGTACGTCGATCAGGGGATCAGCGGAGCGAAGGGCAGAGACCAACGACCGCGGTTTGATGCGGTGTTCCACGGAGTTACTCGCCGAGAGTTCGATCTGGTCGCGGCGTGGTCCGTAGGCCGTCTTTCTGACCGATCTACAGGCGAAGAAGGTGGACCTCTACCTGCAACAGCAAGCTCTCGACACGACGACGCCGGCGGGAAGGATGCTGTTCCAAATGCTCGGAGTGTTCGCCGAGTTCGAGCGCTCGCTAATCCAGGCCCGCATCAACGCTGGACTCGCGAGAGCGCGGGCGAAAGGAATCCGGTTGGGCCGGCCACGGACGCCACCCAAGGTCGAGCAGCGCATACGTGAGCTTGCTGCGCGGGGTGTCGGCAAGCAGAAGACTGCACGAACCCTCGGCGTCGGAGTCAGCGTCGTGCAGCGAGTGCTTGCTGCAGCGTGACTCGTTCTTCGTAGCGCATTGCGCTCCATAGCCGTCATTGATCGGTGCATTTCGGACCGAAAGAAGACGTGGCGTCGACGCGTTGATACGCGGCCCGAGCTTGCGCAGTCAAGCTCGCGAC
>VBCY01000309.1 GCA_005882995.1 Betaproteobacteria bacterium
TGATCGGAGACGCCGAGATACGCGTCGAAATTCGGATTGAGGATGGTGATGATGATCGCGATCGCCCGGATGCTCCCACTGACGTTGCTGTTGAGACCGCAGTCGGAAGTGCCATTGCCTCCGTAGGCTCCCCAGTTCGAGCCGGCAGCGACGAAGCCGGGAACGTGATACAGCGTTCCGCCTGCGAGCGGACCCTGGACACCGCTCCCCGCGGTAGCGTTGCGCGAGTCGAAGATCCGGCACGGCGCCAGCGGTGTGAACACCAGACTGTCGTTGTCCGCCAGCGCCTTGGGCGAAATCGATCCGCCTCCTGCTTTGGTGGCAATCTGTCCAGCGTTTGTGCCCACGCTCGCCGATTGAGAGCGCGAGAAGAAATCCAGATTGGCGGCGAAATCTTCCGCGGTCTCCGACGCGAGAACGCTTTGCCGCAGCATGGGCGGCATCGACTTCAACAGTCCATTGACCTTGGCTTGCCAGACTGCTGGGTCTTCCGTCACGTCGGTGGGCGTCGACGGCAGTGGCGTCGGATAGAAACGCATCAGCATCTTCGCTGCAACAGCATCATTCGACACGGTGGGAGCCGCCGCGATATCCGATCCGAAAATGGAAAAAGCCAGCGCAGCCGCCGCGACAACACCACGGAAAAGAATGTTCATGGAATCCCCCTTAAATGACCGCGACGCTTTGAGTGAAAGTAGCGTCGTCGGACTAATACTATAACTCCGCCGCCGGAGAAACCCACGATGGATTTCGACAGAATCCAGAAAGGTTTCCGCAAGCTATAATGCGGCTCGCCACGGTCCGATCGATCTCGAAGCGACCGAGTCCCCATTTCTGCCCTCCGTTTGCAACAGCCAAACATCGATTCCTGGTTGAAGAGAGATCACGCGCGGAATCGATGCAAGGGGTTTGGCGGCCGTCGCGGGTTGATGGCGTGACGCAGACTCCGCAGCCGACGGCGCTGCTTTTCGCCAACACCGACTGGTACCTGTACAACTTTCGTCTTCCGCTCGCGCGCGCGCTGCGTGATGCGGGATATCGCGTTCATCTCGTCTCACCCTCTGGCGTCTACGCCGAACGCCTGTGCGCCGACGGATTTCAGTGGCACGCCTTCGACTTTGCGCGCAGTGGGCTCAATCCCTTCGGCGAGGCCGCGACGCTTGCACGATTGATCGCGCTTTATCGGCGCATACGGCCGACACATTGCCACCACTTCACCGTCAAATGCGTCCTTTACGGTTCGCTGGCTGCCCGCAGCGTCGGCGCGCGCAGGATCATCAACGCCATCACCGGTCTTGGCCACGTATTCGTGTCGGGATCTAGACGCATCGGCTTGATTCGTCGCCCTCTCCTATGGCTCTACCGGCTTTGCCTGCGCGGCACCGATGTGATCTTTCAGAACGACGACGACCGCCGCGCTTTCGCAACAGCGGGACTGCTCGAGCGCGCGCGCGTCCACCTGATCCGCGGATCGGGTGTCGATGTCGAGCGCTTCCGCCCCGAACCAGCACGGCGCTTCGACCGCTCTCCGATTTCGATTTTATTCGCGTCGAGGTTGCTATGGGAGAAAGGCATGGCCGAGCTGATCGAAGCCGCGCGCATCATGCGCGAACGCGGAGTCAGTGCGGTGGTGCGCATTGCCGGCGAACCGGACGCGGGCAATCCGAGTGCCGTCCCAATCGCGACTCTGCGTTCCTGGCGCGACTTGCCGAATGTGGAATTTCTGGGCCATCGCGACGATGTCGAGCGGCTTCTCGCGCAAGCCGACATCGTGGTCCTGCCCAGCTATCGCGAGGGTACGCCACGCATCCTGCTCGAAGCGGCTGCCGCGGGATTGCCCCTGATCGCCACTGATGTCCCCGGATGCAGGGAGGTTGTGCGCTACAATGATAATGGCATACTAGTACCCGTGCGCGATGAGCGTGCGATCTCGCGAAATCGCGTGCGCGGGTTTCGCCGAGAAAGCGGTTCACGACGCGATACTGGCGGTGTATGCGGGACGCACCAAGGAGTGATGGTGTACAACACGATTGTGATTCATGCAGCGCTCGCTTTTTTTGGAACTATTTCGCTGATCGTGCTGTTGCGCAATACCGCGCGGAGGATGAGTCTGGTCGATCATCCGAGCGGTCGCAAGCAACACGAGGGAGCCGTTCCGGTAGTCGGCGGCATCGCAATCTTCGGCGCATTCGCATTCAGCGCCCTGCTGGTGACGCAATCGGAACCTCTCTATCCGTTTCGTTCGCTCCTCGGCGGGATGGGGCTCCTCGTCTTTGCCGGCGTGCTCGACGACATGCACGACCTCTCGGCGCTCGCCAAGCTCGCGCTGCAATGCGCAGCAGCGCTGCTGATGGCCGCGTGGGGAGGCGTCTATGTGCTGCAGCTTGGCGACCTGTTCGGCCTGGGCGGGAATCTGGTGCTGGGCAATTTCGCCATTCCCTTCACCGTGATTTGCGCGCTGGGCCTCATCAACGCGCTCAACATGACGGACGGCATCGACGGGCTCGCGGGAGGATTGACGTTCATTTCGATGACCGCGATCGCCATTCTGTGCTATGCGCTCAAGCTTTCGTCGCATCTCCTGATGATCTCGATCCTGATCGGCGCGGTCGTAGGCTTCCTCTGTTTCAATTTCCGCCATCCGTTCCGGCCGCGGGCCGATGTCTTTCTCGGTGATGCGGGAAGCATGGCTTTGGGCTTCGCGTTATGCTGGTTTACGGTTGGCGTAGCTCGTGCGGCCGAATCCGCAGTTCCGGCCATCGTGATGGTGTGGATCGTCGCCGTTCCCTTGCTCGACATGGTCGTGGTCATCCTTCGGCGTGCGCAGGCTTGAGCCATGGAGCGACCACTTGGACCTTGCTCATTTTTGCAGCCATTACCGCCGCAGTGGGACTGGCGATATGGAAGTACCGGATCCCGCAGGTCTGGGCCTTTTCCACGTTCGCAATCCTGGCCGTTGGCACTGTCGCGATCGCCCATATCATGAGCGTGCGCTTGACGCGAACGACGAGCCTGGCGCGCGGCCAGGGGGCGGTGGAGGCGGTCAACGAGGACCACGCCCTCGCTCAGGAGCGCGGAACTGTTGTGCTGCGCGAGTTCGAAGCGCGAGAGATCAGAAGCAGATAGAAGACAAGCGCCGGTACTAGGTGAATCGTGGCGCGGTTGATTGTTCCGTAATCGCCCCACCATGCTGCAGAATTGGTGAACAAGAATGAAACCGCGAGGAACGCGACACCTGCGGCGATCAAGCTAGTGGCGGGTCGCAGGGCTTTGGCGGTCGCCTCGCGCCACCAGACGACCAGTCCTGCCACCAGCAGGTACCAAAGCAGATGGTAGTTGTCGAGCAGCAGGTAGTTATCCAGCACAATACCGGTGGTGGGGTTGGGCGCCGCGTGGGCTTCGTAAAGGGTCACCGAAAAATTGCGCTGCTTGGCGTAAAGATATCCGCCCGCGGCGAGACACGCAATCACGATCGCCAGAGTCCAGCGCAGCGCCCGTCGTCCGCCGGCACGGTCGTAAAGCGCGACCAGAATCGCCGGGACGAGGGTCAGGCTCCAGAGGACTCCAGGAATCTTGAATAACGGCGCCATCGCAGCGAACAAGACAGCGAGAATGAGCTGGCTCGGCTCGTCGGTCACGACCCAGACGAAGAGCGCGATCGCCGCGAGCCCGAAGGTCACCGCGAGCGGGAGGTCAGCGTATCCCGGAAGCGCGGCATGCGCGTCCAGTATGGGAACGCTTGCCAGCAGATAAGCGACGATCGAGGCTGCCAAAGGCGAGGCGCCGATCGTCCTCGCCTGCCCGTAGGCGGCAAGCACCAACGCGCCCAGCATCAGCGGCCACGCGATATTCATTTTCGCGTCGTCCCAATTGCCCAGACCTAGATTTGCCCAGATCTGCATCAGGTTTATCGCCGGAGGATATCCATTGTCGAAGTGCCCGTAGAAATTATTGAGGTCGCGCGTTTCGAACCAGATTTTAGTCTTCGGACCCCAGATATCCCAGGCATCCCACGGAAACAGCGGCCTCCACCACGCCTCCAGCGTGAGGCCACCGATGCGCGCAATGGTGATGGCCACGAATGCGATCCATGCGATGCGACGCCACCCGCTCTCCGATGATTGCGGCATCTGCGCTGGCATCCCCTCCGGGGCGACATTGCGGCGACGCAGGAGCAAAGTTGCGGCAGCGCCTATGGCCGTTGCAAGGACGAGCCCTGCGGCCGTTACCCCAAATGACAATCCGAGCCTGGCAGCGAACCCCGCGCGCATGATGAGCGTGGTCAGGACGAGTCCGGCAGCGAAGCCGTAACCTACGAGCGTCTGCCAGCGCGTCGCAGCACCGTTCCACAGCAGCGGCGAAAGCACAGCCACGCCCGCTGCTAGCGAGAGCAAAAGCGTCAGCGCGAGGCCGATATTGCCCATCAGCGCACCCTCACCACTCGCACCAGTGGATCATCGACCAGAGTTTCGACATCGAGCGATGGACCTTGCGCCAGCTTGAACTTCCCAGCGGCCGCATCGAGCGATGAATTCTTCGATTCGACAATCGCGAGCACCGCGCGAGGATCGATCGGATCGGGCTTAGCCTGCAGCCAGAGCGGAAAGAGGTAATAGCGCAGCTTGCCGACAAAGAGCTCGGTATCGGCGAGATCGCTCACCAGCGTCACCTTGGTAACGCCATTCGGGAGTCCGCGTCGTATGGTCTCGGCGACTTGATAGATCCTCGCATCCTCGGCAACGCGATGCTTTTCGTCGATCGTCTTGCCGGCGTACTTCCCCGCCGTAAGCTGCAGATTCGTGAAAAGGCTCAGCTGCCAGCGCGCATCGACCGCGATCCAGGCGGCGATGGCAAAAATGGCGCCCATCGCAAACGACGGCCTCAAGCCCCGGCGCCGGGCTAGCCAAGCGTAAATCACAAATGCCACCGCAGCGATGACGAAGGCCGCGG
>VBCY01000311.1 GCA_005882995.1 Betaproteobacteria bacterium
GGCCTAGCGCGTCAGATGACCGACCCAGCACCCAACGATCCGGGAATACTGCCGGGTCGAAAGATGAGGCGACTCCGTAATGCGGCTCGGGAAGAGGAACTGCTCCGGCTTGAGATGGGCAGTCGTTGATCCAGGCGCCGACCGCGTCTCGCGTCTGTTCGGTGATCTCAAATTGCACCGGCCGCTGGGTCTTCCTTTGCATGACAATCGCGCGGGCTGCCACATGACTGCCCTGGACCATGTCGCGGACGCGAAGCCCGACCAGATCGCAGCCGCGCAACTTGCTGTTGATGGCGAGGTTGAACAACGCGAGTTCCCGGGATCGATGATCCAGTTGCAGTCGAATCCGGATGGCCCAGATCTCTTTCAGCTTAAGTGGCGGCTTCTGGCCGAGCAGCTTGCCTTTGTTCCGCGGTATTGCACGCCCTGCGGTTGTCGATTCGGTATCCATGAGCGGCTCCTCGGTCGAGGGAAAGGAGTCTCATGGTGATCCCGGACGACGGGCGCTTGTCGACCCTAAATGGCCTGTCGACCTTCCGGGAAGCGGCCCTCCGATTGCGGTGAAACGGTCGTTGGACCAAACCTCAGCGGCGACGCCGCCTCAGGGCTTCAAGTCCCATTCCTTGAGCTTCTTTGCAGCGGTGCCGAACTGGCCTAGTTGGTAGACGGCCGCGCCCGCCGGCGAGAAGGTGAACGGCTCGAACGGCTCAGCGAGCATCGTGTCGAGATATTCCCGGGAAGCGACACCGGTAGTGACGTGCGGATTGAAACGCTCGCCGGACGATTTCGGCACAAACGTCGAAACGTAGTCGATCAGGAACGGGTCGATGACGGGATCATCAGGCGTGGTGACGAAGGCGGCAGATGGTCCGGTGGCGACCGTGAACGGGGCCACGGCGGCAATCAAGTCCTGTTGCAGCTTGAGCAATTCAAGGGTCGGCTTAGCAACAATGCCAGCCAGTCCAATCTTGCCGCTCGGGATGTAGTAATACTTGAAAGCCTCCAACTTCAAGCCGTTCACGTTGCCGCCGGCCAACACCTTTCCGGCGGCGGCATAGACCTTGTCGAGATCCGCTGTGCGAACGAAGCGTTGGATCATCGTGATGTGCGGACGATGTGTCGCATCCAGCGCGAAGCCCTTGGGGAAGACCTTGAGCAGACGTGCGTTGTTGGTTTCGGAATGCTGGAGCATCGTGGCGTCCGGTTCCAGCAGGATGTCAATGGCCGTGACAGGGCTCGGCTCGAACGGGAAGACCTGCTTCCAATCATCCTTCATGCTGACGACCGTCCAGCCCTCCTTCTTCGCCTCCTCGTAGAGCGCCGGCGTGAACGCCCCGAGCTTGGGCGTGGGCATTCCCAGTGCCGGGCCGTAGGCGTATTCGCGCGTCGCATCATCGTGCAGCACCAGCAGTTCGAATCGCGTGCTGCTGCCGCCCTGGGTGTATTCCAGCATCTGCTGGTCGCCCGCGGAGTTGCCGAATGCGGCGATGGGCCGGCGGCCGATGTGCTGGTTGATACCGACGGGCTTGTCGGCTTTGTCGTCGTTGAAGTTCAACTGCGGCAAACGCACGAGGACGGGCTTGCCGTCGCGCAATTCAAACTTCGTCTTGATGCTGCTGCCGATGACTTGCTCCGGCGGAATGCCATAGACCCGCTCCGCCCACGGGCGCATGAACTCGATGCCGCCGCCGGAGACGATGAAGTTCTTGAACCCGCTGGCCCGCAGGTAGGCGAGTAGTTCGAGCATCGGCTCATAGGTCATTTCGGTGAAGAGCTTGCCGGTCTTCGGATGCTTCGCGGTGGCGATCCAGTCCTTGACGATCTGCTCGAACTCCACGGTGGTCATGCCCGCGTGGGTGGCCATGACGATTTCGAGAAGCGCGTGGTCACCACCGGCGAGCGCAGTCTTCATGTCGCCCTTGAGCAGCGAGGCAAACGGTTCCTTGGTTTTCCATTCGGGGTGTTGCGGCGCGAGCGCCTTCACCCGGTCGAGCGCGAAATACAATTGCACAGGCACCGGCTGCTCGCACCAGAGCGTGCCGTCGTTGTCGAAGGTGGCGATTCGCTCGGGGATCGGGACAAAAGATGGCGAGCCTTCCTTCGTCACTTTCTCCACGAAGGTGATGATGCTCTGCTTTGCGGGCCCGTCGTTCCAGGATGGAAGCGGGTCGGCGGCAAAGGCCGCGTTTACGAATAGCAGCAAACCGAGCAGAGCTTTGTTAAGAGAGTTTTTCATCAGTGGCCGCCCCTAATCACTGCCCGGTTGGGCAAATTTTTAAGGGTAGCACTATGCGCTGAGAAACACGTGGCGCATCTTGCGGCAGATCAGCTATTGGTGAGCCTTTC
>VBCY01000313.1 GCA_005882995.1 Betaproteobacteria bacterium
CCCGATCGACCGACGAGGAGAAGCAGTCACAGCTCCAGCGGCTCGCCGACTTTCAGGCGCGCAATGCCAAGGTCGCGCCTGCCGCGCTCGAGCGGTTGAAACGCGCGGTAATCGACAACGGCAATGTCTTCGCCGAGCTGATCAAGACGGTACGCGTCTGCTCGTTGGGGCAGATCACTCGGACCCTGTTCGAGGTCGGCGGGGAGTATCGCCGCAGCATGTAGCGGCCAGCGACGGCGAGCGTTAGGAAGTCGCAGCGGACAGGTGGTGCTCCTTGGAGATGTCCTGGTTGGTATGGTCGCCCAGCAACGCGGTCGAGATGAGGCTCAACAGCGCGCAGATCAGAATGTAGACCGCGATTGCGTAGCCGGAGTGATAGCGGGCAAAGACCGCGGCGGCAATGAGCGGCGCAGGGCCGCCGGCGATGACCGAAGCGAGCTGGTAACCCAACGAAGCTCCGCTGTAGCGCAACCGTCCCGTGAATGCTTCGGCGATCAGTGCGGCCTGTGGACCATACATCATGTCGTGCGGAATCAGCGACAGAACGATCGCGACGAACATCCAGGTCGTGTTCATGCTACCCAGCATGGCGAAATAGACGAAGCCGAAGATCGCCATGACCGTGGCGCCGATCATGTACATGCGTTTGCGCCCGATGCGATCCGACAGGTGGCCGCAGAACGGAATCGTGAAAAAAGACAGAACCGAGGCGGCGAGAACCGCTGTCAACAGGAAGTCTTGCGAGACTTTAAGCGTGTTAACGCCGTATGCGAATATGAACGCGGTGAAGATGTAAAACGGGGCCTGTTCTCCCATCCGCGACAGCGCGCTTAGGAGTATCTCCTTGGGCTGGCGCTTGATCGCTTCCAGCGTGGGCGCGCGCTCGATGCGTCGCTCCTTCACCAGTCGGGCGAACACCGGGGTCTCCATGATCCGGAGTCGTATGTAGAGACCTATCCCGACGAGGACGATGCTGAGCGCGAACGGCACCCTCCAACCCCAGGTCAGGAATGCATCGCCTGACATCTGGCTGAATGCCAGAACCGCAAGATTCGCGAGAAAGAGACCCGCCGGCACTCCAAACTGAGGCCAGGATGCGACGAACCCGCGGTGCGCGTTGGTTCTCGTCCACTCCATCGACATCAGGACCGAGCCGCCCCATTCTCCGCCGACTCCGACACCCTGGATGAACCGCAGGATGGTGAGCAGCACCGCGCCCCAGATGCCTATGGTCGCGTACGTCGGAACGAAGGCCACGGCAAAGGTCGCGAGCCCCATGAGCAGCAGGGTGGCGATCAGCGTCGATTTGCGTCCGATGCGGTCGCCATAATGGCCAAAGATGGCGGCGCCGACGGGCCTTGCGACGAAGCCGACCGCGTAGATGAGGAATGCCTGAAGCGTGCCGACCAGGGGATCGGAGTTCGGAAAGTAGAGCTTGGCAAAGACCAGCCCGGTGACAGTGCTATAGAGGAAAAAGTCGTACCACTCGATGGCAGTGCCGACCGTGCTCGCGACGACCGCCCGTCGCAGCTGTCGTTTGTGCTCGTCTTCAGTGATTGAGGGTAATGGCGCCGTCGCCGCAGTCATGACATGCCTCCGCTATTGCGCAAAAGACATTCATTTTGATCACGGCAGCGCCAAATTGTTGCAACTCATGTCTACAAGGACGGTTTTACAAAGCGCAATGCGAACTTGTCGGTGGGCACCTTGGGGTCGGAAGATGACTCGCTGCGTGGGTCGGCTGGGTTGCGCAGAAAACCACCTTCGGCATCGAGGACAAAACCGGCTTGGCGAACTTCGCTGAGCACCACCGCTTCATCGATGCGGTGCAAGGTCTTTCCCTCGGAAATCCCGGTACCGGCTCGGCCCGAATGATCGACCACGACCAGGCGGCCGCCCGGCTTGAGCGCCGCGAACAGACGCTCATTCATCCTGGCACGATCGACAGGAAGATAAGTGATGTCGTGATAATTGAGGATGATGGTAATGAGATCCAGCATGGGAGCTTGATCAGGAACCGGGTCGTCGAAGGGCCGCGTGACCAGGATGAGATTCGCTTGTGGATTATCGGCGAGCCGCTTGACGAGCGTCGGCCCCGGCTTGGGCGTCTGCGCCCAAACGGTTCCGCTCGCACCGACCGCGAGCGCGAGCAGTTGCGACGTGTAACCCGCGCCCGCTGAGACATCGAGCGTCTGCATGCCCGGCTTCACTTGCGCGAATGAAAGAAACTGCGCGGGGTGCCGCGCTGCGTCCATGCGACGGTCCTGATCGGTCCGCACCGGACTCGCAATCACGCCGTCGTAACGTGCGGCTGCGCTTGTCTTGTCTTCCATCGGGGCGCTCGCACAGGCCGAAGTGACGCCGACGATGACGGCAATCGTGAGGCGCGCAAGCTTTCGAGGTGTACGAAGGATCATGGTTCGCTCCGCTTGAATGGAAGACCGCGCAGTTTAGCCCACAGGTGTTTCCGACCTTCTTCCCGCGATTGCATGGGGATAAGGACGTCTAGCGCATGCCTAGCTTTGCATCCGTGATCACCTGCGCTGCGTCGCGCGGCGCAGAACGCCAGTATTGCTGAGGCGCGTGAATCTGCGCACCCAGGGTTGCTGCCGCGTGCCACGGCCAACGCGGGTCCCATAGCATCGCGCGCGCCATCGCCACCATGTCGGCATCGCCCGAGCCAACGATCGCTTCGGCCTGCTTCGGTTCCGTAATCAGGCCGACGGCAATCGTGGGAATCGACGTTGCGCGGCGGATTTCTCGCGCGAGGTGGACCTGATAGCCGGGTCCCAGGGGAATTTTCTGCTTGGGCGAAATGCCGCCGCTCGATGTATCGATCCAGTCGCAGCCAGCGGTTCGGAGGCGGCGGCAAAGCGCAATCGAATCCTCGATCGTCCATCCGCCATCGACCCAGTCGGTCGCCGAGATGCGGATGCCCATCGGTTTATCGCTCGGCCATGCGTCGCGCACGGCGGCAAACACCTCCAGCGGGAAGCGTATGCGATGCTCGAAGGATCCGCCGTAGGCATCGCTCCGCTGATTGGACAGCGGCGACAGGAACTCGTGCATGAGGTAGCCATGCGCGCAGTGAATTTCAAGGGCGTCGATGCCGATGCGCGCTGCGCGCTGCGCCGCTGCGACGAACTCGCGCTTGATGCCATCGAGCCCGGCTGCATCGAGCGCCACGGGCGGTAACTCATCGGGAAGCTGCGGAATCGCCGATGGCGCAAACGGCTTCCATCCGCCTTGCGAGAACGGAATGAGCTGGCCGCCTTCCCATGGCACCCGCGACGAGGCTTTTCGTCCAGCGTGTGCAAGCTGGATCGCGACCGCTATCGGCGGAGCATTCCTTCGCGCCAGCGCCAGCCGCTCACTGATCGCGCTCTCACAGGCGCTGTCGTAGAGGCCCAGGCAACCGTAGGTAATGCGTCCGATCGCCGAGACCGCAGTGGCTTCGATCGTGAACATGCCGGCGTTCGATTGCAGCAATTGTCCCCAATGCAGCAGATGCCACTCTGTCGCACATCCTTCTCGCGCTGAATACTGACACATGGGAGAGACGACGATGCGGTTCGCGAGCTTAAGGCTGCGCAGCTTGAAGGGCGAGAACAGGGCGGACGCCATGGCTGGCCGGCTGTCACCATCCAAGAACGCCGAAGCTCGGCCAGAAATAGTACGGATCGGACAGGTCACGATTGGTGGCCGTCCGCATGGCGTCATCCTGCTTGTTGTACGAGGCCATGTCGGCTGCCTGCTGCTTGGCAAGCGTTGAGGTGTCCGTCGGATGGACCCGCCGATACGCCTCGTATTCCTTTTGCGTGCCGACGTAGATTTGGTTCTTCGCGGGATCCGGGTAGACGAAGAAGTGGGTGCCGTTACGCTGCAGCTCTGTCAGCTTGCCTGCGGGCAGGCTTTGCAGATGCTCTTGCTGCTGCGTCGTTTTTGCAACGACCGTTTTGCATCCGGCGGCCGTCAGCGCGCTTTCATCCGGCATCGGCGGCGCAGTGCTCGCACGCCCGAGACATAGCACCGTCAACACAAACGCGCGCCACTGCAAAAATTGTAAAGCAAGCCGAGCGAAACGAATGGATCTTTCATGCGATAAAAGGGGCAACTGGTGTCCAGGAGCCTGTGCATAAGGATAAGCGTCACCAATCGAGGGCATTCGAAAATGCGATTGGCGTTTCGCCTCCGATGACCTTAACTTGTTATGACGCGGCTAGAGTCGTATCGCGCCGCCATTCTGAAATGACAAGGAGCAGCCATCATGGAAGTCAGCGGTTACCCTCGCAGCCGGGAGACGCCCCGTAATTCGGTCGCAAGCTATATGAATCCATACCAGCGTTCGGTCGCCCGCCAAGGGGTGGAAGAGGCGATGATGCTCGGCGATCTGGGTCTTCGTGCATGGAGCCGTGTGCGGGCCGCTTTCGGTCGAGCGAACCAAGGCTTGGCGATCTCGCATACCCAACGGTAACTATTACGCAACTGAGTGACGTTTGACCCTCACCCGCGCTGTCGCGCACCCCTTCTCCCGGCGGGAGAGGGGTTAGGGGTGAGGGCCAGCTCATCCGTATTGCAACCGATGTCACGCAGCTGGGAAACACTCAATAACCCACTGCACCGCTTCTACCATAACGCAGGAATTTGGGCCCGAGCCGCCGCGGCCTGCATGTGGCCCGTCGGGCCCTTGTCGTATGATGCTACCGCTCGACCACGGCGGCCCGCGTCGAGACTGCTGTCGGACGAAATAGCCGCGTGCATTCCTGCTTAAACGAGGTGGGCGAATGGGTCGTCGTTCGTTTTGTCGTGCATTGGCTCTCATTCCGCTCGCTGTCGCATCATACGCCCAAGCGCAGACTCCGCGACCGTTGCACGTGGCCTGGGTTTCCGTCGAGCGCGCCGGCTCGAAGTCACCCTATCTCGAAGCGTTTCGCGACGGCATGCGTGAGCTCGGATACACCGAGGGCAATAATCTCGTCATCGATGTGTGGTGGGGCGAGGGCACGGAGACCAGGATTTCGCAGCAGATCGACGCGCTCGTTCATTCCCAGCCCGACGTCATCGTCGCGCAGGGAGGCCTGGCGCTGCATCCGGTGATGGTCGCCGGCGTCAAGATTCCTATCGTGTTCGGAGTCAGCGTCGATCCGGTGGAAGCCGGCATTGCGCAGAGCTTCGGGCACCCCGGCGGCAACGCGACCGGCATGACCTTCTTTGCGCTCGATCTCGTCGGCAAGCGCATCCAGATCATGAAGGAGGCGCTGCCGTCAATAAAGCGCATCGCGCTGCTCGCGGATCCGCAGCATCCCGGGCAGCACAAGGAGCTCTCGGCTGCGCAGCTTGCCGCCGACTCGCTCGGCTTGCAAGTGCACTATTTCCCGGTGCACAGCGAGACGGAGCTGGAAACGGCGCTGGGCGACATTGCACGTGAGCACTACGATGCGATACTCGCCTTTGCCGACGGCTTCACCCAGAGTTACGCCGGGCGCATCGCCGCATTTTCTTTGCAGCAGCGCATTCCCGCCATCGACGGATGGTCGCCGTTCGCGCGACAGGGCAATCTGATGATCTACGGCCCGGTACTCGAAGATTGCTATCACCGTCTCGCGGTCTACGTCGACAAGATTCGCAAGGGCGCTCGTCCCGGTGATCTGCCCATCGAGCTCCCCACGAAGGTCGAGCTGGTGATCAATCTCAAAACGGCGAAAGCGATGGGCATCACGATCCCGCCGTCGCTGCTCCTTCGGGCCAACGAGCTGATTCAATAGGCTTGCACGTCACTTCGGAGAACCCCTCGCGAGATCGCCGATACGGGCCCGCAGCTGCTCGAGAAAACCGCACTGTCCCGGCAAGATCATTTGTGTTGCAGCTTCGAGCGTAAACCAAGCGCCGCGATCGACTTCCGGGAATTCCTGACGTCTGCCGGAACGCGGCGGCCATTCCAGCGTGAACGTGTTGCTCCTGATGGATGTGGCGTCGATGTCGCCGCGCACCGCCCACACGTACACGAGCTTACCACCCGGTTGTTTGAGGGGCGTCAGCGGAAGAAATTCTCCGTCCACGGACGAACCGGTCTCTTCTTCAAATTCGCGCCGCGCGGTTGCCAGCGTATCGGCGCCTTCCTCGAGCTCTCCCTTGGGAATTGACCACGCCCCGGCATCCTTGCGCAGCCAATAGGGACCACCGGGGTGCACCAGAAACACCTCGAGCGTCTCCGCCCGAAACCGGTAGAGAAGGATCCCGGCGCTGATGCGCTTGGCCATGTAGCGCGCTATGCAGAAAGCGAGGCGACTATCGCCGCAATAAGCTCGGCGTGATGGCTGTCCGGCGTCATATCTCTACGTGACATCGCGACGCTTATCGGTCAGCGATGCCGGGCAGCATGGAACGCAGCACCCGGTCACGGAGCACAAAGTGATGGTACAGCGCGGCTGCGGCATGCACGCCCGCGATCCACAGAATGGCGTCGCCCAGCCAGGTGTGGATCGATGCGATCATCTGACCCCCAGGATGGATGGATGCGCCAGGGCTCGTGCCGTCCAAGACACTCCGCTCTAACGCGCCGGTTGCACGATATTCAGGCAGGGATCCTCGCGCGTCGCTGCGCTCATCCTCGGGAGCGACTTCAATCAACGCGAGACTGATCGATTGGGCGGCCGCATCGGGTAATCCCGGCGCATGCAAGTACACCGGCACTCCGAGATCAGCGCGGACATGGCCATTGCCCGCGATGAGAATGGCACCATCGGCGGTTGCGTCGTTGACCAGCGCTTGCGCCATGGCAGCGTCACGGATCCGCTGCGCCAATACAATGTGCGGCACGACTGCTTCAGGCAACTTGCCGCAGTGACCTTCGACGATATCCGCACGCAAGGCTGCGGCCTGCGCTTCGCTCCAGTGCGCGGCGTGGAAGCGCGCGTACCGGATGCCGCCAGTGTCTTTGCTTGACCAGCTCTGCGGGTCCGCTCGGAGTATTTCCCGCGGGACATTGCCAGCCCGTACGGGAAGCTTCAGATCGAGCGCTGCCTCGATCATCGGTTTGTGCATAGGCCATTGCCACCCCTTGCGGTCGAACGCGCCGGCTTCAGCGATTTGCTCGGCGTCGGCGCCGGCTCGCTGTGCCGCCACAAGCGCGGCGTCGTGATCCAGATCAAATTGCTCGAAGACAACGGCGGGGCGCAGCCCCTTGGCGGCAAGCGCAGCGATCAGCCGGGCCCGGATCACGTGATGTTGGGGGTTGTCGTGGACTTCGCCCAACAGGCGATAGCGTTCAATGGCAAGGCGCGCCACCAGCTCTCGTTCAGTGACGAAGCGCATGGCTCGTACGTCCAGAATCCGCGGCTCCGGATCGGCAGGCGAATCACGCGCCGAGGCAGCAGCGGCAACGACAAACGAGCAGAGCAACAAGGCGCCGGCTCTCCGCATTAGGGCCTGCTAACGCTATGGGCGCAAACGCGAACGGGTGGCATGGGGCGCCAATCGCGGCAGCCGACGAAGCCAAGACTGGCGGTCTTGGCGAGGAGAGCAACAAAGAGTGGCGCCCCATGCCACCCGTTCCCGTCGGGTTGCTGCCGAAAACGCCCATCGCTGCGTTGCAAAGGCTCGCCGGGTGCCCGACCCGCCTTCGCCTTCGCGCCTTGCGCTGAGCGTTTTCGGCTGTGCAACGCGTTCGTGTCCATAGCGTTAACAGGCCCTAGTCCAAGCCGACCTTCCATTGGTTTCCCTGGCGCTCCAGTGTCACGCGAACACCGTCCAACTTGATTTCGCCGTGCCCCGGCGACTGGCCAGCCACCGGCATCGGTGTAATTTTTGCCGGCGGTGAGAACCAGAGAAGCGTGCCAGTCGCTGGAACGCGCGTGCCCTAGGTGAGATAGCCGTCGATGTAGGACGTTACAATGCGAGCCAGCGCACCGACTTCAGTCGAAGCTCACGATTTCGACCCAGTTGGAGCCTTTGCCCGTGGGATGCTTGCCGAGCAACTTGAGGGCGCCGTTGGTCTGATCGATGGAATAAACGGAGATCGTGGCCGATTTTTCTCCGGACACGATCACGAATTTCCCCGAAGGATCGATGGCAAATCCGCGCGGCTGCGCTTCAGTCGGCGTGCTCGAGAGGTACGTGAGCTTGCCGGTCACGCCGTCGACACTGAAAGCCCCGAGCGTGTTGCTCGTACGCTCCGAGATGTACAGGAACTTGCCATTGGGCGTCATGTGGATGTCAGCCGCCCAGATGTCGTTATCGGTGTTGCGCGGTGGCGGAGCATTAGGACCACTGACGGCGCCGCGAGGCGCTCCTGGTCCGAGCTTGGTGTCCGGCGGCAAACCGGAAGCCGAGCTCACTTCGGTGAGCAGCCCCGTCCTGGCATCCACGGAAAATGTCGTCACCGTCCCGAGCAGCTCGCTCAGCGCGTAGAGAAACTTGCCGTCCTGAGAGAAGACGAAGTGGCGCGGACCCGTCATCGCCTTCATCAGGTACACCGACGGGGTGTTCGAGCTCAACTTGCCGTTATTGGCGTCGAAGTTGAACATGAAGATCTCGTCGCTTCCCAGCGCCGGGACGTAGACAAACCGGTTGCTATCGTCGATGCGGATGGAATGCGCGTTGCGACCGACCGGAATGACCTGCAGCGGCTCCGCTGCGACGCGTCCGTCGCTGCCGACGGCGTTGACGCTGATTACATTTCCACCATAAGAGGCGCCGAACAGGAAGCGCCCGCTTTTGTCCAGCGCTATGTATGGAAAGCTCTCCGCAAGCGGTGCATTGGCGACGGGGGTCAGCGCACCGGTCGCCTTGTCGATCGAGTAAACGTAGACCGTATACGGCTTGGAGCGCGCCGCCGCGTACAAAAAGCGGCGGTCGGGGCTCACCGCCATCGGCATCACTACGTTCGCGGCCTTGACTCGAGCACCGGGTTGCAGCTCGCCCGAATCGAGCAGTCGATACATTCCGATGTCGCCATCCTCGGCGTTGGAGACATAGACGAACGCAGCCGCCCATGCCGGAGCGCTACCAACTAACGTTGCCGTCGCAGCCACGGTCAACCTTCGCATGAACGTTGCAAGAGCTTCCATTATCGCCTCCTCCTTTTGTTGTGGGTCACTGGCCCTAGCTCTTCAGCCGATAGCCCGTCTTGAAGATCCAGGCTACGATGGCCAGCGATATCGCCATGAACGCCAGCGTCATTATCAGGCTTATCCCCACGCTCACATCGGCGATGCCGTAAAAGCTCCAGCGGAAACCGCTGATCAGATAGACGACCGGATTGAACAGGCTCACTTTTTGCCAGAACGGCGGCAGCATGTCGATGGAATAGAAGCTGCCGCCTAGAAAGGTCAGCGGCGTGACGATCAGCAGCGGCACGAGTTGCAGCTTCTCGAAGCCGTCAGCCCAGATGCCGATGATGAATCCGACCAGGCTGAACGTCGCGGCAGTGAGCAGCAGGAAGAGGATCATCCATAACGGGTGCTCTATCTTGAGTGGCACGAAAAGCCCCGCGGTCGCCATGATGATCAATCCGAGGATCACCGATTTGGTCGCGGCTGCGCCGACGTAGCTTGCGACGATTTCGAGATAGGAGACGGGCGCTGAAAGAAGCTCATAGATCGTGCCCGTGAACTTCGGAAAGTAGATGCCGAACGATGCGTTGGCAATGCTCTGCGTGAGTAGCGACAGCATGATAAGCCCAGGCACGATGAACGCTCCGTAGCTAATCCCTTCGACCTGCGCGATGCGAGAGCCAATGGCGGCGCCGAAGACCACGAAGTAAAGCGAGGTTGACAGCACCGGAGAGATGATGCTCTGCATCAGTGTGCGCCGCGTGCGCGCCATCTCGAACTTGTAGATCGCGCGCATCGCGTAAACGTTCATTGCCCCTCCCGCACCAGGCTCACGAAGATGTCTTCGAGCGAGGTCTGCGTCGTCTGCAGATCCTTGAATGGTATGGCCGCTTTGCTCAAGTCCTCGAGCAGTGCTGCGATGCTGGGTCGGTCGCCTTGCGTGTCATAGGTGTAGGTCAGCTCCGCTCTGTCGGCAGATAGCTCGAGGCGATAATGGGCCAGCGTCTCGGGAACGCTCTCGATCGGGTGTTGCAATTGCAGTGTCAATTGCTTCTTTCCGAGCTTGTGCATGAGCTCGGCCTTTTCCTCCACAAGGATGATCTCGCCCTTGCTGATCACGCCAACCCGGTCGGCCATCTCCTCCGCCTCGTCGATATAGTGGGTGGTCAGGATGATGGTGACCCCGCGTTCCTGAAGCGAACGCACCAGTGCCCACATATCCTGCCTCAATTCGACGTCGACGCCGGCCGTGGGCTCGTCGAGAAAGAGAATCTGCGGTTCGTGCGACAACGCCTTGGCGATGAGAAGGCGCCGCTTCATGCCTCCCGACAGGGTGATGATCTTGCTATCCCGTTTGTCCCACAGCGAAAGATCCCTGAGCACTTTTTCGATGTGGGCTGGCGCCGCTGGCTTACCGAACAGCCCGCGGCTGAACGAGACGGTTCCCCAAACCGACTCGAACGCATCGGTCGTCAATTCCTGCGGCACGAGTCCGATCATCGAACGCGCGGCGCGGTAGTCGCTGATGATGTCGAGGCCGTCTACGGTGACAGTTCCCTCCGTCGCATTGACGATGCCGCAGATCGCGCTGATGAGCGTGGTCTTGCCTGCACCATTGGGGCCCAGCAACGCGAAGATTTCGCCGCGGCGGATCTCCAGGTCGATGCCTTAGTGCGCCTCAAAGCCGGAGCTATAAGTCTTCGAAAGCTTCGATATGCTAATGATCGTCTGCATGAGACGCAGCCGTCGGCGCCTGCTTCTTTTTCCGTATTCGGCGAGAATCACAACTTTATCACGCGAAGCGAGTGCAGGCGCTCGGGCTCGCGATTCGAACATGGTTCACCGGTGCGGCTAAAATGTTCCGCTGGCACGTCCCGGCGAGACTGCTCCGTTGAGCTGTCCATCGCGACGTGTGATGACAACTGCTACCTATCGCCCCAAGTCATGACAACTCAATTCGTTGAAACGTCGCTGCTTCGAGTTGGCTACGAAGCGGCGGGTCCGTCCGGCGGGTTTCCGGTGATCGTTGTACACGGATGGCCCGACGACGTGCGCACGTGGGACGCCGTATTGCCCGCGCTGCACGGAGCGGGCTACCGAACCTACGCGCCCTGGTTGCGCGGCTACGGGCCAACGCGTTTCTTGCGCGCCGATACCTTTCGCAGCGGGCAGCTCGTCGCGCTGGGACAGGATCTCGTGGAATTCACCACGGCGCTGGATCTTGATCGTCCTGCTCTTGTGGGCCACGACTGGGGCGCGCGCGCCGCGTACATTGCGTCGGCGCTGAATGAATCGCGCGTCAGCGCCTGCGTGGTGCTATCGGTGGGTTACGGCACCAACGCGCCCAGCCAGGTGTTGAGCTACCGCCAGACTCAGAATTATTGGTATCACTGGCTAATGGCGACGCCCCGTGGAGAACGCATGGTGCGCCAGGATCGCCGCGGCTTCACGCGTCATATCTGGAACGAATGGTTCGCCGCCTACCGGCCCGACGATGTGGAGTTCGAGCGCACCGCAGCGTCGTTCGACAATCCGGACTGGGCAGACATCACGCTGCACTCGTATCGAGTGCGGTGGGGACATGCTTCGCCCGATCCTTCCTATGCCGAGATCGAATCTCGCTTCGATCCCGTACCGAAGCAACACGTGCCTACCCTCACGCTGCATGGGTCTGCCGATCCCGTCAATTCGCCGCAGACGAGCGAAGGCAAGGAGGCGTACTTCATCGGGCCGTACGAGCGGCGCCTGATCGCCGGAGCAGGACACTTCCCGCAGCGGGAACGCTCCGCCGACACCGCCCGGGAAGTGATTGCGTGGCTCGACCGGTATCATTAATCGCCTGAAACCACACCCATTGAAGGAGGCCTACGATGAAGTCTCTTGTCTGTTCCTGCATCGGATTGACGCTGCTCGCTTGCACTGCAGTTAACTACGCCGAAGTGCCCATCCCCGCCCCGGGGACGAGTCCGCGCATCGACGCGATTAAAAAGGCTGGCACGCTTCGCGTTGGCGTGTTGGCGAACGCACCGTGGCTCGTGGAGAATACAACCGGCGGCGCAGAAAAATGGAGTGGGCCGGCATGGCTGCTGGCCGAGGAATACGCCAAGCGTCTCGGGGTGAAGCTGGAGGCGGTTCCCGTCAGTCATGAGACCAAGGTGCCGGTGCTCGCTTCAAACCAGGTCGACATTTCAGTCACGCCTCTGGCCGAAACCGCGGAGCGGCTCAAGGTGGTCGACTTCATCATCTATTCCAACACCAGCGTGTGCATGTTCGGACTCGCATCGAATCCCAAGTTCGCCCAAGCCAAGAACGTCGACGATCTGAACAAGCCTGACATTACCATTGCCTATTACACCGGCGGCGGCGAGGAAGGCTGGGTCAAGGAGCGATTTCCCAAGGCACAGCTGCGTGGCGTCGCCGGCTCGGGAACGGCGCCGGTCGAGGAAGTCATGGCCAAGCGCGCGGACGCGGTGCCGATCAATCGCGTTCCATGGGTTGCAATGGGCCGCAAATTGAAGCAACTCGCCGTCTTGCCGAAGGAGAACAACTGCCAGAACAGCATGGAAAAGGCCGCCCCGGTCGGCATCGCGATCGACAAGAACCAGGCGGCGTTTTTGACGTGGGCGCGCGCCGTTGAAAAGGAGATCGAGCCCAAGCTCAAGGCAGACGAAGCGAGAGTGGTGGAGACGATGCAATAGCGCGCCCCTCGCGTTGCGCGGGGTTGAAGGGGCGTTAGAGTGAACCCCTCTCCTTGTGGGAGAGGGGCAGGGGTGAGGGAAGATGTCAAGGAATTACTAACAAAGTGATTGACACGTCATCCCTCACCCGCCGCGCTGCCGCGCGTCGGCCTCTCCCAGAGGGAGAGGCGACACAACCAGCGAGGCGAGACTCGCCCAAGCGAACTCCTCTACCGAAGGGAGAGGCGACACCATGCGACCTAATGCGCGAGAGCGATTCGGCACCGCGAACTCCTCTCCCGAAGGAAGAGGCGACACCATGCGGCCTAATGCGCGAGAGCGATTCGGCACCGCGAACCCCTCTCCCCCTGGGAGAGGGGCAGGGGTGAGGGAATTGCGATGGACTTCGATTTTTCCGTCATCACCGATCACCTGAGCTTTCTCGGCTCAGGCATTGCGATCACGCTCTTGCTCTCAGTGCTTTCGGGCACGACGAGCCTGATTGCCGGATTTTTTGTCGCGCTGTTTCGCCTGTACGGCCCGCGCTGGCTCAAACCGCTGGTCGTGCTGTACATCGATTCGATGCGCGCCATTCCAGTCCTCGTTGTGTTGGTATGGACCTTCTTTGCGCTGCCGATCATCGCCGGAGTCACCATGTCGCCGTTCATGGCGGCGCTCATTGGCTTGACCGTGCATCTTGCGGCGTACGCGGCGGAGATCGTGCGTGCCGGAGTGGAATCGGTCCGGCCCGGGCAGTCGCGTGCTGCACTGGCACTGGGCATGTCGCGAGCGCAGATCGTCCGCAGGATCGTGATGCCACAGGCGCTCGTGCGCATGTTGCCGGCGTTCGGGTCGCTGCTGTCGATCACCATCAAGGACACCGCCATCGCTTCGGTCATCGCGGTGCTCGAACTGATGCGGCAGTCGGAAACGCTCGCGGGCCAGAGTTTTCAGCCGATCGAGGTCTTCAGCTTCGCCATGCTGGTGTACTTCCTGATGCTGTTTCCGGTCACGCGCGGCGTCGACATGTTTTACCGCCGGGTGGCCCATCTGGGGCGGTCGTGACTTTCGACTGGAGCGTGGTGTGGCAGCATCGCGATGCCCTGATGGCGGCGACCGGCACTACCATTCTGCTCACCTTCGCTACCATGGCCATCGCCGTGCCGTGCGGGATCATGGTCGCGGCGCTACGTCTCTATGCGTGGAAGCCGGTCCGCGCCTTGGCGACCAGTTACGTCGAGCTGTTCCGCAATCTGCCGCTGATTCTGGTCGTGTACTGGGCGTTCTACGTCCTGCCCATCATGACCGGACTGGGACTCTCGCCGCTTGCGACCGGGCTCGCCGCATTGGTCCTCAACGTCACGGCCTACAACGCGGAAACCTTTCGCGCCGGCATCAATTCGATCCGACGCGGACAGGTTGAAGCGGCGATGGCACTGGGAATGAGCCGGCTGCAAGCATTGCGGCGAGTTGTTTTGCCCCAGGCGCTGCGGCGCATTCTGCCGGTGCTCGCGAGTACGTGGGTGTCACTGTTCAAGGACACTTCGCTGGTGTCGGTGATTGCAGTCACCGAGCTCGCTTACGTCGCGATGCAGATCCGGGCGCAGACCTTCCGCGTGCTGGAGATGTTGACCGCAATGGCGGCGATCTATTGGCTTCTCGGCTATCCGCAGGCCAAGCTGGTCGATTGGATGCAGCGCCGTTTTGCCGTCACCGAATGAACCCGTGAACAAGTCCGCAACGCAGAGTGGCCGCACGAAGGCCGGTGGCATCACGATCATTCGCTATCGCGGCGTGGTCAAGCGTTACGGCGACTTTCAGGCGCTCTCAGGCATCGATCTCGACGTCCATGCAGGAGAAGTCGTCTGTCTGATCGGGCCCTCGGGCTCTGGAAAATCCACGCTGCTTCGCTGCACCAACGGTCTGGAGTCGATCGAAGGCGGAGACATCGAGTTCGAGGGCACCGCGCTGCCGCGCGACGAGCGCGAGCTCCGCGCCGTGCGCACCCGAATGGGCATGGTCTTTCAAAGCTTCGAGCTTTTCCCTCATCTCACGGCGCTCGCCAACGTCGCCGAGGGGCCACGTACCGTCTTGCGCAAGCACGCCGCGGAAGCCAATCGGCGCGCCTCGGCGATGCTCGCCAAAGTAGGGCTCGCCGACAAGGCGCCGAACTATCCGTCAGCACTCTCCGGCGGACAGCAGCAACGGGTCGCCATCGCCCGAGCGCTGGCGATGGAACCCGATGTCATGCTTTTCGACGAGCCCACGTCGGCGCTCGATCCGGAGACCATTGGCGAGGTGCTCAATGTGATGAAACAGCTCGCCGACGAAGGGATGACCATGGTCGTGGTGACGCACGAGATGACCTTCGCGCGCCGGGTCGGCGACTGGATCGCGGTGTTCGATGCCGGCCGAATCGTCGAGCAGGGACCGCCGGAGCAGATCTTCGACGCTCCTACTACCGAGCGCACGCGCGATTTTTTGAGCCACCTGGGTTGGACGGGATGAGGCTGGCTCGACTTATTGCAGGGCATGGTCATGGGCAATGTATTTCATGCCTGACGCCCATGTAATACAATAGCGCCATGAGAACACTGACCGTACGCTTGCCCGAACCGCTGGTCGCGGACATCGAGGCCGAATCGCGTGGACGCAAGATCTCCAAGTCGGACGTAGTCCGGGACAGGCTCCAGCGTGCCAGCGGATCGGCACGGCAATGGCCGGCGACTCTCGCGGCCATTGCCGATCTCATCGGCTCGGTAAGTGGCCTGCCGGCGGACCTCAGCGTGCGGAAAAAGCAGTATCTGCGGACAACGGGCTATGGCCGGAAGCGTCCTCGTTGACGCCAGTTTCGTCGTTGCACTGCTCAGCAGTCGCGATACTCATCACGATTGGGCCGCGGCGCAGGCCCCGCAGTTCGCCCCGCCATGGGGCACGTGCGAAGCCGCTCTGTCCGAAGCTTTTCACCTTGTCGGAGCGCGCGGGACGCACAGCCTGGGCGCCTTGCTTCGACGCGGTTCGCTTCTCGTTGCGTTCGAGCTGGCAAAGCACCTCGAGCCCGTACTCAAGCTGATGCAGAAATACTCCGATGTGCCGATGAGTCTCGCCGACGCCTGCCTCGTGCGCATGACGGAGACGCTGGCCGATCCGGTCGTGCTGACGACCGATGCCGATTTCCGCGTTTATCGTCGCCATAGCCGTCATGTGGTTCCGTGCATGACGCCGCACTGATAGGACTCCCTTACAATCCGGGCTGGCTGTCCCTGACGCACAGGACGGTGAGCGCGTTAATCTTACGGTTCCGTCGGCGCCACGGCTGCAGGTCGAGTGACTGTGACAGAGAGTTACCGAACGCACCGTGAAAGCGCATATTACGGCGGTGTTTCGCGCCCTCAACGTATCGAGCAGAACGCAGGCCGCCATTGCGGCATCGAAGCTGGGATTGAGCGAAGGCATGCCGACGCGCGGTCGCCGCAACGAAGGGGAGCCCATCTAGCAAGCTGCTGATGCAGTATCTGCGGTTACGCTGAAGGCGCCTTGGTCGCCACCATCGAATCGCGTCCGCCGAACCAGGTGAACCAGGCAGCGGTATTGGGGTGGCTCTCACGCCACTCGAGCTGGGCAAACCGGAAATCGAGATAGCCCAGCATGCAGCCGAAGGCGATCGTGCCGATGTCCACCCGATCGCCGAAATGCATGGCACGAGACTCCAGCTCGAGCAATCCGCTCGCGACCTTCTCGAGTTGTCCTTGCAGCCAGTCGTTCCAGCGCAGCGCCTCGGGACGCAGCGCAGTCTCGTAGCGCGCCAGGACCGCGGCGTCGAGCATGCCATCGGCGAGTGACTGCCCCGTCAACGCGCTCCATCGGGCGTCTCCAACGGGAACGAGATCGCCGCCGCCAAGATCGTTCAAGAAGTCGACGATGACGCGGCTGTCGTGGAGCACCGAGCCATCGTCCGTGATCAGCGCCGGTATCTTGCCCAACGGATTCTTCTCCACCACCGCCCGATCGCGATTGATCGGGTGCGCAGCGGCGGGAACAAGCTCGATGCGCTCGGCAAGCCCGAGCTCATGAGCGGCCACCAGGCATTGCCGAACGAACGGGGAGTTGGCGGAATGGAAGAGTTTCACGATACCCTCTCGAGGTGCGGGAGAGCGAGCGAGTATACGTCAGTGACGCGTGCAACCCGGAATGCAAAGTGCAGACTCTCGTGCAGCCAACCCGGCTACAGCGTGACCACATCCTTCGCCTTAGCGCCCTTGATCGCTTCGATCGAGACCGAGTGATCGAACGTGACGAAACGTCCGCCGCGCCGAACCGCGAGCGCGAGGAGGTAGACATCGGTCAGTTGGCGAGGGCCATGGATCCGGGTGCAGTCGAAGCGTCGCTCGTCGAGAAGGCTCAAGTCGTCAGGCCAGAACTCGTGGTGGCCGCTGGCACTCGCCTCCGCGAGGCGCTCCACGATTGCACTCACGGGTAGCGCATCGGGATAACCGGGGTGTGACATGATGCGCAAACAAACAACCATTCTGGGTCTCGGACAGGAGGCCCAGCCTGCCCGGGCGTGGCTGGCGAACCATTCCGTGGCGCGTCCGTGCGGCGAATGATCGGCATCGAGCAGCGCAATCAGCACGTTGACGTCCAGCAACGCGCGCATCAGTACGCGTCTTCTTCGCGCAACTTATCGATAAGCTCGTTGGTCACGACGCCGCCGCGCTTGGGAAAAGGGCGGAATCCGTAAACCGACTTCGATCCGCGCATCTCCCGCGCACGCGGCGGCGCCGTCAGTGCCGTGCGCGCGAGTTCCGAGATCACCTGTCCGGTGGTCTTCTTTTCGCGGCGCGCGCGCTCCTTTGCCGCGTGGAGCACGTCCTCGTCGAGGTCGAGAGTGGTACGCATGCATCAGATGCTATCGCATCAAGCATCAAAGTATAAGCCGTGCCCCCTGATGACCTGAGACGCCTTCGCGAGATCGACACCTGCTGTGCAGTGGGAAAGCCGGGCGCCGGAATCAAGTTTGCCAAGCTGCCCAAAACCCCGCATTCTGGTGGAAGTGGGATGCCCGCTCACTCCTTTCTAACGTAGGGCACCTAAGCGACCGAAGAGCCGCCAGCCGTGCCTGATGACATGACGGCTTCACTCGATCTCGACGCCTACTTCAACCACATCGGCTGGGGCGGCGCCACCGCGGCGAGCTATGAGACGCTGGCCGGGTTGCTGCGCGCCCACATGGCGGCGATCCCGTTCGAGAATCTCGATGTGCTGCTCGGCCGCCCGGTAAGACTCGACCTCGCCAGCCTGCAGGCCAAGCTCGTCGACGCGCGTCGAGGTGGCTATTGCTTCGAGCATGTCACGCTCTTCGCCGCCGTGCTCGAGCAGCTCGGCTTCACCCCGGTGCGTCATTCGGCGCGCGTGGTGCTAGTGAATCCGAGGACCGCTGCACCACGCACCCACATGTTTCTGACCGTGCCGCTCGCCGAAGGGACCTTCGTGGTCGATCCGGGCTTCGGTGTGCTTGCACCAAAGGTTCCGCTGCCACTCGAAGACGGCGAGAAGGTGACCTTCGAACACGACACGCACTGGATGGCGCGCGATGGAGACTTCTGGGTCCTGCGCGCGCAGACCACGGAAAAGCGAGTCGACGCCTGGGTGTCCACGCTGGAACACGACAATCCCGTCGATTTCGAAATGGCCAACCACTACACCTCGACCCATCCCGCGTCGGGTTTCATCAATCGACTCATGCTGCGCGCTCTTACTGCGGATGGTCACGTCTCCGTGATGAATCGCGACGTGACGATCCGGCATGGGAGCGGGTCCAGCTCGAGCAAACTCGACGATCGCGCGGCGTTGCGGGCACTGCTCGTCGAATACTTCGGTTTCGATCTGCCCGAGGTCGAGCATCTTCGAGTGCCGTCGATTCCGGAGTGGAATTGACGCCGGCTTTAGAGCAACGGACTCAGTAAACGCGCCAGGTTCTCGGCCACCTTGATCGCAGGAGGCCGCTTGCGCCAGCTCTCCAGGGTCAGCATCTCACCGTCCCGGACGTAGCGTGCCTGCTCCTCGGCCAGTTGTGCGCACACTCGGGCGTTGTAGAGCAGCACGACGATTTCGGCGTTGAGCGCGAAGGAGCGTATGTCAAGGTTCGATGACCCGATCCAGGCGATGGTGTCGTCGATGGTCACGCACTTCGCATGCAGGAAGCGCTTGCCGTAACGACACACGCGGACTCCCGCGTCCATCATCTGGTCGTAGTACGAGCGCTGGCCGAACCCGACCAGGTATTGATCGATCTGCAGCGGCACAATCAGCGTGACCTCGACGCCGCGCAGTGCAGCCGTCTCCAGCGCCTGCTGAAGGCCATCATCGGGAATCAGGTACGGCATGGTGATGCAGACTCGGCGGTTCGACGCGTGTATCAGCGATACGATGAGCCGCTGGTTGTTTTCGCGCGGATATCCCGGCCCGCTGGGCAGCGTCTGCGCCGCGACGTCACCGACCACCTGCGGATCCGGGACGTAACGCGGGTCGCCGAGGAACTCGCCGGTCTCGAGATACCAGTCTTCGGCGAATACCGCCTGCAGCTCGAGCGCGACCGGTCCGGTGAGACGCACGTTCAGCTCTTCGTAAGTGAGGCCTGGCTTGAACGTCGAATCGACGAGGTTCTGCGAACCTGTGTAACCGATCGCGCCGTCGATTACCGCGATCTTGCGGTGATTGCGCAGGTCGAGGCGTCCCGCCCGGCGGAAGAATCCGACGCGCATCGTCTCTCCCGCCAGGATTCCCGCCGCTTCGAGGCGCGGAATCAGACCCTCGAAACTGGGGCGAGAGCCCAGAGAATCGGCCAGAACACGGCACACCACGCCTCGGTCGACGGCGTGCTGCAGCGCTTCCACCACGCGCGTGGTCGCGCCGTCGTCGGCGATGATGTAGAAGAGCAGATGCACGTGGTCACGCGAGGCATCGATATCAGCGATGAGACGATCGATGAATCCATCGTAGTCGGACAATATTTCGGCGGCGTTGCCACCGAGAATCGGCAACTCCCCCAGCTTCTCTGCCAGCGCGACGGCTTTGTTCAGCTCGACGCCGACATCGGGGTGCGAGATGTTGGGTTCCTTGGCAAGCCGCTCGAAAATCGGTCGGCTCAGGTTTTCAAACTCCAAATGTCGTTGCAGGCGCCACCGCGGCAGCGTAGGCCGGCCGATCAGTGCATACAGAATCAGCCCTGCCGTGGGCTCGAAGAAAATGAGCAGCAGCCAACCTTTGGCGGCTTCGGGGGAGCGTCGGAAAGGCACGACAACGATCATCGTCAGCCGCACGATCCACTCGGCGATGAAGAAAACGTTGACCCATAGCGTCTTGTCGAACAGCAGTGCGGTCATCAAGGGGCCTCAATCCGCCAGGAACGGATCGCTGGCAAAATGTAGCAAAAGATCATTCATCTCGCACACCCGTGACCAACCATCTCGCCATCATCGTCGGTCAATACGGATTGCTGATCGTCTTCGGCAACGTCTTCGTGGATCAGATCGGCGTTCCGGTCCCCGCAATCCCAACCCTGGTCGTCGCCGGCGGGCTTGCTGCGACCGGCAAGCTTTCCGCCATCGCGGTGTTCGTGGTCGCCATGATCGGTTGTCTCGTCGCCGACATTTCGTGGTACGTGGCCGGCCGCTACTACGGCAATCGGGTCATGAGAACGCTGTGCCGGATTTCGCTCACCCCCGACTCGTGCGTCAGCCAGACGCAGGAGCGCTTCGAGCGCTGGGGACTCAACGCGCTGCTCATCGCCAAGTTCGTCCCTGGCATTGCCTTGCTGGCGCCCCCGCTCGCCGGCGCCACGCGCATCGGCTGGCTCCCGTTCCTGTTGTTCAATGGCGCAGGTGCGGCGCTGTGGGTCGGCGTGGCCGTAGTCGGCGGAATGTTGCTCGGTTCGCAAATCGAAGGTCTGCTCGCATACGTCGAGCAGTACGGAACCGCTGCCGCTCTCGTCGCCGCCGCGGTCGTGCTCGCCTATATCGCCTTCAAATGGTGGGAGCGGCATCGCTTTTACGCGATGCTACGCATGGCGCGGATCAGCGTCGATGAGCTGTACCGGCTGATGGACCAAGGCGAGACTCCGCTGGTTGTGGACGTGCGCTCGCAAACGGCGCGATCGATGGAGCCGCGGTACATTCCGGGCGCAGTGCACCTCCCGATGCATGGATTCGAGTCGCACATCCAGGAGCTGCCGCGCGATCGCGACATCATCCTCTACTGCAGCTGCCCCAACGAAGCATCGGCGGCGAGCGTGGCCAAGATGCTCATCAACAACGGTTTCGTTCGCGTGCGCCCGCTGCTGGGCGGCCTCGACGCGTGGCTCGAGGCGGGGCACCCGGTGGAGTCGCTGGCCGCGCCCGATGCGCAGAGCGCCAAGGATTCCGCTAGCCCATGAAGAAGCAGTTGAGCTTGTTGCCATCCAGATCGCGAAAATAGGCGGCGTAGAAGCCCTCACTGCGAGGTCCGGGCGGTCCTTCGTCGGTTCCGCCCAGCTCCATGGCCAGCTTGTAGATCGCGCCGACCTTTTCCTTGGTGTCTCCCTCGAGCGCGACCATGGTGCCGTTGCCGCGCGTCGCCGCCTTGCCGTCGAACGGCTTGGTTATCCCGAGCCCTGGCGATCCTTCGCCGACTCCCCAAGCCACGAACTGCTCAGTTTCGTACATGCGCTTTGCACCCAGCGCGCCAAGCAGCCGGTCATAGAAAGCGACCGCTTTCGACAAATCGTTGGTTCCCAGCGTGACATAGCCGATCATGGATAAAGTCCCTCGCTTCGAAAAAAGCCGCATTATGAGGCAAAGGCGGACAGCGAAACGAGGCGCCTGCCGCGCATGCACAGCGCCGCCCGAGTCGTGGTAAGCTCATCGAACGATCGTTCGAAGCGCGCCAACCCATGGACATCATTCGTGACTCAAGCACCGCTGTTTATCGGACGTCGCTTGACTCCATTCCGCAGGCGCCTCTCGACTGTCTGGAGGCGCTCAACGCCGAGCAGCGACGCGCGGTCGAGCACGGATGCGCCGAGCCGCATTCGAGCGCGCCCTTGCTGATCATCGCAGGAGCAGGCTCGGGCAAGACCAACACGCTTGCCTATCGCGTCGCGCACCTGGTCCGCAACGGAGCCGATCCTCATCGCATTCTGCTGCTAACCTTTTCGCGGCGAGCGGCTGGCGAAATGGAGCGGCGCGCCGCGCAAATCCTGCATCGGGTTCTGGGCGCGAGATCGCCTGTCGCGTTGCCCTGGTCAGGCACCTTTCACAGCGTGGGCGCGCGTCTGCTGCGCGAGTACGCGCCGCGCATAGGGCTGCGGGACTCGTTCACGATTCACGATCGCAGCGATTCGGAGGACCTGTTGGCGATTGTTCGTCACGAACTGGGCCTTTCCTCGACCAAGAGTCGCTTTCCGGGCAAAGGCACCTGCGTCGCCATCTACTCTC
>VBCY01000312.1:0-2972 GCA_005882995.1 Betaproteobacteria bacterium
CGGGGCTGAATCCCGCAAACAGCGGCAGATGGGCAACCAGCGAAGGATCGACTGTGGCCATGTTTCCCCGGCGGTATCGGCGGCTTCGATCGAATCTAGACTCCGATTGCGCCCCGCAATCAAGCGGAAGTTTGCGCTGGCGCAATATCGGCGTGCGGCATTCCCCCTAAATGACAACCAGGCCGGCCCTCACGGGGCGGATGATCAATGGAGAACGACAATGCGAAAGGTAATGACGCTGGCAACGATCGCGGTTTTGATGAGCGTCGCCGGCGCGGCGGCCGCCGCCGAAGTCGAGGTCAAGATGCTTAACAAGGGCACCGAGGGGTTGATGGTTTTCGAACCGGCGCTGGTGAAGATCGAACCGGGCGATATCGTCAAGTTCGTGGCGACCGACAAGGGCCACAATGCGGAATCGATCAAGGGCATGTTTCCGCCCGACGCCGCGCCCTTCGTTGGTAAGAACGGTGAGGACGTCACAGTCACCTTCGACAAGCCCGGCGCATACGGCGTGAAATGCCTGCCACATTACGGCATGGGCATGGTGGCGCTGATCGTGGTGGGAACGCCGCGCAACCTCGCGGAAGCCAAGGCAGTTCCTCAGGTCGGCAAGGCGAAGCAGGTATTTGCGGCGCTGTTCGAGAAACTTCCGACGCAGGCAGCCGCGGCGAAGTGAAATGGGAAACGGAGCGGTCATGACGGCGGCCTCCCGCCCTCGCGTCTATCAGGGCTGGCCGCTGCTCGCGAGCGGCTTTCGCCCATTTTTCCTGCTTGGCTCGATCTATGCGGGGCTTGCTGTTCTGGTCTGGTTGCCGGTGTTCTATGGCGAACTGACGCTGACTTCCGCGTTCGCGCCGCGCGACTGGCACGTCCATGAAATGCTCTACGGTTACCTGCCGGCGGTGATCACCGGATTCCTGTTCACGGCGATTCCGAACTGGACCGGGCGGCTGCCGATTCAGGGTACGCCCTTGCTGGCACTCGTGGTCGTCTGGATCGCGGGACCACTCGTGGTCGTCTGGATCGCGGGACGCCTTAGCGTGACGTTTTCCGCCGATATGGGCTGGCTGGTCGCGATGCTGATTGACGCAAGCTTCCTGTCGCTGGTTGCCGCGGCGGCGGCCCGCGAGATCCTGGCAGGGCGCAACTGGCGAAATCTCAATGTGGTGACACTGATCCTGTTGCTGCTTGCGGGCAATGTCGCGTTTCACCTCGAGACGCATTTCCATGGCGCCGCCGACGCCGGGATCCGGATCGGCATTGCGGTCGTCGTGTTGCTGATCTCGCTGATCGGCGGCCGCATCATTCCGAGCTTCACCCGCAACTGGCTGGTACGAGAAAATCCCGGCCGCTTGCCGGCGCCGTTCGGCCGGTTCGACATGATCGTCGTGGCTATCAGCGCGCTGGCCTTGTTGTCCTGGGTCGTCGATGCCAGCGGCTTGCTCGCCGGGGCCGCGCTGGCGCTCACTGGATTGCTGCATCTGGCGCGTCTCGGACGCTGGGCTGGCGATCGTACCTGGCGGGAGCGGCTGCTGCTGATCCTGTCCCGGCCGGCGCCGGCATTCATGCGTGGATGGCGGGAGCCGCAGGGATCATGACGCTGGCGGTCATGAGCCGCGCGACCCTTGGGCATACCGGACAGCGATTGACCGCATCCGCCGCCACGCAACTGATCTATGCCGCGATCATTGTCGCCGTCCTGGCGCGGATCTGCGCGGCGGTCGACCCATCGCATTACGGGCCGTTGCTGCATCTTGCCGCCTTTGCGTGGGCCGCAGCCTTCCTCGGCTTCTCAATCACCTTCGGCCGGTTGCTCACCGGCCGAAGCTGACGAAGGCATCACGACTTCTGACCTAGCTCGTCGATTGCCGGTGCGTTGGGGCAGTATTCCTCAAAGTGTTGAGCCGAGATGCCCGCATCGAGATCGTAGTCGCATCGGGCCTTTTGCCGGCATGAGGCGCGCACCATGTCGCGCTGCAGGAGAGGTTGCGTACGCGAAATAGCCGCCTCGTCGATGCCGAGGGACTTCAGCAATCGCGGCAATTCATCGCTGGCGTGCGGTCCCTGGCGGACGAACGCATCGAGCTCGGCGGGGGTGACGCAAAGCTCCTGCGCGATGCGCGCAAAGTCGCCGCTATTGATCTCGCGAAGCTCGCGGATTTCTTGCCGGTGCTTGAGCCAATTGCCGAACAGATTGATGGCGCTTTCGACGAGCGGGTATGTTTTGATCTGAGTTGCCATGGCGCGCTCCGTTGGTCGCTAAATTGGCCCAGCATGGTCGTGCGGGAGCGGCGTGTCGTTGCGATGGATCAAACGGGATGAGCGTGTGAGCGTTTATCTGCTTTGCGGTAAAGCCGGTGCAACGTGCTGGAATTCATGGCTCGCATGGACAACGCGCCGGACGTAACAAGATCTGCGCGATCTGGCTCAGCTAGAACCTTCAGTAGGTGAAAAATCGCTTGATATGCCTCAAAGAGAAAAACTTCGCCTGCGATAATCTTAGATGGAAGGTCGGTCGAATGACCGCTTGAAATCCAGTCAGGAGGTTTGCATGGCACGATATATCGCTCGGTTTATGAAAGATGTACTTGGCGAAAACGGGCATGAAGCTGAAGTCTGCCAGCGTTCGATCGAGATCGAAGCTCCAAGCAGGGTGCATGCCGCTGAATTGGCGAAGATGAAATTCTGTGAAACCGAGAACGTAAGGGATTGGTTGCTTCATGCAGACCGCGTTCACGTTGCCGATGCTGAATTCCCATCCTAGCGAGAAGATCGGCCCCGCTGCGGGCTTTTAGTGGTTGAGTTGTGTTTCGGAGCGGTTTGATTTGGCGTCGATCGGCGGTACGATCAACCGCAACATGATCACGGGAAATCCGTAAGATCTACCCGCTCGATCAGGGCCTTCAGATAGGCCCGGATCCGACGGCAACTGATGCCAACAAGGTGAGCGGTCGGAGGCCGCGCTTGCGATC
>VBCY01000312.1:3000-4869 GCA_005882995.1 Betaproteobacteria bacterium
ATACGAGATGGCGGGATGCGCGCGTTTCGATCATTACGCTGCTTCCGTGCTCCTGGAATTGGCTAGAAATTGATCGTATCAGGCGTCCATGCTCCGCAGGCGCTGACGATTGCGAAGGACGATCTGACGTGCGCCGGAAAATCCGAGCACACCCTCGCTGTGAAGCTGCGAAAGCGCCCTCGAAACCGTTTCCAGTGTAAGGCCGAGATAGTCACCAATATCGCGACGGCTCATTGGCAGCGCCATCATGCCCGCGACGGCAAGCCGACGATCCATCTCAAGCAGAAAATTCGCGACGCGCTCCATGGCGTTCTTTCGTCCCAGAAGCAGCATGTGATCTTCCGCATGCCGGAGTTCGCCGGCCGTCATGGTCCAGAGTTTGCGCGCGACCTGAATATCGCTCCCGGCCGCCTGCTCAAGGCTGCGGCGCTTCACCAGCCGCACGGTGGTATCGATGATGGCTTCCGCTGCGAGGCGGTGGGTCGCCCCCGATTCGAGCCCGAAGACATCGCCCAACAGATGAAACGCGCCAATCTGGCGTCGGCCATCTGACAGCAGCTTATACGTCCGGACCGCACCACGGATCACCTGATAGACGTATTCCGATGGCTCGTCCTCGCCGTAGATCTCCTCATCCTTCCTGTAGGAAAACTCGCTCGCCACGAGGCCCGCATGCCCGGTCAGGACACAGAACTGGTCTGGGGAGTAGGCAACCGGAGCAACCTTGTTTCCGGTAACGGAAGTATTGAGGGACTGGGTGAGCATGAGCCATCTCCTTTGCGGCGGATGGCCAATTGCTACGCGAGCCAATCGAATCTGAAAATTTCGCTCGATATCTTAAGGCGAGCCCCTTAAGTAGTTCACCGGAGGTCGCGAGAATCAACGGCTAGCCGGGTGACTTTCCTGAATCGCGCCCCGAATGCGGCTTACGAGGCTTTCCTCGAGGTGGGGCTTCAGCAGGACGTGGTGTATGCCGGCCGCAGCGGCTTTTTCGAGGATATTCCCGTCGGGATAGCCCGTAATGAGAATGATCGGGGTGTCGATGTCGCGGTTCCGCAAGCGGCTCGCAAGGTCGATGCCGCTCATCGCCGGCATCTTGTAGTCGATCACAAAGCAATCGACTTCATCGGTTGCGACTGCATTGAGTAATGCTGCTCCACTCCGAAATGTCCGAACGTCGAAGCCGTCGGTTTCAAGGAGGAATCGCAGCGATCCGAGGACGTCCGTGTCGTCATCGACAACGTAGACAACCGGTGTTGTGATTGACGAAGCCATCAGGAATCATCGCGCGGATTAAGGTGGGATCGTTCATACATGGAATCAATAAGAGCGCATTTTGACACGGATGGCTTGATCTAGCTCAATCTTTGAGCGCGCCTGCGCGCATCGCAAGGCGGACAAGTTCCGAGAGGCTGCCAGCCTGCATCTTGGTCATCACATTGGCCCGGTAGACTTCGATGGTGCGGGGGCTGATGTCGTACTCTCTGGCAATCAGTTTGTTCGAGAGTCCTGCGATCAGGCCGTCCATGACCTGACGCTCGCGAGGGCTGAGGGCAGCGACCCGTGCGGCGATATCGAGCGTCGCGGCCTCGCTTCGCGCACTGGATTCGGCCTGCCTGAGCGCCGTATCGATCATTGCAATCAGGCGGTCATCCTCGAAGGGTTTTTCGAGGAAATCGACTGCCCCCAACTTCATAGCCTCGACGGCAAGCGGGACATCGCCGTGTCCGGTCATGATCACGACCGGGAACGCGCTGTGGCTTGCTTTCAGGCGTTTCAGAAGTTCGATACCGTCGATGCCGGGCATGCGGACATCGGAGACCACGCATCCAAAGTCGATGCTGGAAAGCGTATCGAGGAAATGATGAG
>VBCY01000046.1 GCA_005882995.1 Betaproteobacteria bacterium
CCCACCGGATTCCAAGAGTATCCAGCTCAAGAATCCCAAGGAATGGAAGGTCGCCGGCAAGCCCATGAAGCGGCTCGACACGGCGCCCAAGCTGAACGGCAGTCTGGTGTATGCGATCGACGTCAAGCAGCCGGGCATGCTTTGCGCAGCGATCAAGCAGTCTCCCGTCTTCGGGGGCAAGATGGTGAGCTACGACGAGGCGAAGATCAGCGGGCGACCCGGCGTGCGCGGCGCAGTCAAAGTCAACGACGGCGTCGTTGCGGTCGTTGCCGATACCTGGTGGCGGGCGAAGACGGCGCTCGATGCGTTGCCGATCGTGTGGGACGAGGGAACCGGCGCGACGCAATCGAGCGCGACGATCGCCGAGCGTCTTGGCGAAGGGCTCACGGCAACGGACGCCTACGCCTTCAGACAGGCGGGCGATGCGCACAAGGCCATCGACAGTGCAGCGAAGAAGGTCGAAGCCGTCTACAGCACGCCGTTCCTCGCGCACGCCACCATGGAGCCGATGAACTGCACGGTCAAGCTGACGGCCGACAAGGCCGAAGCGTGGGTTCCGACGCAGAACGCAGAAGCGGCGCTCGCCGCGCTCGCAGAGACCTCCGGATTGCCGCTGGAGCAATGCGAAGTGTATCGCCACGTCCTCGGCGGAGGTTTCGGCCGGCGCGGCGGCGCACAGGACTATGTGCGCCAGGCCACGGCCATTGCGAAGCAGTTCCCGGGTGTCCCGATCAAGATGATCTGGACGCGCGAAGAGGACATGTCGCATGACTTCTATCGCCCGATCTCGCAGTGCCGGATGGCGGCCGGACTCGACGAGAGCGGCAAGCTGGTCGGCCTTCATGTTCGCGTGTCGGGACAGTCGATCAATGCCTTCCTCAATTCGCCGGCGGCAAAGGATGGCAAGGACGATCGGCAGCTCCAGGGTTATTCGGAAAAACCAGGCGATGCGCAACTCGGTTACACGGTTCCCAATCTGCTCATCGAATACGCCATGCGCAACACCCACGTACCGGTCGGGCCGTGGCGAGGCGTGAATACGAATCAGAATGCCGTGTACATGGAATGTTTCATCGATGAAGTCGCGCGTGCCGCCAACGCCGACCCGGTGGAATTTCGGCGCGCGCTGATGAACAAGCATCCGAAGCATCTCGCGGTGCTCAATGCGGCGGCAGAGAAGGCCGAATGGAGCGAGCCTTTGCCGCCCGGCGTCTATCGGGGAGTAGCGCAGTTCATGGGTTACGGCAGCTATTCGGCGGCCGTTGCCGAGGTGTCGATGACCGATCAGGGGAAGGTAAAGGTGCAGCGGCTGGTGCTGGCGCTCGACTGCGGGCACGCCGTCAATCCGGGACAGATTGCCGCGCAGATTGAGGGCTCGGTGGCCTTCGGCCTGACTGCAGCGCTCTACGGCGAATGCACGGTGGAGAAGGGACGCATGACCCGGTTGAATTTCGACAGCTACGAAATTTTGCGGCTCGCTGAAATGCCGAAGATCGAAACGGTGATCGTGCCATCGTACGATTTCTGGGGTGGCGTGGGAGAACCAACGATCAGCGTGGTAGCACCCTCGGTGATGAACGCGATCAGCGCTGCCACGGGCAAGCCGGTGAGAAGTCTGCCGCTCAAAAACCTGAATTTGGTTTAGGGTGTGTACCTGGTTACGGACGCGTCGCTGGCGTCAGGTTCCCGCGTGCGTTGGTATGGTTACCCTCTCCACGTCTACCTCTTGCTGCGGGACTCGAGGCTTCCAGCTCAATGCATGTTGCTCGATGTAGTGCCATGATAGCGCGGCGAGAAGAATGGCCAGGATCGCGCTCACCGCGAAGGCGACCCACCACCCGGCGCCAGCATTGATCGCCAGAGGCGACACAATCTGCTGCACGGGAAACGCATAGATGTAGGTGCCGTACGAAAGGTCGCGCCGAGCGCCGAAGCGGCGAAGCGGTGCTGGTGCGCGGTACGCGAATACCAGCGACGCGTACGACAGTGTTACCCAGAGCAGCACCATTACGGCGAATGGATTGCGGGCGAACCCGCATGCGACCAGCAGGACCAGCGCCGTCACGACGGACAGTTGTACCTTGTCGCGGAAGCCGTACATACAACTCCCGGCAAAGAAAAACGTCCCAAGTAGCGCGACGCGCATCCAGTCGAAGTCGAGACCAATGCGCGAGACACCGGGCAGCGGCAGCGAATACGTCGTTACGCCCAGCGCCGAGCTCACAGTCCATCCTGTTGCGAAAAAGCCTAACAGAGCGAGGCACACCCAGCGCATGGTTTTGCGGTGCGTAATTGCACCAACCGCGGCGAGAATCGCATACATCAATACTTCGTAAGTCAACGTCCAAAGCGATCCGTTGACGGCTAACGGGTACGGATTCGTTTCGAAAACGCCCGGGAGGGTAAGAGGTCCCGTCACCAGGCTCGCGTTGCTGATCATGTATCTCCACGTGTCCGCCGATCGAAAGTACGCCGCCAGCGGCAGGGTTGTCATCACGGGACCGACGATGAAAACCGTAATAAGGACCACAACTACAAGCGCGGGTAACAGCCGCAGTGCTCGTCGAGCGGCGAAGCGAACAACGTCGGCATCACGATCCCAGCTCTGATAGACCAGAAAGCCGCTGATGACGAAGAACATGTATACCGCGCTATTGGCGAGCGGAAGACCGAAAACCAGGAAAGGCTCGCGCAGTCCATATAGGGGGAAGCTGTGGCTGAAGAGCACGGCAAAAGCCGCGAGGAACCGCAGCAAGTCGAACGCATTCCGTGAATGGTCTGTGCTATCGGGAATTCGCATCAGCGCGACAGGCCCTTTCCGATGTTGCGCAAAAGCGATGATGAAACAGCGCGGGAATATTCCGGAGCGACACGCACATCGATAACGCACAGTGCGCCGGACTGCACCTCCACGACGCCACGCTCCAACGCGCTCGCAAGCTGATCGAGCGTGCGCACAGGACCCAGGCCGCAGGCGCCCTGCGCGCGCGCGAGCTCCGCTAGGTCCATCGCCGGATCGCTCATGCGCAAGCCGATCCAGCGGTTTTCCACGGGACGGCCACGCACCCGAGCCATGCGCTCCTGATGAAGCTCGTCGTTGAAGAACGACTCATTGTTGGCGACGATGATCAGTGCAGCGACGCGATAATGCACACCGGTCCAGAGCGCGGTGAGGCCCATCAGGTAATCGCCGTCGCCGAGCACCGCAACCGGCAGTCTTTCGCTCTCGCGCAGCGCCAGTGCGGCACCCACCGCCATGCCCGGTCCCGAGCCAATGCCGCCGCCTCCGTCGAAGCCGATGTAATCGAGCGGATGCGCAAAGCGGCAGAATTGACCCGGCCATCCGAGCGGAAGCCTGATATAGGAAGGGCGATGCGGCGCCAAGATCTCCGTCGTCGACCGGGCGAGGTCTTCGAGCGAGAGTCGATCCCCGGGTGCGGCGGCCGGCTCGCTGGCCGCCTCGTTACCGTTGTTGTTCTTCGCCTGGAACCACGGCGTGACATCCTTTGCCATCGGCGCATCGAGCATCGAAAGTAGCGATTCAACCAGCGCGTCGGGTGACGCGAGGATCGAAACGTCGGCGGGAGGCAGCGACTGGTAGTCCATGTTCCAGCCGTTATGAATGTATTGATCGAGCGAGCAGTGGACGATCTTGCCCTTTGGGGCGTCGCCCGCGCAGGCCTGACGCAGCGTACCGCCCAGATCGATCCAGTCGAGGCTCAGGATCGTGTCGGCGTCGCGGATCAGCTGGGTCGCATCGCCGCTTACGTAGAGGCTCGGTGGGAAGGGATGCAATGGGTGCTGCGTTGGAAAGCTCGCACCGGTCTTGATATCGGTGAGGACAACCGCGCCGATGCGCTCGGCGAGCGCGACACGACGCTCAAAATCGATGGGATCGCGCGACACGCGACCGATCATCAGCAGTGGTCGCTTTGCGCCATCGAGCAGTCGTGCTACTTCCGTCACGACCTCCTGCGAGACCGCGCCCGAACGCGGGACCGCAGCGCGCTCGAGCGCGGGCGAAGGCACTGGCGCGGCGAGGCGCTCCTCCTGCAGCGCGGCGTCGAGGCAAACGTACACCGGCCCGTGCGGCTCGGTCATGGCGATCCTGTGGCCGCGCACGATCGCTTCGAGCGCGGCAGCCACAGACGCCGGCTGATCATCCCATTTGGTGTAGCCTCGCACCAGCGAGCCGAGGTCGCGCGAGGTGTGGATCCAATCGACCCACGGCCGGCGTTTGACTGCATCGACCGGTCCCACCGCGCCCAGCAGCAGCATGGGAATCCGATCGCACCAGGCGTTGAAAATCGCCATGGTCGCATGCATCAGTCCGACATTCGCGTGCAATGCAACGGCGAGCGGCCTTCCCGTGACGCGCGCGTAGCCATGAGCAAGCGCAACGGCGCTCTCTTCGTGCACGCACAGCAGCAACTCCGGCCGCGTGTTGCCGAGGTGATTCACGAGGCTATCGTGCAGTCCGCGGAAACTCGCGCCGGGCGTGAGCGCGATGTAGGGAATATCCAGCGCGCGCAGAAGGTCGGCGACCGCGTCGCTGCCCCACTCGGCAACGCTTTGCCTGGCGGCTGCCTCGCGCGCCGTGTCGTTCATCGGCCGAACGCGGTCGCCAGCAGTCCGGCGATGCCCAAACCCAACGCGGCCAACGCGTCGCCGGCGATCAAACCTCCGCCGACCAGTGACGTGGTGTTCATGTCCTCCGGCAGCGCAGCGCCTTCGGTCTTGCGCTTGGGCAGACTGTTGAGCAGGCTCGAGAGCGCCCCGCCGGCGGCAAACCAGCCCGATGTTGCGAGATTGAGAAATCCGCCGAAGGACGACGCGTAGGGCGAGGGCAACACCAATGCGTCGAGCATAAAATCAGCGCTGAATCCGACGCGCCCGGATTTGACAAACCGTTGGTATGCCTTACGAGACTTGATGATCTTGCGCAGCACTTCGGTCGCGAAACCAATGGCGACGCCAACCCAGATCGCCGTTCGCTGATAAGGCTTGTCATCGGTCAAGCTGCGTAGCACGCCGACCAGCTTGTAGGTCATCGCGGAGGCCCATCTCTCGGGTTGCTTATCCGCGGAGAGCGTGGTCTGGTCCAGCGATAGCACTGGGTACGCGCTCATGAAGAGCTTCGCAAAAACGACCGCCATGATCGCGCCCATCACGATGCCGGCGACTTGAAATCGGAACTGAATCGTGCGATTGGTGCCGAGACGCCAGCCCGTGGAGCGATCCTGCTGCATGTCCGACGCTTCAGCCACGGACACGAGCAGCACCGTGCCTGCCATCATGCCAATCGTCGGATCACGAAGCCCTACCGCAGCCATCAGGATGACGGTGACGACAAAGGCCGATGAGATCGGCGTGCTGTCCACCATACCGAGGGAGATGCCGTTGACGATGGCAAAGAGGAACACCAGCAGCACCGCCATCACCAGGTAACCCACGGGCTGATGCAACACTTGCGAGCCGGTCACCACGATGCCAACGCCCCAGAACAGGACCCAGAGGATCAGCCGGCGAAAGTTGGTGCGTTTCCAGTCTTCCTGCTCGACCTTGGCGGCGCGTTGGCGCGCGCGCTGGTACGCCCTGAAAAGAATCAGCGAGACGTCGATGAGCGCTGCACCCATGATCATGCCGAGCGCGATCAGAAAGGTGATCTTCCGGAACGGGTCTCCCGGCTGAAGCCATCCAATCGAAACGAAGTAGGGAATCATCGCCCAACCCACAAGGCCGCCGACGATCGCTGCTATGCCGATGCGCGCGCCGACGATCATCCCGGCGCCGAAAGTCGAAGTCGACAGATCAATCGCGCTGAGGAAAGCACTCTTCGACGCGCCGATGCCACCGATGACTCCCAAAGCCATGCCTCCGAAGAGCCGCGTCACGGACTGCTTGAGCAGCTCGGGATCGGTCAGTGCGCGCAATATGTTGGCGACCGCCAATCCCGAAGGAAACTTGAGCTGCAGCCGATCCACGAGGATGGGGGTATAGAGCATGCCGACGCCGACACCGAACATGCCGATGCAGAGCATGTACAGGATGAGCTGCCAAATCGGCGGCTGAGGCAAGCCGAGCCATGTCATTGCCTGGATCACCACCGCCATGGCACTCATTCCCGCAACCGATGCCGCGGTCGTTTGAATGTAGTTGGCCCCATGACGACCCTGCGCTCCATAGCCGTAGGTCACCGTCGAACCGAGGATGCCCGCAAGCACCTGGCCACCGACGAAGAATCCCAGGGAGAAATTCATATACGACGCGGCAACGCCACCCAGCGGGCCGAGAATGAATATGCCGACGACGCCGAGCAAGGCGTAGTACTTCCAGGTGCGCGGCGCGGGCAACCACGCCCATCGTGGCCCGGTTTCTGTGACGGGGATCGGCGTCGAGGTCATGGCTGGGATTGGGCCTCGAACACAGGGCACTCGTCAAGTCGACCAGAATCGAGGGCTGCTTCGGGACGATCGATCAGCTGTGTGGGTCAAGCGCCTGATCGCTATAATTTGGCGAGACCGTCACGCCATGCGATGGGGACGAACATGAAAATCCAAGGAACCTGGCTCGCTGCACTCCTGCTGGTTGCTGTATCCCTGCTCTCCAGTTGCGCCAGTACTCCGCAAGGAGAACTCGGAAGACCGGCCGCCGAAGTCAAGGTCTACACGATGGGTGAACTTAACGGCAGCCCGTACGAAGTTGTCAGCCGCATTTGGGTGGATTCCTGGCGCACTGCTATTTGGCGCCCGACCTATCCGAGCGAGGAGGAGGCAATCACGGGTTTGCGAGTTGAAGCGGCGCGATTGGGTGCGAATGGTCTGGTCAATGTTTTTTGTTTAAACCAGAGTGGTTCGACATCGTTTCAGAGCGCGAAGCCTGTTGTTCTGTGCTACGGCAACGCAATACGCGTCCGGCAGAGCGAGGGATGATCGGTCAGCTTCGATCTGATACGGTCGGCGTGCCCACTCCAGTCAAACAACCATCGGATTGCGCAGGATTCCAGTAGCGAAGTCGCCGCGCGGAGACGATTGCTATTTCCTGCCCCGGTACTGCGCAATCGCGCGCTCGAGGTCCTTCAACTCCTCGCAAGGCAACAGGCAAATCTCCGTGAGCGCAGCAAGGTGCTGCTCCGCGCCTGCCAGGTCCCCCGTCAGGAGGTAGGTCTCGCCGATGTACTCATGCGCGCCGCGATGGCGTGGATCAATCTCGATGGCGCGCTTGTAGTGCTTGAACGCGAGGTCGTACTGCTTAAGGTTGCGGTACGAATAGCCGAGGATATTCTGCAGGTCAGCGTGGTCGGGATGGCGCATCTCCGCGCGCTGGAAAAGGCGTGCGGCCTCCGCCCAGTCCTTCTTCTCGACCGCGCGCTTGCCTGCGGCGTAATCCTCGTCGCGCGTGGCAAGATCGGGATCCGCCTCGTAGGGGTCGGCGGCGGTGATCGGGGCGAAGGCCACGATCACCGCGCACAACAGCGTCGCGCGAACGAGTCCGGCGAACCTGCTCAAAGTTGCGCGAGTTTCTTCGCGCTCACCAGCTCGGGGCGTGCGGTGTCGGCATCCTTCGCGAGCGTCACGAGCTTCTGGTAGTAGGCGGCGGCTTTCGCGCGATCGCCTGCCATGTCCGCGGCACGCGCGGAACCAAGGTAGTTGCGGAAGCGGTTGGGCTCGCGCCGTTGCGAGGCTTCGAACTCCTTCAGCGCCGCGTCGGGTTGCTTCACCTCCAGCAGCATCTCGCCCAGCAGCTCGCGCGCGGGTACGATGCGGCCCGGCGTGACGATGTGCTTCTCGTTGCGGTCCTCGAGGTCCGCCGCCGCGCGCATGAACTTCTGCGCCTCCTCGGACTTGCCTTCGCCCAGCGCGATCCATCCGGCCGCGGCCAGCCGTTGGATCTCGACCTCGGTGGCCCAGTAATTGTTGTTCGCGGCTAGCAGCGCCTTGTGGAAGGATTCGAGCTGCTCGGCATCCTTGCGGGCTGCGGCGAGATCGCCGCTGCGCGCTGCGCCTACACTGCGCGCGAAATACGTGATCGACTCGACAAAGGGATAGGTGCTGCCCGACGGTTGCAACTTCGCCGCCTCAGCCCAAGCGCCGCGCTCGAAGGCATAGCGTGCCGGCATCGCGGCGATGGCATAAGGTGCAACAAAGCGCGAGCTTGCGCCGCTCACTTTCATCGCTTCGTCGATCGCCCGGCGAGCATCGACGTCGCGAGCGAGCTGCAGATCCGCATACACCAGGTAGTCGGACGCGTGATAGGCCTCGTCCGGCTCCAGGTTCGTGGTGGCGGATTCCTGCCAGGAGCCCACGCGCGTGAAAATGTGGGAGGGCATGTGCTGGGCGTGCGACACGGCGGGCGCGATGCTCGCATAACGGCGCGCGGCGGTGAGCCCCTTGTCGGCGATCGGCGGCGCGTCGTAGCTATGGATGAGGTAGTGAGCCACGCCAGGATGGTCGGGATACTTCGTGAATTCGTCCTCGAGGATGGCGGCCGCCTTGAGGTACGCTGCGTAGGTCTGGTCGGCTTGCGTCTGCGTCCCGGCGGTGTAGAGCGCGAAGAAGATCTGCGCTTCGTCGTCGGTGGGGTAGCGTTGGGCCAATGCCTCGTAGGCCTTCGCGCGCGAGGCCTGCCGTTCCTTCTCGGAGCGCGTTGCGAAGTCTTTGTAGTACGCCGCTACCGCTTCGATGTAGTCGCGCTCGCGCTCGGTCTTTGCGCCGATGCGACGTCCTTCATCGATCGCCGTCTGTGCCTGCTCAGCGCCTTTCGGCGATGCGCCTTGTCCGGCAAGCGGATTCGACATGAGGATCGAAGCAATTCCCCAGGTGGCGATCGCGCATTGCGGATCGCTCTTGAGCACGTCGCGGAAAGCCTTCTCCCCGGCCGAATACCAGAACGAATGCAGCATGGCCACGGCACGCTCGAACGCCGGCTGCACCTTCGGATCGCAACTGGTCAGGAAGGACACCTTGCCCGGTGGGCCACTTTGGGATTCCGTATCGTTCGCTTACGCGAGGCCGTGGAGCGCGAGGAAAAAAAGGAAAGGAAGAGGAAACATTCGGAGATTCATGATGCCCTCCCGTAGTGAGATGAAGGGGAATGTAAGTCTGCGGCGAGGTCGGCGTGAAAGTCAATCAGAGAAGTAGGAGCCCTGCGGGTCAGGCTGCTTCGGCGATCGGCATCCGACAATCCGGCTGCGTCGCAATCTCTGCCGGTTCATCGAGGCGCAGCGTGAGGCACTTGGCGGCTCCGCCTGCGCGCATGAATTCACCGAGCGGGACGCGCTGAGTGCGGAAGCCACGCGCCGAAAGCGCCCGCGAAAGCGAGATCGACGCCGCATTGAGTATCACAACGTCGCCAATGTTCACCGCGTTGCAGGCAAAGCTCAGAGCATCGCGATCGAATGCGAGAGGGTAGTAGAGCAGATAGCCGTCCTCCAGAGGACAGAAGCAGGTATCGAGATGATAGAAGCGCGGGTCGATCAGTTTCAGCGGCTCGACTTCGACGTTCAATTCGTCTTCCAGGAAATCTGCGGCGCGGGTGTCGGTGCGATGGCCGTAACCCATCCACAGGAGTGGCGATGCGCGATCGAGCAACGCGTCGCCTGCGCCCTCGAAGCTCAAGTCCCATGTGGGCGTCACGACATCGAATCCGGCGTTGTCGAACCAAGCCGCGAAATAAGGCTCCTCGCCGCGACGTTCTCGATGACGGAATCGAGAGATCACCGCCGTGTTCTCGCGAACGATCGCCGCGTTCGCTGTAAACGTCATGTCGGGCCATCCTTGCGCGTGCTCGATCAGCGCGACGTCGGCATGTTGTGATACGGTTTCGTGCAGCGCTTGCCATTGAGAGTCCGCAAGATCCGGTCGAAGACGGCTCTCTTCACCTTCCATCCACGGATTGATGACGTAGCGGACCTCGAAGTGTTCGGGGCGGCACATCAGAATGCGCGGCTTCATTGCATGGTCCTCAAGCGCTCAAGGTTGCCAGGGTGCGCGTCCGACGCAGCTGCGGATCTTCCAATGCCTGCAACGTAGATTCGATTACGTCGAGCGCCGCATCCAGCGTCTCGCGTTCGATCACCAGCGGAGGCGCGAGTCTCACCACCGACTCGCGCGTTTCCTTGGTAAGAACGCCGCCTTGCAGAAGCCGTTCGCAAAAAGCGCGTCCGTCGCACCATGCAGGATCGATGTCCAGTCCGACGAGCAGACCGCGTCCGCGTACTTCCTTCAGCGCCGGATGACGCAACGTGCGCAGCCGGCGCATCATGTAGGCGCCCAGTTCGGCCGAATGCTCGACCAGGTTTTGATCGCGCAGAATCGCCAGCGCTTCCAGGGCTACTGCCGCCGCAAGCGGATTACCTCCGAAGGTGCTGCCGTGGTCACCGGGCTTGAACACGTCCATCACATCGGCACGCGCTGCGAAGGCCGAGACCGGCAGCAGTCCACCGCCCAGCGCCTTGCCGAGTATCATCGCGTCCGGCTTCACCGCGTCGTGCTCCACTGCAAACAGGCGACCTGTGCGCCCGAGACCCGTCTGCACTTCGTCGCAGATCATCAGCACATTGTTGCGCGTGCACAGCTCGCGCACGTCGCGCAGATAGCCCTCCGGCGGCACGATGATCCCGCCCTCACCTTGAATAGGCTCGACCAGGAACGCGGAGGTCGCAGGCGTGATCGCGCGTTCCAGAGCGCCCGCGTCACCATAGGCGACTGAATCGAATCCGGGCGTCAACGGCCCGAAGCCGTCCTTGTATTGGTATTCGCTCGAGAAACTTATGATCGTGGTCGTCCTGCCGGCAAAGTTTCCCTTGGCGACAATAATGCGCGCCTGACCCGCCGCGATGCCCTTGACCTTGTGGCCCCACTTGCGGGCTGCCTTGATGGCCGTTTCCACCGCCTCCGCGCCGGAGTTCATGGGCAGCATTTTGTCCATCCCGGTCGCTGCGCACACTGCTTCCATGAAAGCGCCGAGC
>VBCY01000314.1 GCA_005882995.1 Betaproteobacteria bacterium
CTGCTCGGCCAGAAACCCCCACTGAAACTGAAGGAGAGATCTGGACTATCCGAATTCGGCTCCAGTTGGACCATCGAACGCGCGAGCTCGCATTGTTCAACTCGCCATCGACAGCAACGTGCGCGTGTGCGATCTGGTCGGGCTCCGCGTTCATGATGTAGTCCAGGGAAGTCGCGCCGCGTGCGATTGTCATGCAGAAGAAGACTCAGCGGCCGGTGTAGTTCGAGATTACCGAGCAAACGCGGGATGCGCTCGGCCCTTGGGTTGCCACGGCGAATCTGAAACCGGAGCCGTTCTCTTTCCGAGCCGCGTGTCGGAATCGTCGCCGAAATTTCTGGGAAGCAGACATTCGTGGCCAACCGAAGCGACCTCGCAGGCCAAGGCATCACCTTTCGTCCCAACGTGGGTTACAACCTCTGGGGGCGTGCTCGTACTCGTCGGCGATCTCTGGGCGAGTTACCCTGTCTCGTCGCTGCCCGCGCGGGAACTTCGCCCCGGCGGTTCAAACCAACCTTATGGATGGAGCTTTTGCTCTGCGGCTTAAGTTGCTTCTCATCCGGCGCTGCTCCGTGGCGGAGGAGGATTGCGATGCAACAAACCCATGGCGACGATGAATCGACTGAATCGAGGCGTACCGCCGCACTGGCGCTATGGCGCTACGGCCATGATTACCTGAAGGCGGCCCAGACTCTAGCGGAGAACGACCGTGTCACTTGCAATGAGTCGCAGGCGCCCTACCATCTTGCCGCGCAGGGCATCGAGTTCGCCCTGAAGTCGTACCTGCGGGCGAAAGGTATGACGCCGGGCGAGCTGAGCGCGAGGATCGGCCATTCGCTGGTCGATGCGTTACAGGAAGCGCTCGCCCGCCATCTGGCGACACCGCCCGTTGAGGTCGTGCGCACCATTCGGGTCATCGCGCCGCATCATCGAGACGACCAATTCCGCTATCTCGTGGTCCGCTACGGCGAGTTTCCCAATCTCGCGCCGCTGCTCGCCGCGGGAACATGGATCCTGGCACAGATCGCTGCGGACGTAGTCGCCGATTACTTCGCATACCACGGCTGCGGTTCCACGCCTGCGGTCGACGACATGCTTCGTCGGATGCACACCGACCTGCAGTTGACCGCGAGCAAGACTCCGACGCTCCAATAGCTGCAAGAGGCGGCGATTACTCCCTGCTCGTACCGCCTCATTGATCGCGGGTGGGCGTCCTGACCGCGCCTTCGCAGCGCTCACAAGTCCTTCCGCCCATCCATGAGGCTGCTCGGCCTGCGTAAGATACAAAGGTGTAAGAGGAAGGCGAATGCGCAAGCGGATAATTGATCAAGAACCTCAAGATGTCGTACCCGTTGATCAAGGGTGGCTAGATTTGCAAAGTCTGGCGCAAGTTGAACTGACGTCCGAGGACGCGGCCAACCCGATCGAGACGGCGCTTGCACCCAGCGCCGGATTGGGCTGGCGGGCGGCACAAGCCGGGGAACAAACGATCCGCTTGGTGTTTGACGAGTTGCAGAGGGTGAGGCGTATTCAACTATTGTTTCAGGAAGATCAAAAGGCGCGCACGCAAGAGTTCGTGCTGCGGTGGTCGCCGGATGGCGGTCAATCTTACCGGGAGATTGTGCGTCAGCAATATAACTTCAGTCCGCCAGGCGTGACGCGCGAGTTTGAAGATTACGCGGTTGACCTCGCCGGCGTGACGGCACTGGAACTGAGAATCGTTCCGGACATAAGTGGAGGAGATGTCCGGGCATCGGTTGCGCAGTTACGCATCGCATAATCTGCCGTAACCCAGATTTCATTCGGCAGTGGCTTCCGACAACCGAGGTCGGCCAACAGAACGGGCGTCGTGAATCGCGACGATGCGCGAGAAGCTCGCTAGTAGCAGCCTTCTTCGCGCCGGTCCTACATCAATATCAGACGAACGCCGATTTTGCCGCCGCCGCCGGGCCTGCAGAATGCGCGCTATGTAGGGAGAGAAATCGGCAACTTCAGCGACGGCAACGGTGAATAGACTGTAGTTGACTGGCCTCATCCTCCCTACGACTCTTGCACGGAAAGCAACGACACCAAAAACAATAAGACGGACTCTTCCTCGAGTCGGAGTCCCCTGCGGAGCCGGCACAGGAAATGGGTGGGCCGGGCTACCGGCCCACTTTGTTGCTATCGTCGGCAGCTAAGCTCGGTAATTGCGTTCGCCAGCAGTGCGGGCGCCGCAAGCAGCCCGAGCGCAGCGAACGCCGTGCCGCAATCGGGCTTGAAGGCTTTTGCGGTGCGCGGCGTCCCTTGCTTTCGCGTTCCGGCGACGACAACGGAAGGGAAAAACACGCTTCCCGATCGGCAGCCTCTCGCGCAACTGGGTGACGTTTATCGCTGTGACCGCTGTGAACAATTCCGAAGATTTGGAACCAACGCCACTGGTCAGCAACATCCCTTGTTGCTGACACCCGTAGCCCAGAGCCCTTGGATCCGCGTCCAAACGCGTATCTTCTTACTACGCTCTAACCCAAGTCCTAAACCTATTTCTTCATAACGAGCAGACCCAGACCAACAAATCCCGCGAAAAGAATAAATGCAAAAGCAGTGGCAAATTCGACGACCATGGCCAATTTCCTCAGTCCGGGTTTAAATCAAACGACCAAGACTTGATCGTAAGCAGGCCGCCTGAGTTCCGCCATCAGACGATGGCTATGTTTTGTGTCGGCGAAGTTCTCTTTTTCGCTGTGCTCAATAGCAACATAGCATCCAATAATTATGTTCGGCAGAAGTCGGGCCCCTGGAGACGTTCGGCACCGACGCGAAAATATCTCGAAAGCAGTCACCAGCCGGCGGGCGCGAAGTCCCGCCTGAGAGCGTAGTATGATGCGGCGATAAACCAATGACCGACGGCTCGCGTCGGCGATGCTTTCCCTTATTTTGCGGGGTGAGGGCGGGCTTTTGAAACCCCCGAAAAGGAGATATCAAAATGTTCAGGAGATTACATTTCTTACTGGCAGGTGCGGCCGGGATTGGGCTGTTACTGACAGCGTCTCCACTGATGGCTGCTCCGAATTCGAGGCACTCCACGGCTTTCGACATGGTTGTTTCGAGCGGCGCGAAGACCTGCCTGCCGGACGCGAGCGCTGACGTGAAGATTACGCCCACAGGTCCTGTAGATATCATGGATGTGAGCGTGCAAGGCATGCCTCCCAACGCCACCTTTAATCTCTTTGTCGTCCAAGTCCCGAAGGCGCCGTTTGGCATCTCCTGGTATCAAGGCGACATCGAGACCGACAAGCACGGCCGCGGACATCAGCAGTTTGTAGGCCTCTTCAGTATCGAGACATTTGCCGTGGCGCCCGGCTCGGCGCCGGCACCGGTGGTATTCGACGGGCCGTTTCCCGATGCCAGCTTAAATCCTCCCTTCAATCCTATTCAGATGTACCACCTCGGGCTTTGGTTCGATTCTCCGGCCGACGCTCAGTCGGCAGGCTGCCCCGCCACAGTGACCCCATTTAATGGCGAGCACAATGCCGGCATTCAGGTCCTGAATACGAGTAACTTCCCCGATGACCATGGGCCGCTGCGGAGCGTGAATCCCTAGCGCGCCAGCTGGCTTTCAGCACCAGTTCGAGTGCAGTACCGAAGCGACAATTTCACCGACTTGGCGTCGCGCGCGAGAGAGGCCGCGCGCGGCGAATCAACTGAGCGCCGACCGAGCTCAGGGCTCCTCTCGATGGTTCGGCAGGACCTCCACGCCTGCGTGCACTAGTGAGTGGCGACGAATTAACGCGTGGAGGCATTCACAACGCTTTCACACTGGCCGATGGGCGCGATGCGCGTCTTCCAGTTTCCATTGGCACCAAAATACTGCTGCGTGGCGAAAGCACAACCGCTGACACTCGGATCCACGGACACCGAGGAAAAGTCACCGAATCTGCCCTGGGTACTGATGCCCCCGGAGGCGTAGATCGTGCCCGGACCTGCGATCGTCACGATCGGCTGACTGGCATCCCCGGACGCGAACACGTCTGAGGTCGCCGTCCCGGCAGGGGTGTCGGTAAACGCCCAGTTCAGATACACGGTCTTTCCGCGTGGCGTGATCCCCACTGCGAGAGAAGGATTGAAGTCGTCGCTGCTTCCGCTGTGGAATGCCCAAGCCGTCACAGCGGTGTTGTTGCGCGTGTCCACGGCCCCGTATCGCACGGTAGGAAAGCCATCATCGTCCCCATCATGGGTGAACCAAATGAACGTGCCTTCGAAGTACGGTGATGCGAGGATGTTGCCGTCGGAGGGATCGAGTGTGGCGGTGGTACCGGGCTGATTGATCCGTCGCGGTGGTTTCGAGAATGGCTCGGAGATAGTTGTCTTCGTCAAGCTGGCACCTGGACCGCCGCTATTGGTCAGTCGATACAGCTTGTATCCGGTGCCGGGTACTGCGGCCAGGAAGAAACTGACCGAGCTGGCGATCATGGGCTGGCCGGCGTTGGTGACCGGCGCGGTGAGTGAATCTACTTGGAAACTGTTGAACTCCACATGGGTGCCTGAGTAGACAATGGATTTGGGCAGTCCGAATACGGTGAAGATCGCGCCGTCCGCGTCGAGGCAGTTCTTGTTACGCAGGCAGGTCCTGATCGAGATGAGCAGGGCGTGGGTGTCCTGGCCCAGCATCGGAAAATCCAGCATTGTGCCCGTGGGGTAGGGATCTCCGTGGAACGTAAGTCGATAGAGGAACCAGCTGCCGCATGGGTCCTCGCTCTCGCTAGTCGCTACCCACATGGCGGGAGTGGATGAGGCGGATACCGAGCTGACAGTAACCGATAGACTGAAGCGCCGATTCACGTTGTCAAACTGCACGCGTGGGTCAGTCAGGCTGTCAGCGGTTCTTAAGAGGCGGTTCAGAGTCACGGGACCTCCACACTGCACCGCACCCAACCTGTTTGTGACCTGGATGAGGTCGTTGACAACCTCGACGATCTTGCCCGCGCCGACGGCGGCGTTAGGGTCCGGTGGCGGATTGGTGCAACTGGCGCAATTGTCTTGAGCGACGCCATCGAACGGGCAGGGAAACCCTGCAATGTCACAGAGACGAATACGAGATGGCTGCGGAGTGGCGAAACCGCGCGTGGACGCCTGCTTGCGGGTGCCGGAAGTGGGTACAGACGGCAGCTCTGGAAGGCGCCCACGGTCGAACTCGACACGGTTCGGATTGGTTGGCGCTCTCGTTCGGGCATCCGCCGACGCAGCCGCCTCAGTGAAGCTGACGCGAAGCGCTTCGCCGCTCCCGACGCCCCCCGATGCAGCTGAGGGCCCCACTGCTTGTGGTGTGGAACCTTCCGCCGTTGCGGCGTGATTTTGAAAGCTGGTCGACGCACCGTGGCAGCCAGCTATGAGGATAGACAGTACGACAACAGTCAACTGCTTGCGCTGGCACATGGCAACGTCCAGGGTTGGATGGAATGCAGCGATGTTCCTCAGCCGCCGCAGGTCGGGCAGGTCAAGCTTCCTCGGCCGCTATGCCGAAACGCTGTTGGGCAATACGTGGTTGAACGACGGCAGAGCGTTCAACTGGGGCAGTCGTCGATCAGGCTGCTCGCGGCCCAAAGGCGATGTTCCTGGTTACGTTTGAAGTCGTACCTTTTAATCATGAACCCCCATGTCCGCCACGGCGGTTGGGTGAACTGCGTACGTCTCAGAATCGAAGACTTTACTTGCTCTTCAGTCCGTCGCGCCAAGCGATGACTTCAAGTTCGCCCCGGACTGCATCCTCGACCGGGATTACCGGGTGCACCTGGAATACAAATGCGGGCAGCATCGAGCAAAACTTATGAATCGTCACCGGATCGTCGCATTCCATCAACATGTGCCCGCCCCACTCGCCGACTCGTATTACGAAAAATTCGATCCTGAAATTGGCGGGCGCCTTCCATTGACCGAATACCTCGAGGATTCGCTTCTGGGCATTCTCATATTCAACGGGCGAACCCTGCGGGCGTTCAAACCAGCTAATCACGTATTTCATCTTTTCTCCTTTTTTTCGAAGTTCTGGTCGATCACAATTGTCAGTACCCAACCTACCACTAACCCGCTGCAATTGCCATCTCCGCGAGTGCGCAGCGAGAGGAGAATTACCGTAAGGTGCGATTGTGCGAGGTTAAGCGCTAGCTTTAGCGGAACAGCGACGCCGATCCTCAGATCTTGAACGTCTCCAACACTTCGGCAGGAAAGAGCTCTTCGCTCGTTAAACGGCGACGACAGACACCCTGCTCATGCGCATATTGCAGAAACGCGTCCAGCGTCCTGCGGTTGGCGGCGACGCCGTAAGGCCACGGATCGTCGCCAAAGAGCCCACGTGCGATGCGCAGCTCGTCGGCGATCCATGGCAGGGGAAAGAAGGAGACCGCGACCTCTGCCGCGCGTTCGAGACTGCGCCTTCTTGCCTTGTCGAAGGCCTTGCACAGGCTCATTGCCAGCCAGCGGTCGCGCTCGTAGATCTCGCGGCGCATCGCAACGACATGCATGATCGGAAAGATGCCGGTCTTGCGAGCGTAGGCGAGCTCGACCGGTCGATAGTCGGAGAAGAGCCGTCGTATCCGTGTATCGCCCGACAGGAATGATGCGGGCGCTCGCGCGGAGAGCATCGCATCGAGCTCGCCGGCGATGAGCATATCGGACAGCGATCGATCCGCGATGACCGTGAGACGAAATTCCGGCGGCAGATCGAGCGCAACCTTTTCGCGACGGCCCGCCTGATTCACACCACCTTGATACCAATCGATCGCAGTCAGATCGACGCCGTACTCGTGCGCAAGCAGACCGCGCGAATAGACCGCGGCCGTTTGTGCCCACTCCGGCACGCCGACGCGCCTGCCGGCGAGTTCCTCCGGGCTGCCGATGCCAGCGTTGCTGCGAACGTAGATCGAAGAGTGCCGAAATACGCGCGAGGGAAAAACCGGAAGCGGCACGAAGCGGCGGTCACCCTGCGCGGCAAACGCAGCCATCTTGGCGAATGAAGCTTCCGAGACGTCAAACTCTTCATGCATGATGAAGCGATAGAACATCTCTTCGACCGGCAGACGCAAGACGGTCAGATCGACGCCGTCAATGGGCACGACACCGTCGAGCACGTCGCGCACATGGTCGTACTCGCCGATGGCGAGTGAGAGCTGAATTTGCGACATGGTGAGGCTCGTGCCGGGGCTTTAGTCGACCTTGATGCCGACCGCTTTTACGATCTTGCCGTACTTGTCGTAATCGCGGCGGATGAGCGCGGCAAACTCCTCAGGAGTCGAAACAAAGGGCTCCAGGCCTCCCGCTGCGTTGAGCTTTTCCTTGAACTCCGGCGACACGAGCGCCTTGGCGACGACTGTGCGCAACCGCTCGATGATCGGCTGAGGTGTACCGGCAGGAGCGAACAGCGCGAGCCAGATCGTCACCTCGTACCCCGGATAGAACTCGCCGATTGTCGGCAGATCGGGAAAGTCGGAGGATCGCTTCGCTCCGGTTACCGCGAGCGCGCGCAATTTGCCGGCCTTGATCTGCGCCGATGTCGACGTTCCGGAGAACATCGCTTGCGTGTCGCCGGCGACGGTGGCCGTGGTCGCCGGCGAGCCGCCTTTGAACGGGACGTGCAGCAAATCGATACCCGCCCTGGCTTTAAGCATCTCCATCGACAGGTGATGCTGGCTGCCATTGCCCCCTGAGGCGTAGGCAAGCGGCGGCTGCGCGCGGCGCGCATAGTCAATGAATTCCTGGAAGCTCTTCACCGGCAGTGACGGGTTCACCGAGAGCACGAACTGGTTCGCCGCGACGGTCGCGACGGGCGCGAGATCCTTCAGCGCATCGAAGGGCATCGTCGCATACAGATGCGGATTGATGGTAATGAGGCTGTCCTGGCCGAGCAGCAATGTGTAGCCGTCAGGTGGCGCCTTGGCGACCAAGTCTCCGGCGATGTTTCCGTTGGAGCCGGCGTGGTTCTCCACCGCGACGGGTTGACCCAGGAGCTCCGAAAGCTTTTGTCCGACCACTCGAGCCACGACGTCTGGTGCTCCTCCCGCGGGAATCGGCACGATGATCCTGACGGGACGCGACGGATATTGCGCAGACGCGGTCATGGCCGCGAGCGCAAAAAGCCCCGCGCCAAGCAGGCGAAGGAAAATGCTCATGATCGGCATCCGGTCAGTCGTATGTCCCACATTTTTTCGCATATGATGGCGCACTGCAACGTTCACTCTGCTGGAGACGCATCGTGATTCCCAAGGCTGCCGACGCCGCGCTGGTCGAAAAACTCGCCGTTGCCAATCGAATTCTCTACCACCAAGGCGTCGTCGACAGTTTCGGGCATGTGAGCGTGCGTCACGACAAGTCGCCCGATCACTTTCTGCTCGCACGCAACATGGCGCCCGCGCTGGTCCGCCGGGAAGACGTCCTCACTTTCGATCTCGACGGCACGGCGCTCGATGCCGACGGCCGCCGTGTCTATCTGGAGCGTTTCATCCACGGCGAAATCTATCGTGCGCGTCCCGAGGTGCAGGCGGTGGTACATAGCCATTCGCCGAGTGTGATTCCGTTCGGCGCAACACGAAAGCCCCTGCGACCCATCTTCCATATGTGCGGTTTTTTGGGCGAGGGTGCGGGCTTGTTCGAGATTCGGGATGTCGCGGGCGACACCGACCTGTTGGTGAGCAGCAATGCCTTGGGGGCCGCCCTGGCTGCGGCGCTGGGATCGCGCTCGGCGGTGCTGATGCGCGGGCATGGCTCGACGGTCGTCGGCGCGTCGCTCGAGCAGGTGGTCTATCGGGCGGTGTATACCGAGGTGAATGCCAGGCTGCAAATGCAGGCGATGACGCTGGGTGACGTGGTCTACCTGAACCGAAGCGAAGCGGCGAAGGCGAGCGCAACCAATGAGACGCAAGTGCCGCGTGCGTGGGAGTTGTGGCAGCGGGAGATCGGGCCGCTTGAATGATGCTCACTTAGCCGGACGCGCGTAATACTTGAACAGCTCGTCCTGCTGTTGCTTGGTCAGTGGAGCGGAAAGAAATTTAAGGCTTACCGCATCGGCCATCGCCTCATCGAGCCCGGAGAGGCGGTCGAGCCGAAGGTTGTCCTTGGGATAGAACTGATCGCGAACTTCCTTGGCAAGGCTCTCCGGGATATTCACCCATTCGGCGTAGGCTTTGAGTGCGGCGGGGTCGGAATACATCCAGTCGAGGGTCTCGCGATAGGCCTCGACAAAGCGATCGATTGCGCCGCGCCGCTTTTCCGCCGTCGCGGTGTTGGCGATCATCAGTCTCACTGTCTGGTTGCGAAAGGACGGCACGTCGCTCTCGCGAACAACCAGCCGGATGCGCCCCTGCTGCAAGGCCTCGACTCCGAAGGGCGGCGATGACCAGCCGATGTCGACCTGACCTGACATGGTCTGAGTGAAGGTGGATGCCGGGCTGCCGGTCGCGACAGGCTTCATATCCACACCGAACTGGCGGATGAAGGCGAGCACAGCAAGATTGGTCGACGAACCGTTGGTCGAGTAGGCGATGGTCTTTCCGGCCGCGTCCTTGATGCTTTTTATCGGCGATGCCGCCGGAACGTACCAGAACAGATCGTCTGCGCCTGTCGTCGAATTGGCGATCGCACGCACCGGTGCGCCCTTTGAAAAGGCGCCGAGGACTCCTGCGGTTCCGACGCCCAGCCCCAGGTCCACGCTGCCCGAGATCACCGCCTGCAGGGTTTCGCCCGCGCCTTGGGTGTAGAGGATTTCCAGCGCCAAGCCGTGCTTCTTGAATATCCCCGCTTTCTGTCCGAGTTCCGGGGCCGCGTTTTCCCAGTTGCCGCGCTGCCCGATGGCGAGCTTGAGCGTATCGTCCGCCAGCGCCTGAGTCGTCGCGACGATCAGCGCGAAAGCGACGCAACAGATTACGTTTAAAAGCTTCATGGGATCCTCGGTCAGGCACTTCATGAACACATTATCATGAGCTTATTACTGAATTGAGTGGCGGATGGCGATATACTTAATCTTCTTAGACGCTCAGCCGGGGGGCTGAGCGCGAATCTCCGACGGCTCGACAACGAATAAGCCGGCCTGCCGGAATCGATCAATGCAATGGAGGTTCAACATGCCACGCATAGGTGACGAAGCGCCGGACTTCACGGCGGAAACAACCGAAGGGACGATTCATTTTCACGACTGGATTGGCGACAAGTGGGCGGTCCTCTTCTCGCATCCGAAAGATTTCACGCCGGTGTGCACCACCGAGCTCGGTTACATGGCCAAGCTCAAACCCGAGTTCGACAAGCGCAACACCAAGATCATTGGCCTCAGCGTCGATCCGGTGGCGGACCACAAGTCCTGGGTCAAGGACATCCAGGAAACGCAGGGCTACGCCGTAAATTATCCGATGGTCGGCGATGAGAATCTCGCCGTGGCCAAGGCATACGACATGATTCATCCCAACGCGAGCGGCGGCAAGCGGACGGCGGTGGACAATGCCACGGTTCGCACCGTATACATCATCGGGCCGGACAAGAAGATCAAGGCGATGATCGCGTATCCCATGAGCACCGGCCGCAACTTCGACGAGATTCTACGACTGCTCGATTCAGTCCAGCTCAACGCCAAGCACACGGTGGCGACACCGGTGAACTGGAAGCCGGGCGAAGACGTCATCATCCCGACGTCGGTATCCGACGATGACGCGAAGAAAAAGTATCCTCAGGGCTTCAAGACCCACAAACCCTACCTGCGGACTGTCTCACAACCAAGATAACCACTTCTCAGGCCTAAAAAGGGGGCGCCGCTCGGGCGCCCCTTTTATTGCGGAGAACGACGGGACCAACTCGGAAATCCTCATGCGAGTCTTCAATTTCAGCGCGGGTCCTGCAGTGCTGCCCGAGCCCGTATTGCAAAAGGCAGCCGCCGAAATGCTCGACTGGCACGGCAGCGGCATGTCGGTGATGGAGATGAGCCATCGCGGCAAGGAGTTCATCTCCATCGCCGAAAAGGTCGAGGCCGACCTGCGCGCGCTGCTGGCCATACCCACGCACTACAAAGTGCTTTTCCTGCAGGGAGGCGCGATCGCAGATAACGCGCTCGTGCCCATGAATCTGCTGCGTGGCCGGTCCGTCGCCGACTACGTCAACACCGGCGAGTGGTCGAAGAAATCGATCAAGGAGGCGGGCAAGTACTGCGCGGTGAACGTCGCAGCGTCTTCCGAGGACAAGAAGTTCACGTACGTCCCGGCGCAAGATACGTGGAAGCTCTCGAGCGACGCCGCGTACGTCCACGTCTGCACCAATGAGACCATCGGCGGGCTGGAGTACCAATGGACCCCGGACACAGGTGAATTGCCGCTCGTGGCCGACATGTCGTCGCACATCCTGTCGCGGGTGATCGAGGTGTCGAAGTACGGCGTAATCTACGCCGGTGCGCAAAAGAACGCGGGCTCCGCCGGCTTGACGCTGGTGATCGTGCGCGACGACCTTCTCGATTGTGCGCTACCCATCACGCCGTCGGTTTTCCATTGGAAGGAGCAGTCAGCTGCCGAATCCATGTTGAACACCCCGGCTACGTATGCCATCTACATCGCTGGACTGGTGTTCGAGTGGCTGCAGGCGCAGGGAGGCATTGCTGCCATCGAGCGAAGAAACATCGCCAAGGCGCAACTCCTCTACGACTATCTCGACCACACCCAGTTCTATGCGAACGGCGTTCGGAAAGAGGATCGCTCGCGCATGAACGTGGTGTTCAGGCTGTCCGACGAAACGCTCGACGAGGCCTTTTTGAAAGGCGCGAAGGAGCGCGGCATGGTGCAGTTGAAGGGCCACCGCGCGGTGGGCGGGATGCGCGCGTCGATCTACAACGCGATGCCGGTCGAGGGTGTGCGTGCACTCGTCGAATACATGCAGGATTTCGAGCAGCGAAATGGTTAAAGACGCTTCGGTGCACAAGTACCAGATCCTCACGCTCAACCAGATTTCGAGCCAGGGGCTGCACCGCTTTCCGAGCGAACGCTATTCGGTCAGCAAGACGGCAGAACGCCCGGACGCCATCCTGGTGCGCTCGCACAACATGCTCGAAATGACCATCCCGCCGAGCGTGAAGGCGATCGGCCGAGCGGGAGCGGGAACCAACAACATTCCCGTGGCGCAGATGTCGAAGCGCGGGGTTCCGGTCTTCAACGCGCCGGGCGCGAATGCCAACGCCGTCAAGGAGCTCGTTCTCGCCGCGTTGCTGCTCGCCGCGCGCAATGTGATCCCGGCGCTCGGTTATGTCGCGGGGCTCAAAGGGGAGAAGTCCGCTCTGGAGCAGCGAGTCGAGGAGGGCAAAAAGCAGTTCGCGGGGACCGAGCTGCCCGGCCGGACGCTGGGAATCATCGGACTGGGCGCGGTCGGCGGGCTGGTCGCCGACACGGCGATCAAGCTCGGCATGAAAGTCACCGGCTTCGATCCCGAGATCACCGTGGAGGGCGCATGGCGACTGCCGTCGAGCGTGCGCAAAGCCAATACGGTCGAAGAGCTACTCAAGCATGCGGATTTCGTCACCCTTCACCTGCCGCTGGCGGCAGCGACCCGTCATCTCATCGACTCGAAGCGGCTTTCGGTCATGAAGCCTGGGGCCGTGCTGCTCAACTTCGCTCGGGATGCAATCGTCGATGAGGACGCCGTCATCGCGGCGTTGCGTGCGCATCGCCTGAAATACTATCTGTGCGACTTTCCCAGCGCGAAACTCGTCGCCGAGCCGGGTGTCGCGGCGTTGCCGCACCTCGGCGCGTCAACCGAGGAGGCTGAACAGAACTGTGCCGTGATGGTGGTCGACCAGGTTCGCGAATTTCTGGAGCACGGCAATATAGCGAACGCCGTCAATTTCCCCAATGTCGAAATGCCGCGTGAATCTCCCCACCGCGTGGCCATCGCCAACGCCAATGTGCCGAACATGCTCGGGCAGATTTCGACGACGATGGCCCACGCGGCGCTCAACATCCACAACATGGTGAACAAGTCGCGCGGCGAGCTGGCGTACACGCTGGTCGACGTCGACAGCCGGGTAAGCGCCGAAGTGATACGGTCCATCGGCGCCATCGACGGCGTGCTGTCGGTGCGGCCTATTCCGGCGGGGCGATGAAACATGCCTTGGTTGCGGCGCGTGTGCGCTGCTAGCATACTATTGAGCGTTTCCTCACCCCTAACCCCTCTCCCGCCGGGAGAGGGGTTAGGGGTGAGGGTCAAACGTCACTCAGTTGCGTAATTCTCAATACGCAGGCAGCAAAAAACGTTGGAGGAAAAGAGATGAACGCGTCAGACAACGG
>VBCY01000315.1 GCA_005882995.1 Betaproteobacteria bacterium
GGTTCCGGGACAACCCGATACCGTCGCCGATATTGACGTCACACAGGGATGGATCATGGCCAAGCGGCTATTCGACCACGTTGTGGTGCTTATGCTTGAGAATCGCTCGTTCGATCACGTGTTCGGTTATCTCGGCGTCGGCGAGGGGCTCTCGGGCGTCAATGCGACGAATTACCGAAAACCCAACGACCCGAAGACCACCGCCTTAATATGCGACGTGGCGGCAACTACACAGCGATTGATCAAGGGCCGTCACACAGTCTCAAAGAAACCAATATGCAGTTGTTCGGCAAGACAACTCTCCCCGCCGACATACCCGCCGACCAGGCGACGATGAGCGGTTTCGTCGCTTCTTAACCTGACAATGCCTATTCGAGCAGTAAGCGAACGCGCTGGCCAAGGCGGCGATGCGCTGTCAGCGCAACACGGCGCTAGATGCGGCGGTCTGGATATACCGGATCGCGTCTTCGTTCAACATGAAGCCTTCCCTGAAGAGGTCTTTAGCTGCGCGCATCACTGCCAGCGTGAAGTCCGTGTGATCGCCATAGCGCTCCTGCAGTGACAGCCGCGAATCTCCAGTGGCTATTCGCTCGGCCTGTGTGGTTGCGAACGGAAAATAGGCTCCGCTGAGACCACATTGATCAGGCAGACGCGGCGCGGCGCGCATGTTGTAGCCCGTGTTGGTGCCGAGCGGGACACGAACCTCCATCTGTCTCACGCCCGAAACAGGCAGACCGTCTTCGTCGAGTCTTGCCTGAAACAACTGATACCCACCCCCCGCAATGGGTGGGAGGATTTCTTCAAGGCCACCGCGGCTGTTGAACGATGGTCCGAAGTTCAGCAGGTTCACCTCGTTTTCCAGCATCAACGCAGCTTGGAACCCAGGGATTGTCGGGAATGTTGCGCGTATCTGGCTGAGCGGCACGAGCGTACCGTTCTCCAATCGAGGATAGTTGCTTGCGGGAGGATCGATCCCCTTGTCCACCCAGTTATCCATCGCCACGACGAGCGCCCGTCGGGTGGCGTCAACCGGATTCGTACGCTGCTGACCATACTGGCACGCGCCAGGTGCTGCGGCATCCAGTGGGCCGCTTAATACACCTTGCCCGATCTGGCCGTGACTTGCGCCCGAGATGAAGTAGAGTCGCACGTTTGCAGGTGTCGGTACCGGTCGTCCCAGGCCGTCCGCGACATGGAGCGATCCCTTGAATTGCCACAGCTCGAGATCTCCATCGATCTGCATCACGAACGGATCGGTCGCAGGTCGCTTCAGAATGCCATCGGTGATGCCAGAGATCGGATCGGTCGTGACCGCAAAAGTGTGCGGCGGATACGAATTGGACGTGTAATCATGATTGGCGTCCTGGCGGGAATAGAACGTCGGGTGCGCAAACTGGACGTTGGCAAAAAGTCGGTGCGTTCCCGCGATATTGATGCTCGCGCCATCGAAGACCTTGCGGTGAGCCTCGTCTTCGTTGAAACCAAGATACAGCCAATCCCTCAAGTACATCCCCGTTGACGAGGAGCCCCACGTATACGAGCGACGAATTCCGATTTGTGTCGGCGACAGCGCGAGTGGATTGGGATTCCCAAAGTCATCCTGGGTTTGATATCGAACGAACGAGCCGACATCGCGCGTCACTGCATATGCAAGCCCCATCACGATCGGATTTTTCGCGGTGTAAATCAGCTCGTACATCTTGTTCGCCTGAAAGCCGTCGAACAGGCACAGGTCGCTTGTCGTCGGCACGAGGCCGCCCTGACCCGTTGCGCATTGGCCGAAGGCCCAGCGATCGGGCGGGATCGTGGTTCTCGGAGCGTCTTGCCTGTCACGAACGGTCATCGTGGCGTGAGCGGTGTTGGTGTCGGCAGCCTCGTATGGCTTCCAGGGGGCCACGATCAACGGCAGGGTAAAGATATTCGTCGTAGGCAGGTGGCCGGGGTTGGCAATTCCGTCCCCGTGCCAACCCGCGTCGACATGCGCGAACCCAAGTTCCAGCCTTTTCGCCATCAAAGTCGGCACATCCGCCAATGTCGCGCGAAATGCCAGATCGGAATTGCCACGATTGTTGATGGCATACCAGATCTTCTGGTTGCCACGCGACATATCGACCGGCTTTACAATCCAGAACGGAGCGGTGAACTCAACCATGCCGCGAGCGTTTCTAGGTGCTTTGTCGAGGTTCACTATCACGGCATTGAGTGGATCGTTCGGGTCGACTTCGAAGGAAGCCGTACCGACCAGTCGCTCAAACGTTCCAGCGTCCCCGAATTGCGCACCTCCGGCATAAGGCTGTCGTTGCTCAACGACGAAGCGAGTCACGCGTGCGTCAGCAATAATTGTCGTGCAGACGTTGCTTCCGATTAGCACTGCCGCGCCAATCGTGGTGAGGATTCTGCGCCTTTTCCGCAAGACTCTTGCGAATCCACCGTTATCGAACCAACCTCGTGCCGACGCCGTGCTCCCGCACTGCACGTAAGCCTTGCACGCGTTGAGGGGTGTTGCGCGCATCAGGTTTTCTGACGTATTCATCGACTCCTCCTTGCTCATTTCAGTTGTCCTTTAGAGATGCCGCACTTGGCTTCGAAGCACATCCCTGAAGCAAGCAGCAGCGCATGCAGATCGGGATATTCGTGCGGCATGTGCTGAAACGGCATCGGTCGAGCCGTCCGCGTTGCATAGGTCTCCGACCGCACCACACCTGCACGCACTCCACATGCGTCGCGGCTGGCACGGAGGTCCCGGACAGCCGTATGCCGGCGACATCGGTATTCGTCATCAACATCAGCTTGTGAAAATCTGGCGACTTGCTTTTGATCACGCAGTACGCCGCGGCCGGGCTAGTGGACGAGCATCCCATCTGGCCTCGACCCGTCGCACGTAGTTACCCGATCTCGCGGTGCAGTTCTTTCGCCGCTCGAAACACGATTCCTTGGGCAGTCAAATCCACTCTGCGCGACGCAGGTGCTTACGCAGGAGCTGGCGACGGCGGATCTTATATACAACACTTTGTTCTGCGCAAATTGTAAAGTCAAGCACTCAAGGGACAAATTAGTAGTTTTTCCGTCGCGTGCTTCGGCCTGAGGAAGGCGAGTAGTGCTTCAAGTAGGGTCGCGCCGAGACCTACGACGCCTGCCTGGAAACACTCGTCCGAAAACCGGAGACGCC
>VBCY01000316.1 GCA_005882995.1 Betaproteobacteria bacterium
CCCAGCTTGACGTCCAACGTGCCGCGGATGCCGAGCTCGTCGACCTGCCACTCTGCCGCGCCGGTCGTGCTGCTCCCGGCCTCGCAGCTCAGGAGCAGGTGCACGGATGACGCGGCGCTGCGTTCGTGGTCGAGCTTGCATCCTTTTAAGGCCTCGTGTTGCAGGATCGGAAACGCGGTCGCAAGTTGCGCCCGACCGATGCACAGCTTCGAGTGTGTGGTCGCGTAGCGCAGGTTCTCCTCCAGATGTGGCAAGCCCGTTTCGGTGGCGACCTCGTAAAGGCGCGGAGCAAATGGTTGCGCAGAGGCAACTGGCGCGCAGCACAGCGTGCTCACCAGCAGCGAGAAGACTCCCGATCGCATCGAGCGCTTCACGCTGCCTTGCGAAACGTCATGTTGAATCGTTGCGCACCGGTCAGCGGATGCGACCCTGTCTCGAGCGGCAGCACGCCGTGACAGCGCAGGCGCGCCGGTCCACCCCAGACAACGACATCACCGTGTTCGAGCCGCAGCCGCGCCGTCCGGTCCGATCGCTTTAGTCCGCCGAACAGGAACATCGCACCCACCCCCAGCGAGACTGAAACGATCGGCTGTTCATAGTCGCGCTCGTCGCGGTCCTGATGCAGCGACAGCCGCGTGCCCGCTTCGTAACGACTGATGAGGCAAACATCGGGGTTAAAGTTTGCAAAGCCGGCCGGTTCGGCCGCGTCGCTGGCCAGCGCCGCGAACGCAGCGGGGATCGCTGGCCATGGCAGGCCTGATGCGGGGTCGAACGCTGCATAGCGGTACCCGGCTCGATCGTTGATCCATCCAAGCGATCCGCAATTGGTCATAGCGACCGACATGCGCAACCCGCCCGGCGTGATCATCTGGCGTAACGGCGCCTGCGCGACCACCTCGCGCACGCCGTCGAGCAGCGCTACCTCCAACGCCCGTGCAAATCCGCGCAATAGAACCGCGCCCGCGCACAGGGGCTCGGCTTGCGTTGTGTCGGCCACGTCGAACAACTGGCGCATCACGCGTCACCGTTCAGTTTGCGTCGTGGAAGATGATTCCCAGGGTGTGCCGATGCCCGACGCGCATCCCGCTGACACCGTGGCTCATGTTGACGCGGTAGAACCCGCGCGTGCCGCGCACCGGACGATGGTGGACGGCGAACACCACCGCATCGCCCTGGCGCAGCTCGACGACCGCATCGGCTGCGCCAGTCAGCAGATCAACGTCGACGCGTGCATTCATCGCTCAGCCTCGCGCTCGAGCAGCGCCTGCTTGCGTTGCACGCCCCAGCGGTACCCCGACAGGTTGCCGTCCTGACGCACGACCCGATGGCAGGGGATCGCCACCGCGAGCGTGTTTGCACCGCAGGCTTGCGCGACCGCGCGCACCGACTTCGGCGCACCGATGCGCTCGGCGATCTCGGCGTAGCTTGCGGTGCTGCCGGCCGGAATCTCGCGCAAGGCCTCTGTGCTTCCCAAATAATCGCGCCCCTTTGTTTCCTCTTACTCTTGGCGAGCCGCTCACGCGCTCGCGGTTACAATCGAATACTCATGATGCAAGCCTCCCAGGACCGATTTCGCGAGCACGAGCGCAACCCGCCGCCAATCGATGTCGGGATTCGGATTTCGGGACTACACAGCGCCCCGCGGCGGATCCGGTACGCCAGGTCCCAACATGCTATGCGGTCTACCGCGGTTGTAATGTTCTACCCACGATTTCAGAATTGACCGCAGATGTGTACCAGACAACGGAATCATCCAGTCGAGGCATTCTCTTCGTATTGTCCCGATCACGCGTTCGCAAATTGAATTCGCTCTGGGACTCGCCACTGGTGATCGCAACACTTCGATACCCAAGGCCCTGATTGAGTCATCAAGGTGCTTCGCGAATATCTTGTCTCGGTCATGGATAAGGTACTGATGCCCGCCTTCCTCGCCGACGACCTCCCGCAACTGCTGCAGCGTCCGGGCCGCACTCGGGTGTGCGGTCACACTCACGTGGGCCAAACGACGTGTGCCGTGCTCAATGACAACGAATACGTATAGCATCCGAAACGTGGCAGTGACAGCCACGGAGAAGTCGCACGCGAGAATCGCCTTTGCATGGTTCTTCAGGAAGGTGGACCAGCGCTGATCACCACGCGGTTGCCCCGGCGGTCGCTTCGGCATGTACTTGCCGACCGTTCTCGGCGAGACCCGGATACCGAGCTTGACCAACAGCTCATTGGCAATTCTCTCCTCGCCCCATAGCGGGTTCTCTGCGGCCATCCTGCGAATCAAGCCACGCAATTCTGCCGTAATCGGTGGTCGGACCGCCCTGCACTTCCAGCGCCAGAAGATCCGCCACCCCAGTCGATGCCCGCGAACGATCGTCGACGGTAGCACGCTGACCACCGCATCGCGCCAATCGAAGAGTCTGGTGAACAGTGCGAGGCTGACGCGAGTAGCGTGATCCACGCGTCGGGGTTTGATACCACGCTCGATGTAACTCGCGAGCTGTTTGCGAAGAACCAGGTCATCAGCACGGATCGCGCTTGACGAGCGCAAAAATGAGACGCCCAGCCTCAGGACGTCCGAGACGACTCCGATGATTGCTCGCGCCACCTGTAGCATGCGCTCATCATGCCAGGGTCAGCCCGTGTCTGCAGGCGTCGGACACGGAGGCAGCCGTGGCGCGAATTATTGCGGACCACAGAGGCGAGACTAGGCAATGGTCTCGTATGCCGGCAAGGTCAGGAACTCCACGAATTTGTCGGAGGCAGTAATCTGCTCAAACATTTTCGCTGCGTCTTCGTATTTGCCGGCGCGGTACTGCGCTTCACCGACATACTCGCGCACCTTCTCGACTTCCTCTGGCAGCAACTGGCGGAACAGTTCCTTCGAGACCTTACGCCCATCTTCCAGGACGCCTTTCGAACTGCGAATCCATTGCCAGATTTGCGAGCGCGAGATCTCCGCTGTGGCAGCGTCCTCCATCAGATTGAAGATCGGCACGCAGCCGTTGCCGGCGAGCCACGAGCCGAGATACTGGATGCCCACATTGATGTTCATGCGCAGCCCCGCCTCCGTGATCGGCTTCTCCGGCTGGAAGTCGAGTAGGTCCTCGGCCCTGACATTCACGTCGTCGCGCTTCTTGTCGATCTGGTGCGGGCGCGCCCCAAGCACCTTCACGAACTCGTGCATCGCAATGGGGACCAACCCCGGGTGAGCCACCCAGCCGCCGTCGTAACCGTCAGCAGCAGCACGCTGCTTGTCGCCGCGCACGCCTTCCAAGGCTCTTTCGTTAGCCTCGGGATCGCCTTTAATGGGAATAAGCGCGCTCATGCCACCGATGGCGGGCGCATTGCGCCGATGGCATGTTTTCACCAGGAGTTGGGCGTAGGCGTTCATGAATGGCACCCGCATGGTGACCAAACCCCGGTCAGCGAGACAGAAGTTCCTGTTGTTCCTGAACTTCTTGATGGCGGAGAAGATGTAGTCCCAGCGACCGGCGTTTAACCCGGCCGAATGCTCCCTGAGTTCGTACAGGATCTCGTCCATCTCGAACGCCGCCGTGATGGTCTCGACGAGCACGGTGGCCTTGATCGTGCCGCGCGGAATCGACAGTTCATCCAGGGCAACACCAAAAATATCGTTCCATAATCTCGCTTCGAGGTAAGACTCCATCTTCGGCAGATAGAAATAAGGGCCGCTGCCGCGCGCGAGCAATTCTTGCGCGTTGTGCCAGAAGTAGAGCGCGAAGTCGAAAATGCCGCCGGAGATTGGCTTCCCGTCCACGGTTACATGCTTTTCGTCCATGTGCCAGCCACGCGGCCGCGCGATCAGGGTGGCGGTTTTCTCGTTCAACCGGTAAGTCTTTCCACCCTGTTCCAGACCGATGGTGCGGCGGACAGCATCTTTCAGGTTGATGTGGCCCTCGATCTGATTCGCCCAGGTCGGCGTATTCGAGTCTTCGAAGTCGGCCATGTAGCTGTCGGCGCCGGAGTTGAGCGCGTTGATGATCATCTTGCGCTCGACTGGACCGGTGATCTCGACCCGCCGGCACTGCAAATCGGCCGGTAACGACGCTATCGTCCAATCACTCTGCCGAATCGCTCGGGTCTCCGTAAGGAAGTCGGGCCGCTTGCCGGCGTCGAAGTCCAGCTGCCGCGCAACCCGACGCGCGAGCAACTCCTGGCGACGCGGCTCGAAAGTGCGATGCAGCTTGGCGACGAAGGCCAGGGCGTCGGACGTGAGGATATCGGCATATTCCAACGTGATCGGCGCGGAGATGGCAACACCGTTCGGTAGGCTGATGCTCATGCTTACTCTCCTAGCAGGTCGTATATGGCGAGCGCGATCACCAGGGTCGCTTTGTGCAGGTCATCCAGCTTCAACTTCTCGTCGGCGCGGTGGCCGTTGGCTTCGAGCAGTGTGTGCGGGCCGGCGCCGTAGAGCACGGTGGGGACGCCGGTGGCCGAATACAGGCGCGCATCGGTGTACAGCGGCGAGCCTCGGGACTTGACCTCTTCGCCCATGATGTTCGTGCCGTTGCGAGTGATTGCCTCGACCAATTTCTCCTGACCCGGCATCGGCACGAACGGCACTGCCAGCAGGATGCGGCGCACATTGCATGAGATGCCAGGCCACTTGGCTGCCGACTCCTTGATCTGTTTCGTCAGCGTCGCTTCGACCTGCGCCGGGTCTTCTTCGGGAATGATGCGACGGTCGAGGCGTAGCGTGACGGTGTCCGGCACGACATTCGTGTTGATGCCGCCGGTAATGAGTCCCACCGTCAGCGTGGGGCTGTCGATGCCCGCGATTTTCGATTTCCTCTGCGCATAGGTCTTGCGGATAGCGTAAGTGTCGGACAGCACTCCGGTGGCCGCCTCCAAGGCATCCACTCCGGTCGAAGGCATCGCGGCGTGGGCCGATTTGCCGATCACTTCCACTTCCAAATGCAAGCACCCGTTATGGGCCGTGGTGACAGCGTAGGAGAAGCCCGCTGAGATGGCGTAGTCGGGTTGAGAGATTTTCTGTTCGAGCAGCCGGGCGGGTCCGATCAAGCCACCGGCTTCTTCGTCGTACGTGAGATGGAGTTCCACAGTACCGTTGAGCTTCGCGCCGCTCGCCTGGAGCGCAAGCAAAGCGAAGGCGTACGTCGCGAAGTCGGACTTCGAAACCGCCACGCCCCGGCCGTACATGTAGCCGTCCTTGATCTGCGCCCCATACGGATCGACGCTCCAGCCCAAGCCCGGCGGCACCACGTCGCCGTGGGCGTTACAGGCGATGACGGGGCCGTCGCCGAAGCGCTCGCGCACCACCAGGTTAGTCGCGGAGATCATGCCGCTCGCTCGCACCGCGTCATCAGGCACGGCGTACTGTTCGACCCTGAAGCCAAGCCCTTCCAGTAGCTCGGCCGCGCGCTTGGCGTGGGGTGCGCAATCGCCCGGCGGGTTGTCGGAGGGGACCTTGACCAACTCCGCGATAAATGCGGTCTCGGCCGCCTGCTTATCACGAAGAAAGGTCGCAATTCTTTCCTGGGTGGCGTTGCTCACTTGCTCTGTTCCTTATGTTTTCAAGAGGCGTCAGCTCGCCGCCTTGGGTTTGAAATTGCGCAGCACGTTGAGGAATATGCGAGCGCCCAGGTCCGCATCCTCCACGGTCATGGTTTCGGCCGGGTGATGACTGATGCCGCCGTTGCCGCAACGTACGAACAGCATGCCGATGCCGGTCATGTCGGATATCGCCATACCATCATGCCCTGCGCCGCTGGCGAGAAAGCGCGGCTCGATGCCTTCGGCGCGGATCTGCTCAGCGATATGCTCCATGATCCACGGTGCGCACGGGCTCGCATGCGCGTCGTGTTGCGGGGTGACCACGGCCTTGACCTTGCGGCGCACCGCGATGGCTTCGATTTCCCATAACACGTCGGCGACCGCGGCCTTGCGAATCGCGTCGTCTCCGGCGCGTATGTCGATGGTGAATTAGGCCACACCGGGAATCACATTGGTGGCGCCATTGGGTACTTTGAGCACGCCCACCGTGCCGACCAGCGACTCAATGCCTTGGCAGCGCTTCTCGATAAAGAGCAGCATCTCCGCCGCTGCGGTCGCCGCGTCCTGGCGGTGGTCCATCGGCACCGTGCCGGCGTGCCCGGCCTGCCCTTCGACCCGTACCACGAAGCGGTTTGCTCCGGCGATCGAGGTGACGACGCCGACCGGCAGACCCTCGTTCAGCAATACCGGGCCCTGCTCGATATGGATCTCGACGTAGCCCAAGACATTCTCGGGGTTATGGGCCGCTTCGCGGACGCGCGCCGGATCCAGACCGAAGCGGTGCAACGCTTCGGCCATGGTGATGCCTTCTGCATCCGTCTTGTCGAGCAGCATGGGATCGAACGTTCCGGCGACCGCGCGGCTGCCCAACAGCGTGGAATTAAAGCGCACTCCTTCCTCATCGGCGAAGCCGATCACCTCGATGGCGAAGGGCAGGTGTCCACCGACCTCATGCAGCGCTTTCACGCACGAGATCGGCGTGACAACGCCAAGCATGCCATCGTACTTGCCGGCGTCGCGCACGGTATCGAAGTGCGAACCGGTCAGTACTGTAGGCAAGCCGGGCCGAAGACCCTCATAGCGACCAACGACATTGCCGATGGCATCGAACCTGGCCTGCATGCCCGCCTCTTCCATCCAGCTTTTGATCAGCTCGCCGGCGGCCTTATGCTCTGGCGTCAGGAAGTGCCTGGAGAGCGCCCCGCGGTCATGCGAGATGGACCCGAGCTGCTCAAGCCGGGCCATGATTTCCGGGCCAAAGCGTAGCTTCCCGGGGTCAACGTCAGCCATGACTAATCCTGTTCAGTTTTCCGCGACCATTGGGGTCATCGTTAATAACAGCGTGCTCCACAACACATTTAGTCCATGCCCGCTTCCTACGCACCAATTTGACTAGAAGGTCACGCTTAAGGGTTGGCCGCGGCGCTCGTTGGGCTTGGCGCCGTGATCTGCCCGAGATCCTCGACGTGCTCGTCGAGGTCGACCTCGATTTCTCCGTCGAGTACGCGCCGAGCCTGGTTCTTGTCGATATCCTTCTCCCAGACAGCCACGACCACGGTCGCCACGCAGTTGCCGATGAGATTGCCCAGCGCGCGCGCCATGCCCATGAACCAGTCGACCGAGAGCACCAGTACCAGCCCAATCACAGGAATTGCCGGAATCGCCGTGAGGGTCGCGGCAAGGATGACAATCGCGGACCCAGGTACGCCGTGCGCACCCTTCGAGGTGATCAAGGCGATCACCAGAATCGTCAGCAAATCCGACATTGACAACGGTGTGTTCGTCGCTTGGGCGATGAATACGGCGGCGAGCGTCAGATAGATCGAGAAGGCGTCCAGATTGAATGAATAGCCTGTGGGAATGACGAGGCCCACGGTCGAGTCCTTAATGCCCATCCGCTCGAGCTTGCGCATCACCTGCGGCAGCACGCTGTCCGACGAGGCCGTGCCCAGCACGATCATCAGTTCCTCACGCAGATAGCGGATGAACTTGAAAATATTGAACCCCGCGATGCGCAGAATGCTGCCAAGAACGACGAGGACAAAAATGCCCACCGTCACATAGAACAGCGCCACCAGGTAGCCCAGCTGCTTGAGCGAGCCGACACCGTATTTGCCGACGGTGAAGGCGATCGCACCCAGCACACCCAACGGCGCCAACTTGACGACGAAGAACATCATCTTGAAGAACACATGTGATGCCTGCTCGATGAGCGACAGGAATGGTTTGCCCGGTTGGCCGAGCAACGCGAGAGCGCAGCCAAAACCAATCGAGATCAGCAGCACCTGCAGCACGTCGCCGCCGGCAAAGGCATTGACGAAGGTCGTTGGGATCAGCTTCATCAGGAAGTCCACCGTGCTCTGGCTCTTCACCTGTTGTGCGCTGGACACGTAGGAGCTGAGCGCTCCCGCATCCAGTGACTGCGGATCGACGTTCATGCCGACGCCGGGCTGGAAGAAGTAGGCAAGTGCAATGCCCAAAAACAGCGCTATTGTGGTGACGACTTCGAAGTAGATGACGGCCTTCACGCCGACCCGGCCGACTTTCTTCAGGTCGCCTGCACCGGCGATGCCCAGCACGACGACGCAAAAAACGATGGGTGTAATCAGCACCTTTATCAGCTTGATGAAGGCGTCGCCGAGTGGCTTCAACTTGGCGGCAAAATCGGGAACGACCATACCGAGAACGATGCCGATAATCACCGCCAGGACGACTTGACCGAACAGGGTTTTAAAGAATTTCATATCTCCTCCTCAGCTCCTGTCTTAACAATCAATCCGGCCGGGCATCGCATTGCCCAGAATAGTTGCTGCCCACGCACGCCTCTCTGCGCCGCGCGTCGGCTATGACCCCTACTTCGGCAGAGAGAAATCAAACTAGCCCTTCGCCAGGACCGGGAAGGCAGCTCGCCCCCCATAGACCGCATCGGCACCAAGCTCGCTTTCTATCCACAAGAGTCGGTTGTACTTTGCGACCCGATCCGAACGGCACAGCGAGCCGGTCTTGATCTGCGTGGCGCTCGTCGCCACAGCCAGATCGGCGATCGTCACATCCTCGGTCTCGCCGGATCGGTGAGAGACCACGGCGGAGTAACCCGCCTTGGTCGCCATCTCGATAGCCGCCAGCGTTTCGCTTAAGGTGCCGATCTGGTTCAACTTGATCAGGATGGAATTCGCCACGCTACGATCGATGCCTTGTTTCAGGATTTCGGTATTGGTGACGAACAGGTCATCGCCTATCAGTTGGACCCGATCGCCGAGGCGCTCGGTGAGCAGTTTCCAGCCGTCCCAATCGCCCTCGGCCATCCCGTCTTCGATCGAGAGGATGGGGTATTGCTTGACCCACGCCGCAAAGTAGTCGGCGAACGCCTCCGAGCTCAAGCACTTGCCCTCGGAGGCGAGCTCATAGCGACCGTCGTTGTAGAACTCGGAGCTTGGAGGGTCGAGTCCCAGGTAGATATCGCTGCCAGGCTTGTAGCCCGCCTTCTCGATCGCTTGCAGAATGGTTTCGAGCGCAGCTTCGTTGGACGACAGATCGGGCGCGAAGCCGCCCTCATCACCCACCGAGGTGCTCATGCCCTTGGCGCGCAGCACCGCTTTCAGAGCGTGGAATACTTCGACGCCGTAGCGCAACGCTTCACGAAAGCTCGGGGCGCCCACCGGCAGGATCATGAACTCCTGCATGTCCACTTTGTTGTCAGCATGCACGCCGCCGTTAACAATATTCATCATCGGCACCGGCAGCGTGAGCTTGCCTGCTTGTCCGTTGTTGCGGGCAATGTATCGGTAGAGCGGCAGATTCACGTCCTGAGCGGCGGCTTTCGCCACGGAGAGCGACACCGCCAGGATGGCATTGGCACCCAAGCGGGACTTGTTGCGGGTGCCATCGAGTTCGATCATGGTGCGGTCGACGCTCGCCTGGTCAGCGGCGTCGTGGCCGATGAGCGTATCGCGCAGCTCGCCGTTTACCTGGGCCACGGCCTTCGTCACGCCCTTGCCACCATAGCGCTTGGGGTCGTTGTCGCGCAGCTCGACCGCTTCTCGGGTGCCGGTCGAGGCGCCCGATGGCGAGGCCGCCTGGCCGCTGGCGCCCGAGTCTAGAACAACGCTAGCGGCAACGGTCGGATTGCCGCGCGAGTCGAGAATCTCGAGGCCTCGAATGTCCTTGATCCTCGCCATGGTGGATTCCTCGGTGTGGTCGATCGGCCAGTTGCGCAGCAAAAGGTGGCGCGGGCTGGAGCTGCGTTCTAGAACGGCGGTAAGCCGGCGAGCGATTGGCCCAGCCATTTTTGAGCGAGAGCGTCGAGCTCGCCGCCAGGCTTTTGGTGGTAATGGATGAACACGTTCAACCACGCCACCAGATCGGGTTCGCTCTTGCGCACGCCGACATGGGCGGGAGAGTCCCTCAGCACGAACTTCTTCTCGGCCTTACCGGGGCTCTTCCTGGAGAGAGAGCCAGCGGTGGCACTACCGGTCGCGATCAGATCCACTTTTCCGGAGGCCAGCGCAGCTAATGTCAGCGCGTTGTCCTCGAAGCGTTGAACGGTGGCGGTCTTGGGCGCGAGCCGCGTGAGCTCGGCGTCCTCGATGGTCCCGCGGGTCACGCCGATGGTCTTGCCGGCGAGATCGACAGCCGATTGCACTTGCGTCTTCGCGTCACCAAAAATACCCAAGTAGAACGGCGCGTAGGCGTCGGTAAAAGCGATCACTTTCGCGCGCTCCGGATTCGCGCCTAAACTGGAGATAACCAGGTCCACCTTTCCGGTTAACAGATACGCGACGCGATTCGGACTGGTTACCGGCACCAGTTCGAGCTTGACGCCAAGGTCTCGCGCCACGAGTTTGGCGACCTCAACATCGTAACCCTCTGCCTGTCCATCTTTGCCAACCGAGCCGAACGGCGGGAAGTCTGCCGGCACAGCGATCTTGATGACGCCGGACTGGATAATGTCCTCCAACTCATCGGCGAACGCAGACGGCACCGCGGCAACCAGTGCGGCCGTCACGGCGATCAAGGTAAGTATGTCTTTGAGCGACATGAGAGGATCTCCTTGCAAGAACACTGAACGCAATGTGGCTTGGGTCCGTAACTCCGATCTTCTCGCCCGATGCCTGCGGCGTTTATTGCCCCGACGCGCGAACCGCGTGCGCGCCGCTAAATCTGCGCAATGCGCAGCAGGTTGGTGGTGCCCGCGACGCCGAACGGCATGCCGGCGGCAATCACGACGGTATCGCCAGGCCGAGCGAATTCTTCGCGCAGCGCGGTCTCGCGGGCGTTGTCCACCATCTCGGTGACGTCTCTTACGTCAGGAGCGAGCACCGAATGCACCCCCCACACCAGTGCGAGCCGCCGTGCCGTGCGGATGTCCGGCGTGAGGCTCACAATGGGCGCGGCCGGACGCTCGCGCGCGGCACGCAGGCTCGAATAGCCCGAGCTGGTGTAGGTCACCGTAGCGGCAAGGCGCAGCAATCCCGCCACGCGCCGCATGGCGCAGAAGATGGCATCGGACACGGTCGACTCTGCAGGGGTGCGGGAGGCTTCGATCACCTCGCGGTAATGGGGATCGCTTTCCACTTGCGTGATGATGCGATTCATCATTTGAACGGCCTCCACCGGATATTTGCCGCTCGCCGATTCGGCGGACAGCATGACCGCATCGGCACCGTCGTACACCGCGGTCGCCACGTCGGACGCCTCGGCGCGGGTAGGCACCGGCGCGTTTACCATCGAATCCAGCATCTGGGTCGCGACGATGACCGGCTTGCCGGCCATGCGGCAGGCTCGGACCATGCGCTTCTGGATGGGGGGCACCTGCTCGGCGGGGAGCTCGACACCGAGGTCGCCGCGCGCGACCATCACGCCGTCAGAGAGCGCGACGATAGCATCGAGCGATTCAACCGCGGCTGGTTTTTCCAGCTTCGCCATGATCGCCGCGCGACCCTTGATGAGCGAACGCGCTTCGTCCAGGTCCTGCGGACGCTGTACGAACGAAAGCGCAAGCCAGTCCACACCGAGCTCGAGCCCGAACTCCAGATCTTTGCGGTCCTTCTCGGTGATGATGGAGATCGGCAGGATCACGCCGGGGACATTGACACCCTTGCGGTCGGAGAGCGGCCCGCCAGTGGTGACCCGCGTGGCGGCGAAATCCGGTCCGCAGGCGTCGACCTTGAGCCGCAGCTTGCCGTCGTCGAGCAGCAAGTCGGTATCGGGCGTCAACGCCGCAAATATCTCCGGATGAAGCAATGGCGCACGGGTTGCGTCGCCCGGCTTAGGATCCATATCGAGCCGGAAGGCAGCACCCGCCTTGAGCTCTACCGGGCCTTGCGCGAACGTACCCACGCGCAGCTTCGGTCCTTGCAAATCGAGCAGCACCGCGATTGGACGGCCGGTGTCGCGCTCGACCGCGCGGATGATGTCGAGGCGCTCCTTGTGCTCCGCCTGGCTGCCGTGACTGAAGTTCAGCCGAAAGACGTCCGCCCCGGCATCGAACAAGGCGCGGATGGTCTTGGCATCCGAGCTCGACGGCCCGAGTGTCGCGACGATTTTGGCGTGGCGGTAGCGGCGCATGACGATTAACTGCCGGCGAGGGTCGCCCTCCTGGCTTCATCGCTTATCAATATGGCGCGGAAGTCGTTGACATTAGTGAGCGTCGGCCCGGTCACCACCGAGTCGCCTAAAGCTTGGAAGAAACCATGACCGTCGTTGTTGGCGAGGCTGTCCCCGGGCTTGATGCCTTTAGCCCAGGCACGCGCCAGCGAGTCGGGCCCGAGGTAAGCGCCGGCGATTTCCTCTTGGCCGTCAACCCCGTCGGTATCCCCCGCTATCGCGTGGATGCCAGGATGGTCCTCGAGCGCGATGCCGAGCGACAGGGGAAATTCGACATTGCGCCCACCGCGGCCGTTGCCGCGCACCGTGACGGTGGTCTCGCCGCCGGAGAGCAGCACGCCATACCGGCCATCACCTTGGCCACGTCGCGCGCCTCGCCCTCGATGCTGTCGCCGAGTATCGCGGTCGGGATGCCGGCCTGCCGTGCGATTGCGGCGGCGGCCTCCAAGGCCATTTGCGGTGTCGCGATCATGCGCGTATCGATACCGGCAATGCGCGGATCATTGGGCTTCACCGTCTCACCGCGGCCGCTTTCGAGGACCTCGAGCACCTGGCGTGGCGCGTCGATACCGTAACGCTTGATGATTGCCAAAGCGTCGGCGCACGTCGTGGGATCGGGCACTGTGGGACCCGAGGCGATGTCCCTGGGGTTGTCGCCGGGCACGTCAGAAAGCAGCAGGGTCACGACCTTGGCGGGGTGGCATGCCGCCGCAAGTCGCCCGCCCTTGATCGCGGAGAGATGCCGTCGTACACAGTTCATCTCGCTGATGGTTGCCCCCGACGTGAGCAGGGCGCGGTTGACCGCCTGCTTGTCTTCCAGCGTCAGGCCTTCGATGGGGGCCACCAGCAGGGAGGAGCCGCCGCCGGAAATAAGGCAGAGCACGAGATCATCCGCGGTCAAGTCTCGAACTAGGTTCTGGATGCGGCGGGCGGCGTCGATGCCGGCTGCGTCCGGCACCGGGTGCGCCGCCTCGACGATTTCGATGCGCCGGCAGGGCACGCCATAGCCATAGCGGGTAACTACCAAGCCGGAGAGCTCGCCAGGCCAGCTGTCCTCCATCGCCTTGGCCATCGCCGCAGACGCCTTGCCGGCGCCAATTACAAGCATGCGGCCACGAGGAGGGGCCGGCAGATGAGGCGCAATGCAGTGCGCCGGCTGGGCGGCATTGATCGCCGCGTCGAACATGCGTCTCAACAACTTCCGCGGTGTATCCATCTTGCGTCGCCTATGACGGCATTGTTCGAGAACCTGCCAAGCACCGTGAGGATAAGTCGCTTCCCCTCCATCCTCTTATCTTCGTGAAGCTGCTTGTCCTCTCAATCGAGCATGGCCGGCGTCTTCTGGCCGATCTCGTGGTTCGCCAGGAGCTCCAGTGCGCGCACCAGTGCCGAGTGGTCCCAGGCCTTGCCGCCGTGCGCGACGCAGGCGTTGAAAAGCTCCTGCGCGGTCGCCGTGTTGGGCAGTGACAGTCCGAGCGCCTTCGCACTCTGCAGCGCCAGATTCAAGTCCTTCTGATGCAGTTCGATGCGAAAACCCGGATCGAAGGTGCGCTTCACCATGCGCTCGCCATGTACTTCGAGAATGCGCGAGGCGGCGAAGCCGCCCATCAGCGCTGCGCGCACCCTGGCGGGGTCGGCCCCCATCCTGGAGGCGAAGAGCAGCGCCTCGCCCACCGCCTCGATGTTGAGCGCAACAATGATCTGGTTCGCCACCTTGCAGGTCTGACCGTCACCGTTGCCACCCACCAGCGTCACGTTCTTGCCCATGAGTTCGAAAAGCGGCTTTACTCTTTTGAACGCGTCTTCGGGGCCGCCTACCATGATCGTGAGCGAGGCCGCCTTGGCGCCTACTTCACCGCCGGAGACCGGCGCGTCCAGGTACTGGCAGCCGAGCACATTGATCTTCTGCGCGAAGCGCTTGGTCTCGATCGGCGAGATGGAACTCATGTCGATCACGATCTTGCCCTGGGAGAGCCCGCTCGCAACGCCATTCTCGCCGAACAGGACCGCTGCCACGTGCGGCGTGTCCGGCACCATGCTGATGATGATGTCGGACTTCTCGGCCACCTCCTTCGCGGAGCCGCATACGACCGCGCCTTGGTCAGTGAGACTCTTGGGCGCTGGCTTAACATCGTAGATGCAGAGCTCGTGACCGCCTGCGCGGAGGTGTCCAGCCATCGGGGCGCCCATGATGCCAAGACCGATGAAACCAACCTTGCTCATGCCTCACTCCTTACTGATCGGTATCGTTCGTAGGGTTAAGTTGCGAAAAAGCTCATAGGTAAGGCTTCGTCCATCCCAAGCCTTCCAGCGTCGTCCTTGCCGGTTTGTACTCGCAGCCCATCCAGCCTTCGTAGCCCAGCTTATCGATAAACTGCAGTAAGAACGGGTAATTGATTTCGCCCGTGCCGGGTTCGTTGCGACCGGGGTTATCGGCAAGCTGCATATGCGTAATGCGCTCGCGGTTGCGCTCGATGGTGGGGGCGAGATCGCCCTCCATGATCTGCATGTGATAAATGTCATACTGCAGCCAAAGGTTGTCCGAGCCGACTTCATCGATGACGGCAAGCGCCTGCTGCGAGTGGTTGAGATAGAAACCCGGAATATCACGGGTGTTGCACGGCTCGATTAGCAGCGGGATGCCGGCCGCCTGAAGCTTGTCCGCGGCAAATCTGAGGTTGGCCACGAAGGTTTCATGCACCTTCTCCGCGGCGACGTCTCGAGGAGCGACCCCGGCCAAGCAATTGACTTGCTTGCACCCCAAGGCCTTCGCATAGTCAATAGTCTTACCTACCCCATCTTGCAATTCTCCGACGCGACCGGGCAGGCAGGCGATACCGCGCTCACCTTTGGCCCAGTCACCTGCCGGAAGGTTGTGAAGCACCTGAATGAGCCCATACCGGTCGAGCTTCTCGGCGAGTTGCTCCTTCGGATACGAATACGGAAACAGATACTCGGCGCCTTTGAAGCCAGCCTTCGCTGCTGCTTCGAAACGATCCAGGAAGTCGACCTCATTGAAGAGCATCGTGAGGTTAGCGGCCAGCTTTGGCATAGTGATAGCCTTGTCATGCTTCAGTGACAAAAGATCGGCAATGCGGGTTTTCCCCGGTATGTGTTGCTCATTACCTGGACCAGCGTAGTCTTGTTCTCCGTTCTCCTCGCTATGCTTCCGTCTCGAGCTCCCAATCCAGCGCAATCGCCGTGGGTGCGTCGGCGGCGATGTCCTCGACCAGAGCCTCGAACTCGGTGATGTTATTGATCTCCGTGCCCATGGCGATATTCGTGACGCGCTCCAAGATGATCTCCACCACCACCGGGACCCGGTGCTCCTTTAACCATTTCTCTGCCTGCTCAAACGCCGGCAGGATCTCCTTGGGCTTGACCACCCGGATCGCCTTGCACCCGAGACCCTCCACTACCGCGACATGGTCGACGCCGTATTCGTTGATCTCGGGCGCATTGGCGTTCTCGAACGACAGCTGCACGCAGTAGTCCATGTTGAAGCCGCGCTGCGACTGGCGGATCAAGCCCAAATAGGAGTTGTTCACAAGCACGTGGATATAGGGCAGCTTGAACTGGGCGCCCACCGCCAGCTCCTCGATCATGAACTGGAAGTCGTAGTCGCCCGATATGGCAACGACCTGACGATCGGGATCGGCAACGCACACACCCAACGCGGCCGGTATGGTCCAGCCGAGGGGGCCCGCCTGGCCGCAGTTGATCCAGTAGCGCGGCTTGTGCACGTGCAGGAATTGCGCGGCGGCGATTTGAGACAAACCAATCGTGCTTACGTAGCAAGTGTCCCTACCGAAGACTTTGTTCATTTCCTCGTACACGCGCTGCGGTTTGATCGGGACCTCGTCGAAGTGAGTCTTGCGCAGCATAGTGCGCTTGCGCGCGTGGCACTGATTGACCCAATCGGTGCGATCCTTGAGCTTGCCCGCCGCTCTCCACTCCCCAGCGACTTCCACGAACAGCTCGAGTGCGGCCTTGGCATCAGAGACGATGCCCAACTCGGGGCAGAACACCCGGCCTATCTGGGTGGGCTCGATGTCGATATGGACGAACTTGCGGCCCTGCGTGTAGGTATCGATGCCGCCGGTGTGGCGATTGGCCCAGCGATTGCCGATGCCCAGCACGAAGTCCGATTCCAGAAGCGTCGCATTTCCGTAGCGGTGGGCGGTCTGCAAGCCCACCATGCCCACCATCAGCGGGTGATCGTCGGGGATGGTGCCCCAGCCCATGAGCGTCGGGATGACCGGCACACCGGTAACCTCGGCGAATTGCACCAGAAGCGCCGATGCGTCGGCGTTGACGATGCCACCACCCGCGACGATGAGCGGCCACTCGGCATCGTTCAGCATGGCGAGCGCCTTCTCGATCTGGGCGCGGTCAGCCGCAGGCTTATATGCCGGCAAGGATCGATAGGTGTCCGCATCAAACTCGATCTCCGCCATCTGCACGTCGAATGGAAGATCAATAAGCACCGGCCCCGGCCGCCCTGAGCGCATGAGATGGAAAGCCTGTTGGAATGCGCGCGGCACCAGCGCCGGCTCGCGTACCGTAACCGACCACTTGGTAACCGGCTTGGAAATGGCTTCGATGTCCACCGCCTGGAAGTCTTCCTTGTACAGCCGTGGTCGGGGCGCCTGCCCGGTGATGCACAGGATCGGTATCGAGTCGGCCTGGGCGGAATAAAGCCCCGTGATCATGTCCGTGCCTGCCGGGCCCGAAGTGCCGATGCAGACCCCGATATTGCCGAAGCGGGCGCGGGTATAGCCTTCCGCCATGTGCGAAGCGCCTTCCACATGGCGCGCGAGTATATGAGTGATGCTACCGCGGCGCCTCATCGCTGCGTACAAGGGATTGATCGCCGCCCCCGGAATCCCAAAGGCATGACTAACACCTTCTTTCTCCATCACCAATACAGCAGCGTCGACCGCGGTCATGCGTGTCATGGCGATTACCTTCTCTGTTAAAACCGACACATGGTGAGAGTGGTTCCGAAGCGTGTGGCGGGTGTACCCATTGGAGCGGAGGAGTCCAAAGAGGACGAAGTTAGTTACGCAAGGCGACCGAATGTGCGCAATGACCGCGCATAGCGTCCATCATCTTCAGCGGGCAACATGGAGCGAGCTGCTGGAATAGGTAGCCAGCGCTGGCCGGCGCAGTCCACCACCAAGGGACGGCGTGTGCTTTATCTGATCGAAATGGCGATCGCGGCATGCTTGTCTTCATCTCGGTCACGGTTTGATGGACCGGGCGCTAGTAGCGAGGCCTCCTCGGCATGCCCCGACTAAGCAAGGGGTCCAGAAGATCACGTGGCGGTTCGCCCTGGTCCCGATCGGCTATGACCGCCCACGCTCGCTACGCGCCCGGAGGGCATTGCATCTGGTGACCTGATTACTTCCCTCCGTGCGTTGCTGGCCGTCCAACAGTTCTCTCCCTTTGCTGCGCACCACGGTCGTTTGGCCGTGCAGTAGGCGATTTGGCGTGTCGATCCACGGACTGGGTATTCGCGCGGGTGGGCCTGTTCGATGAGTTCTGCAACCTAAAGCCAGTTCGCAAGGGCCAACCCGCTAACTACGCCTCGCCCGGTGCGTGGTCTGCGTGGTCAGACCAAGCATACCACGGGAATTGGGGATGTCAATCAGGATCGCTCCATTGCTGCGCAGGTGCGGACCAGTTAACATGAAACGCACTTCAATACGCTTACGGTACGTATGTCATTTCACAGAGTCCAACCCCCGCCTCGTGTGCGACTTTCCGATGCGATCTCTGAACAGCTCGAGCAGCTGATCGTGGATGGCACTCTGCGGCCGGGCGAACTCCTTCCCGCCGAACGGAACCTTTCTAAACGGCTCGACGTTTCGCGTCCTTCGTTGCGCGAAGCCTTGCTCAAGCTGGAGGCGCGCGGACTCCTGCGAGCGGGGCGTGGTGGCAGCCTCGCGGTCACCGATGTGTCGGCGCCAACGATTACGGATCCGCTGGTCCACTTGCTCCATCGCCACCCAAAGGCAGCGCAGGATGTCCAGGAGGTCCGGTATGGGCTAGAGGCAATGGCTGCGTACTATGCGGCGATTAACGCCACCAGGGCCGACCTGAACAAGCTGCGCAGAACCTTCAACGCCATGCAGAAGCAGCTGGGCAAACACGATGCGCTCGCGGACGCGGGGGCCGACACAGAGTTTCACATGACAATTGCCGAAGCCTCCAAGAACGTCGCCTTGGTGCACATCGTTCATGGAATCTTCGATCTGTTACGCACCAGCTCATACCTTGCGCGCGATCTGCTCTATCGGCAGCAAGAGAACATCCCAATCCTCCACGAACAGCATGCCGCCATTTTTGACGCGATCGTGGCGCGTGATCCGGAAACTGCGCGGTCCGCAGCGCAACTTCACTTCGCGTTCGTACAGGCCAGCCTGCGCGAAATGAGCCAGAACCGCTCCCCAAACGTTGCCCACAAGCGCCCCAGGGTGTTGGCAAGAGGAAAACGTCGTGCACGCGTCCTAAGATAGCGGCTCTCAAAGCTGCCCAAGAACAAATAGGGAGCTGTCCATGCGCCGGGCGAGGGAGGTGATTCACCGCTGGGGAAACCGCTCGAGCCGTTCAGACGTTGCAAAGTGAGCAGATTGCGTGTGCTAACGGCACACATGAATGTGTGCCGTTTGAGGCACCCTCCGGCGTCGATTCGCTCCGCGACGCCCTGCGACCTGTGGGTGGCGAAATCGTAGTATGAGCGAATCCGCCATTGCGGTGCAGTCTTGCACGCGCTGGCGACGATGGTACCGTTCGCTCCATGCGCGAACTACTCATCCTCGCCGTCCACCTACTGGTCACCGTCGCGAAGCTGCTCCGCCCCGGGTGGTGCACGTGCCGTCGCCGCAGAGTCTCTCCTGCTCAAACATCAGCTTCTGATCAGTAATCGCTCCAAGCAGCGCGCGCCGAATCTGACCACGCTCGATCGCTTCGTCC
>VBCY01000055.1:0-358 GCA_005882995.1 Betaproteobacteria bacterium
TTCGGCCTTGCCTACCTGATCGAGGATCAGGTTATCGCCGCGCTTAAGGCCGGCACGCTGGCGAGAGTCCTCGAGGATTGGTGTCCGCCGTTTCCCGGGTTCTTCATCTATTACCCAGGGCGACGCCAAGTATCGCCAGCGCTCGCGGCGTTCATCGACGCGATCCGAGTGCCGGCCAAGGCTAGAAGGGGTCGTTGATCGAAGCCTGCGAAAGTCCGAAGCGGCCTTGCGCAACCCACCGACGGACACCTGCGCGCGTAACGTTACTTGCGTACTTGTCGCCGTTACCGCGCTATGCGCCGGTTGGTCGGCGGAGAGGTACTTGTGCTGTCTGTCATTGATTTCAATCGACAGGGCA
>VBCY01000055.1:526-2961 GCA_005882995.1 Betaproteobacteria bacterium
GAGGCGGATCCAGCGACCATCGGTTCAGGAATCCGTTGGCCGTAGCCGTGCGTCGCAACAGTGTGGTTGTCAGGCGCGCCGTCGATGCGATGCCCGTGAATAGGCTTCCGGCATTGCTGTGGACGCCGCGTCGGTCAACGTGCAAGCAACAGTATCATGCATAGCAACAATAACGTTCGGACGACGGAAATCTACTTGAAGCCTTGAAGCAACTGACACAAGAGACACTGCGAACGACAGCGAGCGACGGAGCGCACAGACCCCAATAAGAGTCTTGAAGGAACTGATATCAATGCACTTCGGCGAGTAGAGCGACGGACCGCATTAGACCCCAACAAGAGGGCTTGAAGAAACTGATATCAAATGCAATTCGGCGGATAGAGCGACGGACCAAATAGACCCAAAAATAGACCCCAAGAATGCGCAGAAGTTAGCGGGTGCTATCGCTGCAAGCCAATGTGTAATTGGCTCCCCGACCAGGGCTTCTATGAGGATTGTCAAGTCCCCCTGAGTCAGCTCAGTGAGTGGCCGAACAATTGAGCGGGTCGAGTCGTTCCCAACTCCTTCCTATGCGATAAAGATTAGCCGATCCTATGCGCGCGCGAGCGTCGCGTCTCTCGCCCCGAGTGAGCGCGCTACTGGATAAGCTATTTTCATATCGATCGATCAAACGTCTTCCTCGTAACCGCCTCGCTGCCCGGCATCACCGCGGTCCGTTTCCAAAGAATCGAGCGCAACGCTCGATAGGCCTTCTATCCGTGTGGACACCCATGTCTGTCAAACACCTCATGCTATGCACGCGCTTTGCGTGTTGTTCGGACCGTTGGTTGCTCAAGGCGCCCCAATCTCGAAATCGGTGTGCTTGTCTTCACCCAGCCCTGGTGCGGGCGCCTTGTCTTGGTGTGTATCGGTCAGCGTTGCTCGGTCCATGCATCAAACGGGTTGCGTCTTAAGCGTGGCGCCCTCGGGAATCACGCCGTATTCGACATAGCGCCATAGCGCGATCAGTAGCCGCCGTGCCAGCGCGACAATACCGATGCGCCGGATGCGACTGCCGCCACCGGCGAAGCGCGCGTTGAACCACTGGGCAAGCGCGCTACGTGGCTGGTAGCGCAGCCAACACCAGGCAAGTTGCACCGTCAGCACGCGCACACGGCGGTTGCCGGCCTTGCTAATGCCTTGCTCGCGCGCCGACTCCCCGCTCGCGTAGGGCGTCGGTGCGAGCCCGGCGCAATTGGCCACCTCGCGCCGGTTGCGCAACGTTCGCCAGAACACTTCCCGCGTCAGCACCCAGGCGCTCGTCGGCCCAATGCTCACCAGCTTGACCAGCTTCGCGGTCGTGTCCCGCATGGGGTCGGCTCGGGCACGGCTTTGCTCGCGCTCGGCTTCCAGCGCGCGCATCTGCTCCAATAGCAGCGTCAGCCGCTCGTTCTCGCGCCCAATCTCGGCCCACAGCTGGGCCGGTAAGTGCCAACGCAGCGCTTCTAGCCGTTGCCGCCACTTCGGCCCGCCAATGGTCTTGACCCGGATGTTATGCAACATCAGCAACCCCCGGATGCGATTGCTGTGCGCCAGGCGCTCACGCTCGAGCCGCTCGCGCTCCCGATGCGGGCGCCGCGCATCCTCTTGCTCTGGCGTGGGCACGTGCAGCACCGTCCACACTCGCCGCTCGCCGCCAACGTAGCGCATCAGCATCGATAACAGCTTCAGCGCATCCAGCCGGTCGGTCTTGGCACGACGCTGCCGGCGGTTCACTTCGATACTGCCCGAGTCCACGATCAGATTCTCCACCCCGCATTCCAGCAACCAGCGGTGCAACCAGAATCCATCTCGGCCGGCTTCGTAACAACTCACCACCGGCGCCGCTTTATCGAGCCCGAAGTGGGTTCGGGCCTTCGCGATCGCCGCCTTCACTGCGACTTGGTCACCGGCCTCGATCGTCACCAACCGCGGCCGCTCCACGGCGTCGGTGAAGGCTAGCCGCCATTGCCGCTGCGCGAGATCAAAAGCGATATACAACCGGCGATCTGCTTGCTTCGTTTGTGCAATGAGGGTGGTGTCCATATCGGTCTCCTGGTCGGTAATGAATTACGACTCAGTTACTGTATAACCACCTCAACTGCTCAGCACCAATCCAGCATAGCATCTCGAACCTGGGACCTGCGGAATAACATTCCGTCGATATTGATGTTTAGTTAGGCGCTTCTCCATGCGGGTCAGCTTTTTGGCACTTAATGGCACCTAATGCAGTCAAGCGTTAAGGGCGGCCGGCGCAATCAGCAGCGTGCGATCGCGCGTTTTGTACGGGACATCATCGACGTACGGAACGTGCCTTCCGTCGCGCGTCGCGTAGATGCGATAGTACGCAGCGCGCCGGCACCGTAGTCATCCAACGCCTTAAGCCTGCGCTGGTTCAGGTCGTACAAGCAAAACTC
>VBCY01000056.1 GCA_005882995.1 Betaproteobacteria bacterium
GCACACGGTTCGTTCCGGCTCGTGCCGCACTTCGATCCGCGGCAGGGGCGCCGGCAGCGGCGTCCGTTTCGGTTGGTCCTTGGGCGGTTGCGCCGGCGCTCCGGATCGCAGCGCCGCGAGCTCCGCACCGATTGCTTCGAGATCCGCGTCGATGGTCTCCTCGAGCAAGCTCCCTTGCCCGCCGTGCAGCTGCTCGCTGCGGGCAGCAAACTTCCAGCGCTTGAGCACCGCCATCTCGTGGGTGAGCTGGTCGATCTTGAGCTGCTTGTAGCGCAGCTCCTGATCTTGGCGGGCAACTCTATCGATCAGGCCGGCAGCGAATTCGCGCAGTTGTTGCGCGTCCATGCCGGCGAGCTGATCGTGCACTTGCATGGAACTCGATGCTGCCACAGCGAGGCGCAGAACAACAGCAATTTCACGCCACGCGAATCGTCGCCTGTGCGCCGATGCGACACCATGGCAAGCCAATTACCAATGCTTGCAGCTGCTCAGTGCTGATCATCATGCGCGGAGCCGATTCGGCACTCGCCCAGATGAAGCGGCCTTGGTGCAGTCGCCGGGCGCACAGCCAAATCCCGATCCCATCATGCACCAGCACCTTGATGCGGTTGCAGCGTCGATTAGCAAACAGGTACGCATGATGCGCGCGTGCTTCGCCAAACACGCGCACTACGCGCGCCAGCGCCGTCTCCGTGCCGGCGCGCATGTCCAGCGGCTCGACCGCCAACCACACTGCTTCGATGCGGATCACCGCAGCAGTTCGCCCAACCACGCACCGCAGGCTGCCGCTGCGGCGAGTGGCCAACTCACCTTCACCACCGTCGACCCGCGGCGAAGCTCGATCACGATCTCCTGCGACGTGACCACCGGCGATCTTTGTACCTCCACCGGAACGAATGCCGCGTTCGCTGGCATCGCACTCGCTGGCGCCACGCTGCGTCCCGCGATCGGACCCGTTTCTTGGACGGCGCGTTCTGCCGCTACCACCCAGCGTCGCAAGAGGTTGGCGTTCAAACGGTGATCGAGCGCCACGGCAGCGATCGACACGCCGGGCCTGCGGCAGGCCGCTATGACTCGCACCTTGAACTCAGCGCTATGCCGGCGACGACGGCGCCGATCCCCGTAACTGTTCTCCGAAGTGCTCACGTGTCCACCAGAAACTTAAGTGGACACGAGCCTCCTCAGCCGAGCTCAAGTCGGCAAGATGACTTCGCCAGCCGCTTACGAATCAATGGCTTGAACCGCTGCAATTCTAAGATAGCCATGGGAAAAGACGTTATCCTTCAAATCGAACGATCGTTTCTTAGAAACGACATCACTCCAAATTAGTCGACGTCCCTATGCTCAAGCCGCATCCAGCGCCGCCAGCGCATTGAAGCTCCCGGCTTGCGTGTAGAGAGGCGGATTAGAACCCCGCTTTGAACTTGCGCTCAGGATGGGATTCAACCCCACGGCCACCTGGTTAATAGCAAGGCGCGAACCGGGGACATGCGGATTAGCAAACCCATCCAAGAATGGGCGAAAGCAAATTCGCTTTTCGCCGTTTCGTCGAGACCGCTTTACTTCAAGTGCAACACTGTGACGAAACACACGAAATTGCGTTGCCCAACCCGCGAAAGAAGTCAGCAGTTAGCCATGTCGTCGGGATTGCATTCGAGATTCGTAAACAAGGCCGTCGGGGGTTTGATTGAACTCTTATGGCCCCCTTGGCCCGCGCCACACGCGCGTCCCGACCCGCTGAGTAACTGTCCTAAAAATTTGTCGATCAAGCCGTCCGTCGTCGTCAACAAGCTCGTCGAGGGCAAGGGCAACTACGGCTTCTACGCCCAGACCGGCGAGTACGGCGATCTGGTGGAGATGGGTGTCATCGCTTGCACCTTGCGTCGGGCAGAATATTTGCGCAGCCCAAGAGGTCGCGCACCGTTGCGCGAAGGCAGGCTCATCCTGTTGATCCAATGAGTTCAAAAACCGGTCACGCAAGACAGGGAAGCACGCCATCTTACAGGGGCGGGGATGAGGTACATGTGGTGCTCCGGGCGCAGGAAAGAACGTGAGATGCGGCGGCGATGTGTCAGTCGCACATCGCCCTCAATCTCTAATGCAAAAAAAAGAGCCCGACAGTCAGACTGTCAGGGCCTTTAACAGGGAGCAGATTCGGTCTTGGATCTTGAGCAAAGACATCAAGGAATCGGCTGCTCTAAGCTACTTAGGCAACCCTTTCTTTGTTTGCCGGTTTGTTTCCGCCCGCACTCGCCATGGCCTTGGCGAGGACATCCTTTACTGCGACCGCGGCCGCGTCGCGCCCGTCCGTGATGGCCTCCGTGAACTCATCGAGGTATTGCTGCGTTTTGTTGCTGTAGGGCTCAAAAGGCTCACCTACCAGCTTGGCCATTGCGGCCTGGGTGTTCGGCACGATCTCGAAGCAGGTACGGGTGACCTCCAGGATTCTGCGCATGTTCGCTTGGTACCGGCCCGCCCATTCCTGCACGACAGCGGCGGCATCCCTGGTGTTGAGAAGGGCCCTGAGCTGCTTCGCGTTCTCTTCGAACGCTGCATTGGCGGCTTCGCTTTGCAGTTTGAACAGACGCTCATTAGCCTCGGCCATGATCGTCGCGATGCGCAACGCCGTCTCGAAGTTGGCCTGGCGGCTATCGGCAGCTTGTTGGAGCGGACTGTATTGCTTCTGATTGGACATGGTGGACCTCTTGGCAAGAAACGATTGAAGCTATGCAGGCGCTGCCCACATAGGAGTGTGCTTGGATTTCGGCCGTTGCGCCGAGTCGCGCAATAGTCAAGACCGGACGTACAGCAGGTTCTCGACCAGCTTCAGATCGACACCGCGCAAGCTGTGCGATGCCTGGGAAGACGCCAAGGGTTGCAGATCCAACCTGGCGAAGGCGGAAGGGCTGGAACTGCCCTCTCCGAGAGAATCGAATTATAGCACAACTGCAGCGTCGTGCCGGACAGCGCATCTGCCCGCGCCCGCGCTCATTCCACGGCGCGACAGGAGAACGGAGCGGTCATCGAAAAGTGCTATTGCGAGCTTACAGTGGAATTGGAGCAGGAGTCTAAAGCGGCAGCGCCGCTGGTACGAAAAAAACTCCTGTTACGTGCGACAGCTCACTTACAGTATTTGACAATCCTGCCTATTCTTTGACGCGAGCGCGAGTCCAGCTGCTCGCAGCCTCGGCCCGGAAACCTTCAGGCCAATCGCATTTGCTGGGGGACCGGCCAAGTTAGATTTCATCGCTTTTCGAACGTTGCGCCAGTCCTCTTTCGCGTTCATTGAAAAGCACTGCCATGAAAATTCCAGTCGAAACGAAACCGGCTCTTTGGGGTGCTGCGGGCGGGACGATCGCATTGGCGATCGCGGGATTCACGTGGGGCGGATGTGTCACCGGCAGCAAGGCCGAGGCAGACGCGACGCAGCGGGCCAACTCCGCCGTCGTGGTGGCCCTTGCACCGGTCTGCGTCGAAAAATTCAAGCACGCCGCTGGCGCGTCGGCCAATCTGGTCGTGCTCAAAAAGGCCGATTCATGGGCGCAGGGGGACTTCGTCGAAAAGGGTGGCTGGGCGGCGGTCGCGAGATCGAACCCGCCGACGCAAGTGACGGCAGTAGCTCAGGCGTGCGCGTTATTGCCCGCGGGCGCGTAGCCGATGCGGAGCTGATCGCAGCATCTGCCTAGATGAACCCCGCCCGCGTGGCGGGGTTTACTTATCCAGAGCAGTGTAACGACCGCCTGGTGTGGCCGCTGGTCATGACGCGACAATGGTCCGTGCGGCTATCGCGTAGGTACTTCCGCGCGGCAGGCCGAGCGATAAGCACACGGCGCGTGGCAGGATGTCCGTGCAGTTTCGAAGATTCGCGGACAGGATCCGAACCCCCGCGTAGTCATCGGCATCGAGCGCTTCGCGAAACCTGTCACGCAGCGCGCGCGAGGCCTTGCCGCTCACCTCAACGGTCAAAGCTCAACCTCATGAATCTGGGGAGCAGGGCCCCCAGATTCGCCACTGTCGTGCGATGCCGCGGTCTGGCAACAACGACGGCCTGCAGCAAGAAACCGAGGGCAAGGATGGCGGGTGCGCCGAAGACCCACCACGCCTGCCAATCGCCAGGTTCTGCAACCATCATCGCGAACACCGGAATCAGGATCGAGAGGCCGATCACGAGTCCGGCGACGAAGCTGCCTGCATCCGGAAATCTTGCCAAGGGGTTCTTCATCGTTTCGCTCTAGTCTTGGCAATGATGGCCGCAGCACCCAGCGAAGTCGGTGCGCTGGCGCGCTTAGGGCCGGGAAAGTCACTTTAACGGGTTGCAGCGGAGAGGCTCTCACCCACAAACGGCTAACCGAGAATCCGCTGATACGATTCCCGATCCGCGTTGTAGCACCCGCAGGAGGCCGCCTTCAGTCCGCGCCGGTCAAGGACCGTGATGTCGCCGCGCGTGTAATGAATGAGGCGGCGCTTCTGGAGAGCGCTCGCGGCCTTGGTGACGCCGACCCGTCGTACGCCAAGCATCAAGGCGAGAAATTCCTGCGTGACGTGAAAGCTGTCCGCGTGCGCCCGATCCTGGGTCATCAGCAGCCAGCGGGCGAGCCGCGCCTCGACCACGTGAAAGCGCGTGCAGGCCGCCGTCTGCGCGAGTTGATTCAAATGGACGAAGATATAGCGGTCCATTTCGCGTTGCAGCGCCGGACTGCGGCCGAGTTCGCGGCAGAAGACCCGGGATTCCATTCGCAACGCGGATCCTGCGCCCTGTACCACAGCCCGCACGGGCGCCACGTCTATTCCCAGCGCGAGCGGAAATCCCGAACATGCCTTCGTTTCCGATCAAGCCGACTTCGAGGGAGGCGGAAGCGTCGACCAGCATGATCAGCGAGATGAAGCTCGCGGTCGGGAAATAGACGTGGCTGAGGCGCTCTCCGGGTTCATAAAGCGCGTCGGCGAACGCGAGCTCGACGGTCACACACCCGGCCAGCATTCGACGCAGATCGCTCTCTGCGAGCGCCTCGAGCAGCCGATTGCCGGCGGGAGCGCGTTGGATTGGTGGCACCCTTACTCTGCTCGGGATTCGGCGAGATCCACGTCGGCACCCGGAGAATTGAAGAAGCAGCCGATGGCTGACGATGTAAAGCGCGTCTCACCTCTAGATTGGGGCGAGACTACCGCGACGATCCTGCTCCGTCTGCGCGCCAGCGCACATAGACGCTCGGCGCTCCGGAGCAAAAGCAAAGGAAAACGGTCAACGAGCTACTTGGCGACGTAGGGCAGGAGGCGATCGAACTCCGTCTTGACCACCTTGTAGCACTCACAGGAGCGTGCCTCCAGACCCTGGCGATCGAGGACCGTGATTCTGCCTCGGCGATAACGAATCAACCTGGCGTCCTGCAACTTTCCGGCGGCCTCCGTGACGCCTTCGCGCCGCACCCCCAGCATGTTGGCGATCAATTCCTGGGTCATCACGAGTTCGTTCGATGACAAACGATCCAGACTCAGCAACAGCCATCGACAGAGTTGCTGGTCGACCGAATGATGCCGATTGCAGACTGCGGTCTGAGCCATCTGGGTGATTAGCGCCTGGGTGTAGCGCAGCAGGAGGTGCGTCGTCTGACCGAAGCGTCCGAACTCGTTCTTCAGCAATTCGGCTTTGAGCCGGAACCCGTGCCCTGCGCTCTGCACGACCGCGCGGCTCGGCGTGGTGTCGCCCCCCATGAATAGGGATATGCCGAGGATACCTTCGTTACCCACGATGGCGATTTCGGCGGATGCGCCATCCTCCATGACGTACAGCAGCGAAACGATGGACGTGGTGGGGAAATAGACATGCCGCAAGCGGACACCCGGTTCATAGAGGACATCACCGAGCCTCATCGGTATCAGTTCTAAATAGGGTGCGAGCCGGTCGTAGTCGCTGCTCGGCAGGGTGTCGAGCAGATGATTCTGATGAGGACTGTGGCGCGCGAGTGCAGCCAGATGCGCCCCGCCCTTTGACTGCAAGGATGACGCGTTCGCGACGCAGCGGCGCGCACTGGCGGCTGCCATCGAGGTAGTCTAGACCATGAGGTGCCCTCTTGTACGGTATCGCACAGAGGCCCTAGGACGACCCGCGGCGATCAATGTATGCTACCGCACCGACCGTCACCGCGCTCCGGGATACGCTACTTCAATGAACGTCCAAACCATCATGGTGCCCATTTTCGCCGCCGCTATTCTGGCGAGCGGATGCGCAAGTACGGACCCCCGCTACAGCAGCAGCCATTACCGAAGCGCCTCCGGGTATTCGAACGAAAACTACTACGCCGTCATTAATTCGATCGAAGCCAGTCCGCCTGCCGGCGGCGCAATGCTCGTCCACGAACTCGTCAAACCGAACGGCCAGCACGATGTCTATCTCATTCGCGTTCGATTCGACGACAGAAGCTATCAAACGGTGACACAGATCGGCCTCGATGGCCTACGCGTCGGCGACAGCGTGAGGATCGAGCACGATCGCGTGCGCCGTTATTAGCTCTCGACGTGCGCTGGCGCCGCAGCAAAGCCTCCGGCCGCGACTGTCACCGCCGTCGGCAATCTCGCCAGGGCGCTCACCCGGAAAGCACGGCGTGCCTCCGGTCGGTCACGTCCGGGCGACGTGTTCAGCCAAGTCAGCGTAGCGAAAGCGCGCTGGAAGGTCATTTCGCATGCAGTCACTTCAGTGCGGCCTTGCTCGCACGTTCTTTTTGTGCTGCTCCATCCGCAACCTTTCGCGAGTGGAGCTATGATGCGTCAGTCGCGCTCCGCCATGGCGCTAGGGACTGTATGGCTTCCCTTGGTGCGCTCGCGTACCGACCCATGCTTGCTGTCACCCTGCGAAGCCGCGCGCATGAAACCATGCGGCCCTCTTCATTTCGCTGTCGTTCCGGCGTTGACTGTGGAGCGTCCGGGCCCGTTGTTCAGCGGTTCATCTACCCCAGCACGCGCAGGAGCCGCGAAGTGATCGCAGCAGTGCGGCGATCGCAGTACGACATGGGACAGCGCAATTGGTGACGAGCGGCACGTCGATCTTCGGGCATCTGACCCAGTTCAGGACGCGCTTGCGCACCCGCGGTTTTTCGCACCCACCCGCCGTCGAACTGCCGCTCCGCTCGGAATTGTTCAGCGCCGACCAGATGGAGCGGCATGGCAAGACCCTCGCTGCGGCGCATCGCCTGACCCCGCGTCGGACGCGGGACCAGCTCCTACCGCGGTTGGCTGCGAACGAAAGCGTCTTGATCGACGTCTGCCAACGGCTGACCGCGGCGGTATCGGTGAACCATCGGATCACTCCGGCCGGCGAGTGGCTGCTCGACAACTTCCACCTGATCGAAGAACAGATCGGCACGGCGAAGAGGCATTTACCGAGGGGCTACAGCCGGGAGCTGCCACGCCTCGCGCTCGGTCGGTCGGCGGGTCAGCCGCGCGTATACGACATCGCGCTCGAAACGATCTCGCATGGTGATGGCCGGGTCGACGCCGACTCCTTAAGCCGCTTCATGTCCGCCTATCAATCGGTGACTACGCTGAAGCTTGGCGAGCTCTGGGCCGTCCCGATCATGCTGCGGCTCGCCTTGATCGAGAATCTCCGCCGCGTCGGCGTGCGGATCGCTGCCGGCAGGAGCGAGCGCGATCTGGCCAACGCATGGGCCGACCAGATGATGGAGACCACCGAGCGGGATCCGAAGAGCCTCATCCTCGTCATCGCCGACATGGCACGCTCGACGCCGCCGATGGGCAGCGCGTTCGTGGCGGAACTCGCGCGTCGTTTGCAGGGACAAAGCGCGGCGCTGGCGCTCGCCTTAACATGGATCGAGCAGCGCCTCGCGGAATCGCATCAGACGATCGAACAGTTGGTGCAACTGGAGAACCAGCAACAGGCTTCAGACCAGGTTTCGATCAGCAACAGCATCGGCAGCCTCCGCTTTCTGAGCGCGATCGACTGGCGCGAATTCGTCGAATCCATCAGCGTTGTCGAGAAAATCCTGCGTCAGGATCCGCTAGGTACCTATGGTGCGATGGAGTTTGCGACCCGGGACCGTTATCGGCACGCGATCGAGCGCATCGCCAAGGAGGGTCGCCTCGAAGAAGCGGAGGTGGCCGACAAGGCGATCCAATTGGCTCGAGCGAGCGTTGCCGGCAAAGGGCGTGATGATCGGATGGCGCATGTCGGCTTCTATCTGCTCGACAACGGGCTTCCCGAGCTGGAACGTGCCGCTGCGGTCAAGGTTTCCATAGTCGGGGCTTGGCGAAGAATCGGAAAACGGTTTCCACTGTTTATCTACCTTGGCGCCATCGGCGTCATCGTGGGCGTGCTCACCGCGGGCCTCGCCGCGAACGCCCATGCCGCCGGAGTAAACAGGGAAATCCTCGCGCTGGTCGTCGCGCTTTCCTTGCTCTCGACCAGTCAGTTGGCGGTGACATTGGTGAACTGGCTGGCGACGTTGCTGGTGACGCCGCACTCGCTGCCGCGAATGGATTTCTCCGCAGGCATTGCTGCCGAGGCGCGCACACTGGTGGTGGTTCCTACCATGCTCACCAATGCTCGCAACGTCGAGGATCTGGTCGAGGCGCTCGAAGTCCGGTTCCTGGCTAATCGAGATCCGCACCTGCACTTCGGCCTGCTCACCGATTTTCCGGACGCGCGCGAGGAATCGCTTCCGGCGGACGAGCCGCTGCTCCGACTGGCCGAGGCGCGGATCAATGAGCTGAACCGAACGTACGGGAGCGGCGAGCAGCAGTCAGGAACGGGAAACGTGAAGGCCAACGACGGCGACGCCGGCCATTGCGTCAATGCCAGTGTGTTCTACCTGTTTCACCGCCCTCGACGCTGGAATGCGCAGGCGCGGATCTGGATGGGCCATGAACGCAAGCGAGGCAAGCTCGACGACTTGAACTCGCTCTTGCGCGGCGGTCATCCGGACGGTTTTTCTCTCATCGTCGGTGCTACAGCGATCCTCTCGGAGGTGAGATACGTCATCACGCTGGATACCGACACCCAACTGCCGCGCGACGCGGCGCGGCAGCTTGTCGGCGCCATGGTGCACCCGTTGAATACCCCTCGCTTCGATGAGCCGGGCGAGGACACGAGCAGGGAAGTGGTGACGTCAGGTCACGGCATCCTCCAGCCGAGGGTGTCGGTCAGCCTGCCCGGCACGAACCGGTCGCGGTACGCGCGTTTGTACGGAGGCGAGCCTGGCATCGACCAGTACACGCGCACGGTCTCGGACGTGTATCAAGACGTGTTCGACGAGGGCTCTTTCATCGGTAAGGGCATTTACGACGTCGATGCAGTCGAGCGTGCCCTCAAAGGGCGCTTTCCCGCAAACCGCATCCTGAGTCATGATCTTCTGGAGGGATGCTATGCCCGCGCCGGACTCGTAAGCGACGCTGAACTATACGAAGAGTTTCCTGCGCGCTACAGCGCCGACGTGGCCCGTCGGCGTCGCTGGATCCGCGGCGACTGGCAGCTCGTGGGATGGCTGCGCCGGCGCGTGACGACCCCCGATGGGCAGCGCGAACCTAACCCGCTTTCGATGCTCTCTCAATGGAAGCTGTTCGACAACCTTCGACGCAGCCTAGTCCCCGCCGCACTCACATCGCTGCTGCTGCTGGGGTGGACAGCGCTGGCTTCTGCATGGTTCTGGACCGCGCTCGTCGCTGGGATCCTTCTGGTGCCGTTCGTCATTGCGTCGTTCTCCGATCTGACCGACAAGCCGGCTGAGGTGCCGTTCGGCCAACATCTGGCTGCCGTCGAACTCGCCGCTCGGCGGCACCTGCTGCAGGCGCTGCTTGCGCTCGCCTTTCTACCGTTCGAAGCTTTCTTCTGCCTCGACGCGATCGTGCGCACCATCGGGCGGATGCTGCTCACGCGCCGCCGCTTGTTGGAATGGACCACATCGAGCGACGTCGATCGCGTGCTGGAGCAAGGCGATCGCACGGATCTCTTCGCGTCCTATCGCTTGATGGCGGTCGCCCCGGCCATCGCCGTGGCGGCGTGGATCTGCGTGTCGGTCGTCAATCCCGTGGGGTTGGCTTTAGCCGGCCCGATCTTATTGCTGTGGGGAGCATCGCCCGCGATTGCTTGGTGGGTGAGTCGTCCGCTCCCGCGGCGGCGTGCCAAGCTGGCACTCGACCAGACCCTTTTCCTGCGCGAGCTGGCCCGGAAGACCTGGGCGTATTTCGAGACCCACATCGGCCCGGACGACCATTGGCTGCCACCCGACAATGTGCAGGAACATCCGGCGCTCAATATCGCGCACCGGACTTCGCCGACCAACATGGGACTGGCGCTGCTTGCCAACCTGACGGCGCATGACTTCGGTTATCTCTCGACCGGACAACTCATCGCGCGCACGACGAATGCACTGCGCACTATGGAAACGCTGGAGCGGCATCGCGGGCACTTCTACAACTGGTACGACACCCAGACGCGATTGCCGCTCGCTCCTCGCTATGTTTCGACCGTGGACAGTGGGAACCTCGCAGGCCATCTGCTGACCTTGCGTCCGGGGCTCACGGCGCTTGTCGACGACCCGATCCTCAACCGGCGGTGGCTCGAGGGCATGGGCGACACGTTCTCGATTCTGATCGACGCCGTCGGCGAGGCTCAGCCGGCAACCGTTCGCCAATTCGAGCAGTTCGAAACCGCTCTCCAATCGGCGGCCGCTGCCAGGCCGGTCACGCTGGCCGACGCGTGGGCTCACGTGGAACGACTGGCGGCACTCGCCAACGATGTGGCCGCGCTCTTGGCCGCCACTTCCGCCAATGGTCCCGCCGACACCGAAAGCGAAGCCGGCTTCTGGGCCCAAACGCTCGCAAGGCAATGCGCGGACGTGCGCGATGAACTGGTTCTGCTCGCACCATGGCTCGATCTCTCAACCGAGTCACGAACCGGTCTCGACTTGCCGGGCGACACCAATATTCCAACGCTCCGGGACCTCGCGGCGCTGAACGCGGCCTGGTCGCCGACGATCGAACGCGCGCGCAACGACGGCCCGACCATGGAGGAGCGTCGATTGCCCGACACGCTGCGGCTTCTCGTCACGCAGGGCGCGGAGCGGGCAAGGACAAGAATAGTCGCCATCGAAGCGCTCGCGGGGGAGGCGAGCGCTCTCGCCGCGATGGATTATGACTTCCTGTTCGACAAAGTGCGCCGACAATTGGTGATCGGATACAACGTTGCGGAGCAGCGCTGCGATTCGGGCTACTACGATCTGCTGGCATCCGAAGCGCGACTGTGCAACTTCGTCGCCATCGCACAGGGGACGCTGCCGCAGGAAAGCTGGTTCGCGCTCGGGCGTCTGCTCACGACCGCTGGCGGAGAGCCGGTGCTGTTGTCGTGGAGCGGCTCCATGTTCGAGTATCTTATGCCGCTGCTGGTGATGCCGACCTACGAAAACACCCTACTCGACCAGACTTACCTGGCGGTGGTCGAGCGACAGATCGAGTATGGGCAGCAGCGTGGGGTGCCCTGGGGGATGTCGGAGAGCGGCTACAACACCGTCGACGTCCATCTCAATTATCAGTATCGCGCCTTCGGTGTCCCTGGATTGGGCTTGAAACGGGGACTCGCAGACGATCTGGTCGTGGCGCCGTACGCGTCGGCGCTCGCCCTGATGGTCGCTCCCGAAGCGGCGTGCCTCAACTTGCAACGCCTCGCCGCCGGCGGACTGGCCGGAAGACTCGGCTTGTTCGAGGCCATCGACTACACGCCGTCGCGGCAACGTCGCGGGCAGTCGAGTGCAGTGGTCCGGTCGTTCATGGCGCACCACCAGGCGATGAGCCTGCTCTCCTTCGCCTATGTGTTGTTGGCGCGACCGATGCAGAAGCGCTTTGAGTCCGAGCCGCTCTTCCAGGCGACGTTGCTGCTTCTCCAGGAGCGCATTCCAAGACCCACGGCGTCTCATTCGCACGCAACCGATCTTTCCGACCGCCGCGCGGCCGGCGGCGGCCCGGAGTTACCGGTGCGCGTGCTCGCCACCCCGAACACAGCGGCCCCAGAGGTACAGCTGCTGTCGAACGGCCGCTACCACGTGATGGTCACGAATACCGGAGGCGGGAGCAGTCGCTGGAAAGAGCTGGCCGTGACCCGTTGGCGCGAGGACAGCACGTCCGACAATTGGGGCAGCTTCTGCTATCTGCGGGATGAGGCGAGCGGAGAATTCTGGTCAACTGCGCATCAGCCCACGCTCAAGCAAGCGGAACACTACGAAGCGATCTTCTCGGAGGGGCGGGCGGAATTCCGACGCAGAGACTTGGATCTCGAGACGCATACCGAGATCGTGGTATCGCCCGAAGACGATATCGAAGTCCGGCGTGTCCACATCACGAACCGCTCGCGCAGTCCCCGGCCGATCGATGTCACGAGCTACGCCGAGGTGGTTCTCGCGCCGGCGGCGGCGGACGCATTGCATCCGGCCTTCAGTAATCTTTTCGTGCAAACCGAGATCGTCCGGGAACGACACGCGATTCTTTGCACGCGTCGTCCGCGCTCCCTCGAAGAGCAGGTACCGTGGATGTTTCATCTGATGACCGCGCATGGAGCCGACGCCCCTGAGATCTCGTTCGAGACCGATCGGATGCGTTTCATCGGCCGTGGCGGTTCGGTCGCTGCACCCCTCGCAATGACCGATGCCGGGGCGCTGTCGGATACCGAGGGTCCCGTGCTGGATCCGATCGCGGCGATCCGCCATCGAATGACGATCGACGCCGGGGCTACAGTGACGATCGACCTGGTTTCGGGCGCCGGCGAGACGCGGGACGCCGTATTGCATCTCGTCGACAAGTACCAGGATCGCCGGCTCGCGGATCGCGTGTTCGAACTGACGTGGACGCACAGCCAGGTCGTGCTCCGACAGCTCAACGCCGCCGAGGCCGATTCGCAACTCTACGCCCGACTCGCCGGCTCGGTGATTTACGCCAACGCATTGTTGCGGGCCGACGCGAGCATCCTGGTCAAAAACCGTCGCGGGCAATCCGGCCTCTGGGGCTACGCTATCTCCGGTGACCTGCCCATTGTGTTGCTGCAAATCGCCGACGCTGCCAATATCGAACTGGTGCGCCAGCTCGTGCAGGCACACGCCTACTGGCGCCTGAAGGGCCTGGCCGTGGACTTAGTGATCTGGAACGAAGGTCACGACGGGTACCGGCAGCGGCTCCAGGAACAGAT
>VBCY01000045.1 GCA_005882995.1 Betaproteobacteria bacterium
GGATGACAGGCGATGGCCATGGCGATCATCACCCTTTGCGCCATCCCTCCGGAGAGCTGGTGAGGAAACGCATTGAGGCGCGTCTCGGCGTCGGGAATCTCGACCTGCTTTAAGAGCTCCAGCGCACGGCGGCGTCGCAGCCTCGCGCTGCGACGCTCGGCGTCAGTCCCGTGCACCCGCAGCGCCTCCGTGATCTGGAATGCGACGGTGTAACAAGGGTTCAGGCTCGCCAGCGGATCCTGAAAAATCATGGCGAGGTCCTTGCCGACGAGTTCACGACGAGCGCTGCTCGACAATGCCAGCAGATCGTGGCCCGCGAAGTCGAGGTGCCTGGCACGCACCCGCCCCGGGAAGTCGACCAGCCCTATCAACGCCAGCGCCGTCACGCTCTTGCCCGATCCCGACTCGCCGACGCAGCCCACGATCTCACCCGCATCGATGCTGAGATCGACGCTGTCGACGGCTACAAAGGGCGCCGCTTCGGTGCCGAATTCGACGGTGAGGTCTTCGATTTCGAGCAGCGCCATCGTACGTTTATTGCCCGGGTGTAAATTTCACGAGCTCGCTCGTTTCGACCGTAGTTGACCCGCCGCCCTTCGTCACGTCGTAGATATAGGTCTCATGACGCTCCTTGGCGATCCATTTGATCTTGGGGCAGTACCAACGGCTCCATGTGTTGCGCTGCTGGTAACTTCTGGCGCCGAATTCTGCCTTGACATCAACGCGGAAGCACTCGAAGGTCCCCGCAGGCACAGTGATGGACTCGACAGCTACGACTTTGGCGTCGCCCTTTTCTTCCAACATGGGATTAGGAAACTTTCGAGTGTAAGTCCATTCGGAGCCCGCCTTGAGCGGGTAGCGAACCAGAATGCGCGTGTACTCCGGTTTGCCTTCCGGGATGAAGTTCATGGCGGCGTCGTAAGGCCACACCTTGCCGTCCCCCCACGTAACCTGGATGCGATCCGGGCCGATTTCGGCGATCTTCCGGCTCCACTGCGTCTCCCTGTCGCCTGGCGTATTCGTCTGGGTGACTGTCTGGCGGAGCTCCCAGTAATCGCCGACCTTGAAGACGGGTGCTTCGGCCACGGGTTGACCCGTGCAAATTGCCGGTGCTCCAAGCGACAGAGCGAAAACAGCAAGCACCCATTTCTTGCTTTGTTTAGACATTCTTCTCTCCCATTGAAAGGTATTCCACTACTGGCACGTCAATCACCGCTTGAGCTTCGGGTCCAGCGCGTCGCGCAGGCCATCGCCCATGAGGTTGAAAGCGAGCACGGTGATCAGTATAGCGAGCCCGGGAAAGGTAACGACCCAGGATGCGCGTTGAATGAATTCCAGTGCGCCGGCGAGCATCGATCCCCACTCCGGCGTCGGTGGCTGCGCACCGAGTCCCAGAAACCCGAGCGCGGCAGCGTCCAGGATGGCGCTGGAAAAGCCAAGCGTCGCCTGCACGATGAGCGGCGCTGTGCAATTCGGAAGAATCGTGTTGAACATGAGACGCAGCGGTCCCGCCCCGGCAATGCGCGACGATGCGACGTACTCCCTGCCCGCTTCGGCAATGACTGCCGCCCTCGCAAGGCGCACGTAGTGCGGCAAAAGCACAATGGCGATCGCGTACATCGCGTTGATCAATCCCGGCCCAAGGATGGCCACGACTGCGATCGCCAGCAACAAGCTGGGCAACGACAGCATCACGTCCATCAGCCGCATGATCACCGTCTCGGTCAATCCGCGCACATAGCCCGCGATCATGCCGAGAATCGTTCCCGCAGAAAGCGAGATCGCGACCGAGATGAGCCCAATGAGCAGCGACAGGCGCGTTCCATGGATCAGGCGCGACAGCATGTCGCGACCGACCGGATCGGTGCCCAACAGAAAGCGCGTATTTCCGCCCGCGTCCCACGCCGGCGGCGTCAGTGTGAATTCGCGATACTGCTCGTTAGGCGGGTGCGGCGAGACGACGTCGGCAAAGATCGCGAGAAGAATGAGCAAGACGATGAGCGCCAGCCCGATGAGCGCGCCGCGGCTCTGGGCGTACGCGTTCCAGAATTCACGCAGAGGGCCTGGCGCCGGCGTCTCACCGAGCGCTGCCGTGAAAGCGATCTCAGGCATGGCGGATCCTCGGATTGACGACGCCATAAGTGAGATCGACGATCAAGTTGACGGTGATGACGATGGTCGCCACGAGAAGGATCCCACCCTGCACCACTGGATAGTCGCGCGACTGCACGCCGTGCACAAGCCAGTTGCCTACGCCGGGCCATGAAAATATCGTCTCGGTCAGGATTGCCCCCGAGAGCAGAAGGCCGACCTGCAGGCCGATCACGGTGATGACGGGGATGAGCGCATTGCGCAAGGCATGCACTAGCACCACGCGCCATTGCGGCAGGCCCTTGGCCCGCGCCGTGCGCATGTAGTCCTCGCGCAGTACCTCGAGCATCGCGGAGCGGGTCATGCGTGCGATGACCGCGAGCGGGATGGTTCCCAGCGCGATCGACGGCAGGATGAGATGCGACAGCGCCGAACGAAAGGCGGAAGCGTCTCCCGCGCGCAGCGTGTCGATCAGCATGAAACCGGTCAGCGCCGGCACGTCGTATTCGACGGCGATACGGCCTGACACCGGCGTCCATCCGAGCTGCACCGAGAAAAAAAGGATCAGCAGCAGCGCCCACCAGAAGATCGGCATCGAATAGCCCGTCAGTGAAACGCCCATCACTGCGTAGTCGGCCACGGTGTTGCGCTTGAGCGCGGCAATGATGCCCGCAGGGAGCCCGACGATCGTCGCCAGCAGCATGGCGAAGAAGGCAAGTTCGACGGTTGCCGGGAACAGCGTGGTGAATTCGTCGAGAACCGGCTCGTGGGTCGTGAGCGACGTACCCAGATCGCCTTTGAGCACGTTGGCGACGTAGTCGACGTATTGCACCGGCAACGGCCGATCGAGCCCGAATTCGCGCAGCAGGCGCTCACGGCGCGCGGGATCCATGCCACGCTCGCCGGAAATGTTTTCGACCGGATCCCCGGGAATGAGATGAATCAACGCGAACGCAAGCAGCGTCACGCCGATGAACGTCGGGACGATCAGCGAGACGCGACGAAAAAGAAAGGCGAGCATCAGGCGCCTATGCCGTCACGCCACGGGGTCCCCGCGTTCGTGGGGACGACAACCAGGCGCCGACGTCGCGATCAACAACCTACTGCGGCGACGGCTGGACCTCCGTCTTGTCGAAGTAGTGATGCGCGGTGGCATCCATCTTGTAGCCCTTGACTTCCTTGCGCACGGGATCGAAGCGGATCGAATGCGCCACCGTGATCCACGGGGCCTCCTCCTTGACTATCACCTGCGCCTGCTCGTAGAGCTTGGCGCGATCGGCTTGCTTCGGCGTCTGCGCCGCCTTGATGATCAGGTCCTCGAAGGCCTTGTTGCACCAGCGCGCAGAGTTGCCACCGCCTTTGACCGCTTCGCAACCCAATAACGGAACGAAAAAGTTGTCGGGGTCGCCGTTGTCTCCCGACCAGCCGAACATGACCACCGTGTGCTCGCCGCCCTTGCTGCGCTTACGATACTCCGCCCACTCGTAGGTGGTGAGCTTGGTCTTGACGCCGACTTTTTCCCAGTCGGCCTGAATCATCTCGGCCATGCGCTTGCCGTCAGGGTTGTACGGGCGCGTCACCGGCAGGTACCAAAGCTCGACTTCGAAGCCGTTGGGAAAGCCGGCTTGCGTCAGCAGCTCCTTCGCCTTCGCCGGATCGTAGGGGTAATCCTTCACGCTGTTGTTGTAGCTCCAGAGGATCGGCGGAATCGGGTTTTTCGCGACCTGGCCGTTGCCCTGGTATACGGCCTTCATGATCGCGTCCTTGTTGGTCGCGTAGTTCAATGCCTGGCGCACGCGCTTGTCATCGAAGGGCTTTTTTTCGACATTGAAGGCGATGTAGCCGATGTTGAGGCCTTCCTTCTGCAGCACGTTGAGCTGCGGATCCTTTTTCATCTCGTCCAGGTCTGCCGGTTTGGGGAACGCCATGACCTGGCACTCTCCCGTCTTGAGTTTGGCGTAGCGCGCCGTCGCATCACGGGTGATCGAGTAGACAAGGTTGTCGATCTTCGGTCGACCGCCCCAGTACTGATCGAACGCCTTGTAACGAATGGTCGCGTCCTTCTGATAAGAGACGAACTCGAAGGGCCCGGTGCCTATGGGATAGACATCGGCCGCATTCGGCGTCCCCTTCTTCTGCATGGTCTCGAAGTATTCCTTGGAAAGAATCGATGCGAAGTCCATCGCCATATCGGCGAGAAACGGCGCCTCCGGCCGCTTCAAGTTGAAGCGAATCGTGTAGTCGTCCACTTTCTGCACCGAGTCGACGATGTTCTTCATGCCCATATCGTCGTAATAAGCGAAGGTCTGTCCCGCGGTGACCTTGTGAAAAGGATGGTTGTCGTCAGCCATGCGGTTCCACGAGAACAAGACGTCGTCGGAATTGAAGTCACGCGTCGGCTTGAAGTTCGCGTTGCTGTGGAATTTGACGCCCTTACGAAGCTTGAAGGTATAGGTCTTTCCGTCTGCAGACACCGTCCACGATTCCGCAAGCGCCGGCACGATGTTGGTCGTGCCGGTCTCGAACTCGACGAGGCGGTTGAACATGGGCACCGATACGGCGTCGAAGGTCGTTCCTGTCGTGAAGAATTGGGGCTGGAAGCCCTCCGGGCTGCCTTCGGAGCAGTAGACCAGCGTCCCGCCTTTCGCAAGCACCGCGGGCGCAGCCGCGAGGCCTGTAATGAGCAGCGCGGCGACCAGCAGCTTCCGGTTCTGATGAACTGAGCGAGTGTTGATCATGGCTTCCTCGGAGGAGAATCAGCGGATCCGCCGAGCGGCGGATAGTCAGCTAATCCTAGCCGCTCGGCAGATCGAAGGCAACTTGGAGCATGGCGGCGGACGCCGTGGCGCGAGCCTACTCTCGAACGCTCGGCAGGGCCCGAGGCTGGGTGAGAACTTCCGGCTTGAGGATCGCATCGAGGTGCTCCTTCGACAGCAATCCCTTTTCAAGAACCAGCGCGTACACGCTTCGCCCGGTCGCCAACGCATCCTGCGCCACTTGCGTCGCGTTCGCATAACCGATGTAGGGATTGAGCGCAGTCACAATGCCGATCGAGCTCTCCACCGAGGAGCGCAGCTTCTCGCGATTGGCGGTGATGCCCTTGACGCAACGCTCGGCAAGCGTCAGGCAGCCGTTGCGAAGGTGCTTCACGCTTTTGAACAGACTATGCGCGATGATGGGCTCGAAGGCGTTCAACTGAAGCTGGCCCGCCTCCGCGGCGAAGGTCACCGTGATGTCGTTGCCGATCACTTCGAACGCGATCTGGTTGACGACCTCGGGAATCACCGGATTCACCTTGCCGGGCATGATCGAAGAGCCTGCCTGCATCGGCGGCAGATTGATTTCTCCCAGCCCGGCGCGTGGGCCGCTCGAGAGCAGCCGCAGATCGTTGCAGGTCTTCGATAGCTTCACCGCGACGCGCTTGAGCACACCGGAGACCTGCACGAAAGCCCCGCAATCCTGCGTGGCTTCCACGAGATTGGGGGCGGTCACCAGCGGAATGTCCGTGATCTCGGCGAGTCGCCGGCATACCCGCGCCGCATAGTCGGGGTGCGCGTTGATACCGGTGCCGATGGCCGTGGCGCCCAGATTGATTTCCCTGATCAGCAGTGCGGCCTCCCTGAGACGCTCCTCGTCCTCGCCCAGCATCACCGCGTAGGTCGAGAACTCCTGCCCCAACGTCATCGGCACCGCATCCTGAAGTTGCGTGCGCCCCATCTTGAGCACGTCCTGGAACTCTCCCGCCTTCACCTCGAATGCGCGCCGCAACGCCGCCATCGAAACGATGAGCTGAAAAATGCCGAACCATGCTGCGAGCTTGAGCGAAGTTGGATAGACGTCGTTGGTGCTCTGGCCCATGTTGACGTCTTCGTTCGGGTGCAGATGCCGGTAATCACCCTTGGCATGGCCCAGCAGCTCGAGCGCACGATTGGCGATGACTTCGTTGGCATTCATGTTGGTGGACGTCCCTGCGCCCCCCTGGATCACGTCGACAACAAACTCGCCGTGCAACTTGCCGGCGCGGATCTCCTCGCATGCGGCGACGATGGCATCAGCCTTGGCCTTGCCCAGCATTCCGAGCTCATGATTGGCGAGCGCCGCAGCCTGCTTGATGCAGGCAAGCGCTCGAATCAGATCCGGGTAGATCGAGATCGGGTTTCCCGTGATCGGGAAATTCTCCATCGCGCGCAGCGTATGAACGCCGTAGTAAGCGTGGGCCGGCACGAGACGGTCACCGAGCAAGTCATGTTCCGAGCGTTGGCCATTGCTGCTCACGATTTCCTCCGATGCGCTACGAGCCTTTGGAAGCCCTTGCCCGCTGGCGTCGCGTCTCGTACAGGCAGACGCCGCTTGCCACCGACACGTTGAGCGACGATACGCTACCTGAGAGCGGGACGGAAACGATGCGGTCGCAGCGCTCGCGCGTCAGACGCCGCATTCCGGTGCCCTCGGCACCCAGAACCCACGCGAGCGGACCGCTCAACTCCGCGTCGAAGAGGTTTTCGTCCCCGTTTTCGTCAGCGCCGATGATCCAGATTCCGTGTTCCTTGAGCTCTCCAAGTGTCCGAGCAAGGTTGGTCACGCTGAAGAATGGAACAGTATCGGCGGCGCCCGATGCCGCCTTCGCCACCGTCGCATTGACGCCGACCGCGCGGTCCTTCGGCACGATGAGTGCGTGCGCGCCGAAGGCATCGGCATTGCGCAGGCACGCGCCGAGATTGTGCGGATCGGTGACGCCGTCGAGCACGAGCAGAAGTGGCGGCTCGCTAATGCCGCTGAGAATCTCTTCGAGCTCGCGGCGCGGAAGGGCATCATCGACAGTGGCAACGACACCCTGATGTCGATCGCTGCCGGCCATCGCATGCAATCGTTCGGCCTCAGCGGCGTGAACTGCAACGCCCGCCTCCGCCGCGCGTTCGATCAACTCTCGCGCCCGCTGATCGCGCCGTCCGGCGTCAACGTAGATCGCGCGCACGCTCTGCGGGTGCTGCCGCAGACGTGCGGTGATGGCGTGAAAGCCGATGAGCTGTCGAGTGGCGTGTCCCATGACGATAAGGCCGCAAGCGAACGAAGGCGCTCGATTGGCGCCTGCGCAAGCTGTCCCGTATAATTATGCGCTCGCTGCA
>VBCY01000317.1:0-6428 GCA_005882995.1 Betaproteobacteria bacterium
CCGAGATTGCGCCCGGTCGCTGGTCGGCGTGTTACCTGAACCAGGCGGCGTGATACATGAATGCCATTCATCAGTACGATCCGGAACGAGCGCTCATTCCGCTGGTGCTCGATTCGCCGCATAGCGGAACGGCGTATCCATCGGATTTTCGACACGCCGCGCCGCTTTCATTGGTGCGACAGGCCGAGGATACCTATGTAGCGGAGCTCTATGGATCGGCGCCAGAAGTCGGAGCGACGCTGATCGAGGCGCTTTTTCCTCGCGCCTATATTGATCCCAATCGGCATGTCTCGGATATCGATCCGCAGCTCCTCGCCGATGCGTGGCCCGAGCCGATCACGCCGTCGCGCAAATCGGAGCTCGGCGTCGGTCTGGTCTGGCGGCTCGCGCACGGTGGCGTTCCGATCTACGCCCGCAAGCTATCGACGGCAGAGGTGAAACGGCGCATCGCCGATTGCTACGAGCCTTATCACACCGCGGTTGCAGCAGCGATCGATCGGATGCATCGTGCCTTCGGTGCGGCGTGGCACATCAACTGCCACTCGATGCCCGCTGTCGGCGACGTGATTTCGGACGATCCCGGCCGTCCGCGCGCCGATTTCGTATTGGGAGACCGCGACGGGACGACATGCGAGCCTGAATTCACCGCGGCCGTTGCCAAAATCCTCGAGGGCATGGGCTACGCGGTGGCCATCAATGACCCGTACAAAGGCGTCGAGCTGGTGCGCAAGCACGGACGTCCGGCAGAGCGGCGTCACAGTCTGCAGATCGAGGTCAATCGCAAGCTCTACATGAACGAGACGACGCTGAGCAAGAACGAAGGATTCCCGAGGCTGCAGGCGAATCTGGCGCGCTTGCTGCACGCGCTTGCCAGTTTCGTTGAGCGGCGGTTGTGACCTGGGTCGAGGCGCCCAGCTCGGCGCGACGCGACAGGCTCCCGGGCCTCGCTCACGCTCGCCCGGGACGACGCAGCGCTGCGAGGCTTCGCCTCTTGCGCTCGGACGGCTGCGTCGCTTGACCGCCTTCGGGGCCCTTGCTACCGTCGTGGCGCTCACGACGTGCAGGCACGAGCCTCGCGCGTGACGGGTACCCGTCAAGGAGGAAAATCATGATCAAGTCTCTTGCGCGAAGCCTCGCTGCGGCGACGTTCGCGCTCTTCGCCGTCAGCGTATTCGCCGCATATCCGGAGCGACCGATCACGCTTATCGTGCCGTGGGGCGCCGGTGGCGGCACCGACGCCACCGCTCGCATCATCGGCGCGCTGCTCGAGAAGGAGCTCGGTCAGCCCGTCAACGTGGTCAACCGCACCGGAGGCAGTGGCGTAGTAGGACATGCCGCGATCGCGCAAGCGGCACCCGATGGCTACACCATGGGCTTGGTCACGGTGGAGATCGGGATGATGCACTGGCAGGGCCTCACCGAACTGACTGGCGCATCCTATACGCCGATCGGTCTCGTGAACGCCGATCCGGCAGGCTTGCAGGTGCGCGCCGACGCGCCGTTCAAGAATGCCAATGAACTGGTGGCGGAGATTAAGGCAAACCCCGGAAAGATGAAGGCCTCGGGTACGGGGCAGGGCGGCATCTGGCATCTCGCGATCGCGGGCATGCTTCGCGATCTCAAAGTCGATCCCGCGGCGGTGCCTTGGGTGCCTTCCAACGGCGCAGCGCCGGGCCTGCAGGACCTGGTCGCGGGCGGAGTCGATATCGTTCCTTGTTCGCTGCCGGAGGCACGCTCGCTCATCGATGCCGGCAAAGTGAAAAGCCTGGCGGTGATGGCGGAGCAACCGGCGGCGCTCTATCCGAACGTGCCCACGCTCAAGGCCGCGACCGGCAGCAACTGGACAACTGCAGCGTGGCGCGGTATCGCCGCTCCGAAGGGCATTCCTGCCGACGCGCGCGACAAATTGGTCGCGGCGATCAAGAAGATCGTCGCCAGCAAGGACTACACCGAATTCATGACGCAGCGAGGATTCGGCATCATCTATGCCGAGCCGGAGGAATTCAGCAAGTTCATGGCCAAATCCGACTCCGACCTTGGCGCGACCATGAAAGCCGTGGGCATCGTCAAGTGACGCATTTGTCCAAGAGCGGACCGCGCAGCGGGCCGCGATTGGAAACAAATGCGTCATCCCGGCGAAGGCCGGGATCCAAGTGGTTTATTGCGTCATCCCGGCGAAGGCCGGGATCCAAGTGGTTATTGCGGCCGAAGAATTGGGCCCCGGCCTGCGCCGGGGCGACGCGCGGATGAAAACCAAGCGGTGCCGATTGGGCCCCGGCCTGCGCCGGGGCGACGCGCCGATGAAAACCAACGATGGCGATGGGACCCCAGCCTGCGCCAGGGCGACGACCGCATGAAAATCAACGATGCCGTCTGGGGAGCGCTCTTCCTGTTGCTGGCGGTGGCGATACTCATCCACGTCCAAGGATTCCCGACGATTCCCGGACAGAAATTCGGCCCAGCTCTTTTTCCAGGCGTGATTGCAGCGGGCCTTGGCGCTTGCGCGCTGGTGTTGCTCGCGAGGGGATTTGCCAAACGCGGAAGTCGTGGCAATGGCGCGCGATGGATAGCCGTCGACGATTGGATCCATTCACGCCGGCACGTCGTGGGATTCGCAACGGTGCTCGGTATCAACGTCCTGTATGTGGCGGTGGTGGATCGGCTCGGCTTTATCATCACCGGCACGATTTACCTTGGCGCGCTGTTCGCTGTTTTCGGTGTACGAGTGCGATCGATCGTGCCTCTCGCTGTGGTTATCACCCTCGGTATCCATTACGCCTTCTACAAGTTGCTGAAGGTTCCCTTGCCCTGGGGAATCCTGGAGCGATTGGCGTGGTAGCACCCGGCCCAGAGAGCACAGCGCAGTGAGCGCGGCCTGGGCGCAGGCCTTCGCGCTCGTCTTCGATCCCTACAACATTTTCGTGATGCTGGTCGCATCGTTGTTCGGCTTGTTTGTAGGAGCAGTGCCGGGGTTGACCGCCACCATGGCTACCGCCTTGCTTGTGCCGGTCACTTTTTTCATGGCTCCCATCCCGGCGATTGCGGCCATCGTAACCGCGACAGCCATGGCGATCTTTTCCGGTGACATTCCCGGCTGCCTGATGCGCATGCCAGGAACGCCGGCGTCGGCGGCCTACACCGACGAGGCCTACGCCATGACCAAAAAGGGTCAGGCCGACACTGCGCTCGGCGCCGGACTCGTGTTTTCTGCCCTGGGTGGACTGTTCGGAACGGCCGTGTTGATGCTGTCGGCGCCAGCGCTCGCCGAATTTGCGCTCAAGTTCAGCTCCTTCGAGTACTTCTGGCTGGTCCTTCTGGGCTTGACCTGCGCCGTGTTCATCACCTCGGACCGGCCGCTCAAGGGCTTCGTTACATTGCTGCTCGGATTGTTGGTTGCCTGCGTCGGCCTAGGCAACCCTGCAGGCTTTCCGCGCTTCACATTCGGCAGCACCGAGCTCCTGGGCGGTATTGGCATGATTCCGATGATGATAGGCATGTTCGCCATTTCGGAGATCATCCGCTATGCCGTTGACACCAGCCCGCAGCTTGCGATCGTCGACAAGCCGATCGGCAACGTGTTCAAGGGCATGTGGCGGCTGGCGAAGAAGTACCCCATTCAGATCCTGCGCGGCAACGCTGTTGGTACCCTGATTGGCGCGCTGCCCGGGGCGGGCGCCGACATCGCGGCGTGGATAACCTACGCAATCAGCAAGCGCTTTTCCAAAGAGCCGGAGAAATTCGGCACTGGACACGTCGAGGGCATCATCGAATCGGGCTCCGCCAACAATAGCGCGCTCGCCGGCGCCTGGATCCCGGCGCTGGTTTTCGGCATTCCGGGCGATTCGATCACGGCGATCGTCATCGGCGTGCTGTACATGAAGAATATGAATCCGGGCCCTACACTGTTCACCACCAACCCGCAGAATATCTACGCCGTTTATCTCCTCTTCATCATCGCCAATCTCATCATGGTTCCACTGGGCTGGTGGTGCATCAAAATATCGAAGCAGATCCTCAAGGTTCCGCGTTCGATTCTGATGCCCGTGATCATGCTGTTCTGCGTCGTCAGCTCGTTCGCGATCAACAACACTGCATTCGATGTGAGCGTGATGCTGACAGCCGGGATCGCCGCATTCTTTCTCGAGGCGAACGGCTTTCCGGTTGCGCCGGCGATTCTCGGCGTGGTCCTGGGCGGCATGCTCGAGGAAAATTTTGTGACCTCGATGATCAAATCGGACGGGAGGCTCATGGCCTTTTTCGATCGCCCGATCGCCGCCACGCTCGGCCTGTTGACGCTTGCGGTCTGGTTTTTGCCGTTGCTGCTGCGCCGGCTGCGGCGACTCGCCGGTATTGCCGAACAAGCGTGAAGCTTGATCTCGAGACAATCCCGTGACGTTGCGTTGACCCCATTCTGCTCGAAAGGGTAAAATTCCAAGGTTTTGGGATGGACGCGCCGGTGAGTACCGGACGCGCAATCGGCTTGGGCGAAAAATCGGTGCGCGGCAAGCTCGTCGTCGGCAACTGGAAGATGCACGGCTCGCTCGCTCAGAACGACGCGCTTCTCGCCGATTTACGCGCGGGATGGGGCGCACCGAGCGGGCGCAAGCTGGCGGTTTGCGTCCCCTTCCCGTACTTATGGCAGGCACAGGCGGCGTTATCCGGCTCGAAAATCGCCTGGGGCGCGCAGAACGTAAGCGAACATGCCGGCGGCGCGTTCACCGGTGAAGTATCGGCGACCATGATTGCCGAGTTCGGATGCACCTATGCCATCGTTGGCCATTCGGAGCGTCGAACGCTCTACGGAGAAAGCGACAAGGCGGTCGGCGCCAAGGCGGTGTTGGCGATGGATGCGGGACTGACACCCGTGGTGTGCGTGGGCGAGACGCTCGTTGACCGCGATTTGGGTAGCACCGAAGCGGTGGTGCTGCGACAGCTCGAGGCGGTGCTAGCACAGCTCGGCGAACGTGTCGCGAAGGCAGTGCTGGCTTACGAGCCGGTGTGGGCGATCGGAACGGGACGCAATGCCACACCCGAGCAGGCGCAGGAAGTTCATGGATTGCTTCGGCGTCGGTTGGACGCCGCGGGCGCCGATGTGGCGTTGCTCTACGGCGGCAGCGTCAAGGCAAGCAATGCGCAGGGATTGTTCGAGATGCCAGACATCGATGGCGGTTTGATCGGTGGAGCATCGTTGAAGGCCGATGAATTTTTGGCGATCGCAACTGCCTAAGTCGGGCAGCGACGCATTCGAGGAAGAGATGATGATCTGGGAATCGGTATTGCTGGCGGCGCACGTTCTGGTGGCGGCTGCTCTCATCGGATTTATACTGCTGCAGCATGGTAAGGGCGCCGACATGGGCGCAGCTTTCGGCAGCGGAGCTTCGGGAAGCTTGTTCGGCGCGGCCGGTTCAGCCAATTTTCTTTCCCGCACGACCGCGATCCTGGCGACGATTTTTTTTCTGTCGAGCCTTGCCCTGACCTATTTCGCAAGCACTCGCGGAGCCTCCAGAGACCTGATGCAGCAGGGCGTGATGCAAAAGCAGCCCGAAGCGCCTTCGAAATCCGCTGAAGTCCCCAAGACGGAAAGCACGCCGACTCAACCCGCCGGCGTTCCGGCGCAAGATTCCGGGTCCAAGGCGGGCGAAGTACCGAAATAGCGCCGACGTGGTGAAATTGGTAGACACGCTGTCTTGAGGGGGCAGTGGCGTAAGCCGTGTGAGTTCGAGTCTCACCGTCGGCACCAACATGCGGCGGCTCATGACGGGCAGCCGGAGGCACGACCGTAGCGCAACGCGGGAGAAGGATTGATCGATGCTGGAACAATACTTTCCGGTCCTGCTCTTTATTCTGGTTGGAATCGCTGTCGGCTTCGCGCTTCTTACCGTCGGCCGGCTGGTTTCGCCGAGCCGTCCCGACCCGCAAAAACTGGCGCCGTACGAGTGCGGCTTCGAGGCCTTCGAGGACGCGCGAATGAAGTTCGATGTTCGCTACTATTTGATCGCCATCCTGTTCATCCTGTTCGATCTGGAGATCGCCTTTCTCTTCCCGTGGGCGGTCGTCTTGCCCGACATCGGAATTTTCGGCTTCTGGTCGATGATGATCTTTCTCGGCATTCTGATCATCGGCTTCATCTACGAGTGGAAAAAAGGCGCACTCGAATGGGAGTAGCGGTCCGAGCAGCGAGAGGGGACCCGCGAGCGAAGCGAGTGGGGTCGAGCGTCCGCGAGTGGCCGCAGCGGCCGACGCGCGAGTTAGCGTCTCGTGCCGAGGGCACAGGGAGGCCGCGGGTCCGAGCAGCGAGAGGGGACCCGCGAGCGAAGCGAGTGGGGTCGAGCGTCCGCGAGTGGCCGCAGCGGCCGACGCGCGAGTTAGCGTCTCGTGCCGAGGGCACAGGGAGGCCGCGGGTCCGAGCAGCGAGAGGGGACCCGCGA
>VBCY01000317.1:6495-25379 GCA_005882995.1 Betaproteobacteria bacterium
AGGGCACAGGGAGGCCGCGGGTCCGAGCAGCGAGAGGGGACCCGCGAGCGAAGCGAGTGGGGTCGAGCGTCCGCGAGTGGCCGCAGCGGCCGACGCGCGAGCTACCGCATCGCGCCGCAGCGACAAGGAGGCCGCGGAGGGAAGCCGCGGGCATGATTGGAACGGAGACCTGACATGTCACTCGAAGGCGTTCTCGAAAAGGGTTTCGTCACCACTTCGCTCGATGCGCTGATCAACTGGTCGCGCAACGGCTCGATGTGGCCCATGACCTTCGGGCTCGCATGCTGCGCCATCGAGATGATGCATGCGGGCGCAGCTCGCTACGATCTCGACCGCTTCGGCGTTGTTTTCCGGCCGAGTCCGCGCCAGTCGGACGTGATGATCGTTGCCGGCACGCTGTGCAATAAAATGGCGCCCGCGCTGCGCAAGGTCTACGACCAGATGGCCGAGCCGCGGTGGGTGATATCGATGGGCTCGTGCGCCAACGGCGGAGGCTATTACCACTATTCCTACTCGGTGGTGCGCGGTTGCGATCGCATCGTTCCCGTCGATATCTACGTCCCGGGGTGTCCGCCGACCGCCGAGGCTCTGCTCTACGGCATCCTGCAACTGCAGAACAAGGTCTGGCGTACCAACACGATCGCACGCTGATGAAGAACGACACTCTCGCCGCAGCGCTGCCCGCGGCGTTGGGCGACAAGCTTGTGAATGTACGGAGCTCGTTCGGCGAAGTGACCGCGGTGATCACGGCGGCCGAGCTTCAGACGAGCATGCGTGTGCTGCGCGACCACGCCGATTGCCGCTTTGAACTGCTGCTCGACGTCGCGGGGGTGGACTATTCGGCATACGGCACGACCGGGCGGGGCATGATGTACACCAGCTCGGACTCGACGCCGGCGGAAGAGCTCGCGCATCGCGGGCAGGGTCGATTCGCCGCCGTTTACCATTTGCTCTCGATTGCCCACAACTCTCGGCTGCGCGTGCGTGCCTTCGCGCCCGATGATGAATTCCCGGTCGTCCCCACGGTGACCAACATATGGCCGTCGGCCGGATGGTATGAACGCGAAGCTTTCGATCTCTTCGGCATCGTGTTCGCAGGTCATCCGGACTTGCGCCGGATCCTGACCGATTATGGTTTTGTCGGCCATCCCTTCCGCAAGGATTTTCCCTTGTCTGGGCATGTCGAGATGCGCTACGACCCCGAACAGGGTCGGGTGATCTATCAGCCGGTGAGCATCGAGCCGCGCGAGGTCACTCCTCGAATCATCCGCGAAGACAGCTACGCGGACAGCGAATGATGGTTTGATGGCCGAGATTCGCAACTACACCATGAACTTCGGGCCGCAACACCCGGCGGCTCATGGCGTGCTACGCCTCGTGCTCGAGCTCGACGGGGAGGTGATCCAGCGCGCCGATCCGCACATCGGCCTCTTGCACCGCGCGACCGAGAAGCTCGCCGAGTACAAGACCTTTCTCCAGGCGCTGCCGTATCTGGATCGGCTGGACTACGTCTCCATGATGTGCAACGAGCACGCGTACTGCATGGCGATCGAGCGGCTGCTCGGCATCGACGTGCCGATCCGCGCGCAATACATCCGCGTGATGTTCGACGAGATCACTCGTCTCCTCAATCATCTGCTGTGGCTGGGCGCGCACTCGCTCGACGTTGGCGCAATGACCACTTTCCTCTACTGCTTCCGCGAGCGCGAAGATCTGATGGACGTGTACGAAGCGGTTTCCGGGGCGAGGCTGCACGCCGCGTACTACCGCCCTGGCGGGGTCTATCGCGACCTCCCGACGAGGATGCCGCAGTACAAGGCGTCGCCGATCCATAATGCCAAGGCTGTCGCGCGAATGAACGCCAACCGCCAGGGGAGCCTTCTCGACTTCATCGAGGACTTCACCAACCGCTTTCCGAGATACGTCGATGAATACGAAACGTTGCTCACCGAGAATCGCATCTGGAAGCAGCGCACGGTTGGGATCGGCGTCGTAACAGCGGAACGCGCGATGGCGCTCGGCTTTACCGGCCCGATGTTGAGAGGATCGGGCGTGCCGTGGGACTTGCGCAAGAAGCAGCCTTACGAAGTGTACGACCGGATGGATTTCGACATTCCCATCGGCACCAACGGCGACTGCTACGATCGTTATCTGGTACGCATCCAGGAGATGCGCGAGTCCAACAAGATCATCAAGCAGTGCATCGGCTGGCTGCGCGACAACCCGGGCCCGGTGATGGTCGACAATCACAAGGTCGCTCCGCCGTCGCGCGTTGCGATGAAGGAAAACATGGAAGAGCTGATTCACCATTTCAAGCTCTTCACTGAGGGAATGCATGTGCCGGAAGGCGAGGTGTACGCTGCAATCGAACATCCGAAGGGTGAGTTCGGCGTCTATCTAATCTCCGACGGCGCCAACAAGCCGTACCGCCTGAAGTTTCGTGCCCCCGGGTTTGCGCATCTCGCGGCGCTCGATGAGATGTCGCGCGGTCACATGATCGCCGACGTTGTCGCGATCATCGGCACCCAGGACATTGTTTTCGGGGAGATCGACCGGTGAGCGTAATCGATTCAAGGGTCATTAACATCGCGGATCTCACGCTCAAGCATTTCGCCAACGGTGAGAAGTTCGAGTGCGATGCGGTGCGCATCGGTCCCCTGCTTGGAGCCAGGGACCTCGGCTATTCCTACGATGTCGTACCACCGGGCAAACGCTCGTGTCCCTTTCACAGCCATCGCGGCGAGGAAGAGATGTTCTTCATCGTGAAGGGCACCGGAACGCTGCGTTACGGCGACGAACAGCGACGGATACGCGCGGGCGACGTCATCTGCTGTCCGACCGGGGGGCCGGAGACCGCGCATCAGATCATCAATGATTCGGACGCAGAGCTTGCCTATCTGTCGATCAGCACCATGATGCCGGCCGAAGTGTGCGAATACCCGGATTCGAAAAAGGTCGGTTCTTTCGGCGGCGGTTTGCGGCACATGACCCGCGCCGGTGGCGGCGTGGATTACTGGGATGGCGAGTAGCGTAGGCGCTCAATGCTCAGCCCCGACTCGCTCAAGCGCATCGATCGCGAAATCGCCAAGTATCCGGCCGGACGAGCGCAGTCGGCGGTGATCGCGGCGCTCGCCATCGCCCAGGACGAGAAAGGCTGGCTATCCACTGAGACAATCGACTTCGTCGCCTCTTATCTTAGTCTGCCATCGATTCTTGTGTACGAAGTCGCGACCTTCTACGAGATGTACAACATGCGGCCGGTGGGCAACAAGATCACCATCTGCACCAATCTGCCTTGCGCGCTGCACGGCGCGGCGCAGGCCGCGGTGCATCTGAAGCAATCTCTGGGAATCGATTTCGACGAGACCACAGCCGATGGATCCTTCACGCTGAAGCAAGGGGAGTGCTTCGGCGCCTGCGGTGACGCGCCGGTGCTGCTGGTCGATAACAAGCGTCTATGCAGCTGGATGAGCAACGATAAAATCGACGAGCTCATTGCCGAGTTGCGCGCCAAGGCCAACTGAAGTGAACGCACGCTCGGAATTCATCGATTACGGACCGGAAGCCATCATCCTCGCCGGTCTCACCGGCCGGAACTGGCGCCTCGCCGATTATGTCGCACGCGGTGGCTACGAGGCGTTGAAGAAGATCCTCACGGAAAAGACCCCGCCCCAGGCGATCATCGCCGAGCTGAAGAAATCGGCATTGCGTGGGCGCGGCGGCGCCGGATTTCCCACCGGGCTCAAATGGAGTTTCGTGCCGCAGCAGTACTCCGGAGACAAATACCTGGTCTGCAATTCCGACGAAGGCGAGCCGGGGACGTTCAAGGACCGGGACATCCTGCGCTACAACCCTCACGTCCTCATCGAAGGCATGGCGATCGCCGCCTATGCGATGGGGTGCCGGCGCGGGTACAACTACATCCACGGCGAGATCTGGGACACCTACGAACGCTGTGAGGAAGCGCTCGAAGAGGCGTATCAGGCACGCTACCTCTGCGACAATATTCTCGGCAGCGGCTTTTCGTTTCACCTCTACAACCAGCACGGGTTCGGCGCGTACATCTGCGGCGAGGAAACCGCATTGCTGGAGTCACTCGAAGGCAAGAAGGGCTTGCCGCGCTACAAGCCGCCGTTTCCCGCGAGCTACGGGCTGTATGGAAAGCCGACGACCATCAATAACACCGAGACCTTCGCCGCGGTGCCGTGGATCATCAACCGTGGCGGCGAAGCCTTTCTCAATCTCGGCCGTCCCAACAATGGCGGAACCAAGATCTTCTCGGTCTCCGGAGATGTCGAGCGTCCGGGCAACGCGAAGCTTCTCGAGATGGCGGGGGGCATGCGGGCGGGACGCAAGCTCAAGGCATGCATCCCCGGCGGTTCGTCGATGCCGGTGTTGCCGGGCGAAGCGATGATGCAAACCGACATGGACTACGATTCGATCGCCAAAGCGGGGTCGATGCTCGGCTCCGGCGGGGTGATCGTCATGGACGAGACGCGCTGCATGGTGCGATCGCTGCTCCGAGTGTCGTATTTCTACTTCGAAGAGTCATGCGGTCAGTGCACGCCCTGCAGGGAGGGCACCGGATGGCTGTGGCGGGTTTTGAACCGCATCGAGCACGGCGAGGGCCGTAACGGCGATCTCGAGTTGCTGACATCGGTCTCGGACAACATCGCGGGACGAACCATCTGCGCGCTCGGCGACGCCGCGGCGCTGCCGGTGAAGAGCTTCATCAAGCATTTCCGCGACGAGTTCCAGTACCACATCGATCACAAGCGCTGTCTCGTTCCCGACTACGTTTGAACGATGAGCACGATCGTCAACCTCGAAGTCGACGGCAAGCCGGTGCAGGTTGCGGGCGGCTCGACACTTATGGACGCCGCGCACAAGCTCGGCCTCTATGTTCCGCACTTTTGCTGGCACAAGAAGCTCTCGATCGCGGCCAATTGCCGGATGTGCCTGGTGCAGGTGGAAAAGGCGCCCAAGCCCTTGCCGGCGTGCGCGACGCCGGTGACCGAAGGCATGAAGGTATGGACGCACTCCGAGGTCGCGGTCGAGGCGCAGAAGGCTGTGATGGAGTTTCTGCTGATCAACCATCCGCTCGACTGCCCGATCTGCGACCAGGGAGGCGAATGCCAGCTGCAGGACCTCGCAGTCGGCTATGGAGCTTCGAACTCGCGCTACACCGAGGCCAAACGCGTCGTGCTCAACAAGAATCTCGGACCGCTCATCTCGACGGACATGACCCGCTGCATTCACTGCACGCGATGTGTGCGCTTCGGGCAGGAAGTGGCCGGCATCATGGAGCTCGGCATGGCCAACCGCGGCGAGCACGCCGAGATCATGACCTTCGTCGGCCGGACGGTTGATTCGGAGCTTTCTGGCAACGTCATCGATCTCTGTCCCGTCGGCGCGCTGACGTCGAAGCCGTTTCGCTATACCGCGCGGACCTGGGAGCTGGCGCGCCGCAAATCGGTGTCGCCCCACGATGGGCTCGGCAGCAATCTGATCGTGCAGGTCAAAAACGACCGTGTCATGCGCGTGCTGCCGCTCGAGAACGAGACGATCAACGAATGCTGGCTGTCCGACAAGGATCGCTTCTCCTACGAGGGACTCAATTCCGACGACAGGCTCAAGAGGCCCCGCCTGCGCCGCGACGGCAGGCTCATCGAAACCGACTGGCAGATCGCGCTGGAGCACGTGGCTTCGGAGTTGAAGCGCATCTGCGAACTGCATGGCCCGTCGGCCATCGGTTTGCTCGCCTCGCCCCATTCGACGCTCGAAGAGCTGCATCTCGCGCAAAAGCTCATGCGCGCTCTTGGCAGCGACAACGTCGACTTTCGTTTGCGACAGACGGACTTTAGCTACCGCGACGGTAATGACACTGCACCTTGGCTAGGCCTGCCGATCTCCGAGTTCGCCGCGCTCGACCGCGTGCTCGTGGTCGGGAGTTTCCTGCGCAAGGACCAACCGCTGCTCGCGCAGCGTTTGCGACGGTCGATCCGCAAGGGCACGCAACTCTCCGTGGTGCATTCGGCGGCGGAAGAGCTGCTGATGCCGGTGGCCAATCGCTTGGTGGTTGCGCCCTCTGCATTGACAAGAGCTCTCGCGGAGATCGTCGCCGCCGCAGCCGGCGCTGCGGGCGCCGCGATTCCCCCTGCACTCGCTGGGAGCACGCCGTCCGAGATCGCCAGCAACATTGCGGCCAGCCTGCGCGGCGGCGAGCGCAAGGGCATCTTCCTCGGGAATTTCGCTCAGCAGCATCCGCACGCGGCGCAGTTGCACGCGCTCGCTCACACGCTTGCAGAATTGACCGGCGCACGACTCGGGTTTCTCACCGAGGCGGCGAACTCGGTAGGCGGCCATGTGGCGGGAGCACTGCCGCGCGAGGGGGGGTTGAACGCGCAGGCGATGCTGGCTCAGCCGCGACGCGCTTATATTCTTCTCCACGCCGAGCCGGATCTCGATGTCGCCGACCCGCTGGCGGCGCGTGCCGCTCTCTCGACCGCAGAGTTGGTCGTCGCCCTCACGCCCTTCGCGTCGGTCGCTGCAGAGTACGCTCATGCGCAGCTTCCCATCGCACCTTTCTCCGAGACAGCAGGGACCTTTGTCAACTGTGAGGGACGCTCGCAGAGTTTCAGCAGCGTCGCGCTGCCTTCCGGTGAAACGCGCCCCGCATGGAAGGTCCTGCGCGTCCTCGGCACGCTCCTCGGATTGCCGGGATTCGATTTCGACTCGATCCAGTCCGTGCGCGCAGAGCTTCCGGACGCCGCTGCGATCGCGCAGAAGTTGTCGAATGCGACGACTGCACAGATTCATGCGCTTCCTGCGTCGAGCAAGCAACGCCCTGGAACGCGTTGCCGACGTGCCGATCTACTTTGCCGATCCGTTGGTGCGTCGCTCGCCTTCCCTGCAGAAGACCGCAGATGCCAAGCCACCCCTGGCGCGCATGAACGAAGCGACGCGATCCCAATTGCGTCTTGCCGACGGCATCGCCGTGCGAATCCGCAACGGCGCCGGAGAATCGATTTTGAAGGTTGCAACAGACGCCGGTGTTCCGGATGGCTGCGTACGCATCGCCGCAGCGCATCCTTCAACCCGCATGCTGGGACCGATGTTCGGGACGCTCGCATTGGAGCCGCTGTAATGGACGCCATGCTGGTCCCGGTCGCAGGCTTCTTCGGCCCGACCTGGCCTCTGGTATGGACGATCGCCAAGATCGTCGCGATCGCAGTCCCGCTGATTCTCGCGGTCGCGTATCTCACGCTCGCGGAGCGCAAGGTGATCGGCTGGATGCAGGTACGCATCGGTCCCAACCGGGTGGGTCCCGCAGGATTGCTGCAGCCCTTTGCCGACGTCTTCAAGCTTCTGTTCAAGGAGGTCGTCGTTCCATCGGGAGCGAGTCGCTATCTCTTTTTCGTCGCCCCGGTGCTCTCCATCGGTCCGGCATTGGCGGCGTGGGCGGTCATTCCTTTCGCTGACGGCGTCGTGCTGTCCAACATCAATGCCGGATTGCTCTACATCATCGCGCTCACTTCGACCGGGGTCTACGGAATCATCCTGGCCGGCTGGGCATCGAACTCCAAGTACGCCTTTCTCGGCTGCCTGCGCTCGGCTGCGCAGATCGTGAGCTACGAGATCGCGATGGGTTTCGCCCTGGTGGGCGTGCTGATGGCGGCGTCGAGTCTCAACATCAGCGACATCGTCCGCGGGCAGTCCGGCGGGGCCGCGTACTGGTACATCTGGCCGCTGCTGCCTCTATGCGTCGTCTATCTAGTTTCGGGTATCGCGGAAACCAACCGCCACCCCTTCGACGTCGCCGAAGGAGAATCCGAAATCGTCGCGGGCTTTCACGTCGAATATTCGGGCGTCGCCTTCGCCGTGTTCTTCCTCGCCGAATACATGAACATGATCCTGATCTCCGCTCTTACTTCGATCATGTTTCTCGGCGGCTGGCTCTCGCCCTGGCCGCTGCTCAACGACGCCGAGGTTCTCGGTTGGCATCCCTTCGGCGACGGCATCGGCTGGCTGCTGCTCAAGATGTGCGCGGTGCTGTTTGTCTTCCTGTGGATCCGCGCCACGTTCCCGCGCTACCGCTATGACCAGATCATGCGCCTCGGTTGGAAGGTGTTCATTCCGATCACGCTGATCTGGATCATCTTCCTCGGCGCGATGATGCAGACCCGCTGGGCCTACCTGTTCCACTGAAAGATAAGCGATGCTCCAGCGGATCAAGGACTTTTTCAACGCCTACCTGCTCGGCGAGCTGTGGCGGGGGCTCTGGGTCACCCGCGGCTATCTCTTCTCGCGCAAGATCACGGTGCAGTATCCGGAAGAAAAGACTCCAATGAGTCCGCGCTTCCGCGGGCTGCACGCGCTGCGTCGCTACCCGAACGGGGAAGAGCGCTGCATCGCCTGCAAGCTGTGCGAGGCGGTGTGCCCGGCGCTGGCGATTACCATCGAGTCAGAACAGCGCGAGGACGGGACGCGGCGCACGACGCGCTACGACATCGATCTCACCAAGTGCATTTTCTGCGGCTTCTGCGAAGAGTCTTGTCCAGTCGACTCGATCGTGGAGACCCGGATTCTCGAGTATCACGGGGAAAGGCGCGGCGATTTGATCTACACCAAGGAGATGCTCCTGGCGGTGGGCGATCGTCACGAAGCCGAGATCGCCGCCGACCGGGAGGCCGACGCGAAATTCCGATGAACATCCAGCCGTTTCTTTTCTATGCCTTTGCCTTGATCCTGCTGTGTGCTGCGCTGCTGGTCGTGATCAGCCGCAACCCCGTGCACGCCGCCCTCTGGCTCGTATTGTCGTTTTTCAGCGCCGCGGCCGTCTGGCTGCTGCTGCAGGCGGAATTCCTGGCGATCGCTCTGGTGCTGGTCTACGTGGGCGCGGTCATGGTCCTGTTTCTGTTCGTGGTCATGATGCTCGACGTCAATTTCGCCAAGATGCGCGAGCGCTTCCGCAGCTACATTCCGGTGGGCGCGACCGTGGGGATACTGGTCGTGGTCGAAATGGCACTGGTGCTCATTGGGGGTTATCTGTCGCCGGCTGCCGTCCAGAACCCGGCGCCCTCGCCGCCCAACTTCAGCAACACGCGAATGCTTGGCCTGCAGATCTATACCGATTACGCGTATCCGTTCGAGATCGCAGCCGTCATCCTGCTGGTCGCAATCATCGCCGCCATCGCACTGACGCATCGCACGCGGCGCGAATCCAAGTACCAGAATCCGGCAGACCAGGTGAAGGTGCGCTCGCGGGACCGTCTGCGCGTGCTGCAGATGCCCTCCGAAAAAAAGGGGCAGTAACAAGAATGGCCGGCCGCCGGGCTGGCCGCCAATGAAACCGACGGCAGATCGACCGCCGAGGCTCGAGGGAGAAGTCAGGTGACATTGCCGTTGCAACCGACGCTTTCGCACTACCTCGTGCTGGGGGCGTTTCTGTTCGCCATCAGCGTGGTCGGCATCTTTCTCAACCGCCGCAACGTGATCATCCTGTTGATGGCCATCGAGTTGATGCTGCTCGCGGTGAACCTCAATTTCATCGCGTTCTCGTACTACCTTGGCGACTCCGCCGGGCAGGTGTTCGTATTCTTCATCCTGACGGTCGCGGCTGCGGAATCTGCGATCGGATTGGCGATTCTGGTCCTGCTGTTTCGCAACGTCGGCTCGATCGACGTCGAGGACCTGGGAAGGCTCAAGGGATGATGGCGCGATGACCATGCAACAGATCTACCTCCTGATTCCGCTGGCGCCCCTCGCCGCCGCAATCATCGTCGGACTTTGGGGACCGCGCCTCGGGCGAGCGACTTCGCATCGCCTGTGCATTGCCGGCGTGATGGTGTCGACGCTCGCGTCAGCCTGGGTGCTGCGTGACGTGCTCGCAGGTCACGACTTCAACGGCGATGTCTACACCTGGATGACCTCGGGCGGCGTGAAGTTCACGATCGGTTTCCTGATCGACCCGCTGACGGCGCTGATGATCACCGTCGTGAGCTTCGTATCGCTGATGGTGCACATCTACACCATCGGCTACATGGCCGACGACCCGGGTTACACCCGCTTCTTTTCCTACATCTCGCTCTTCACCTTCAGCATGCTCATGCTGGTGATGGCGAACAATTTCCTGCAGCTCTTCTTCGGCTGGGAAGCGGTGGGGCTGGTTTCGTACCTGTTGATCGGATTCTGGTACGAGAGGCCTACCGCCATCTACGCCAATTTGAAAGCGTTTCTCGCCAATCGCGTCGGCGATTTCGGCTTTGTGCTCGGCATCGGCCTCATCGTCGCCTATACCGGCTCGCTCGACTACGCGACAGTCTTCGGCGCAGCTCCCGTAATTGCCGGAACGACCATCAATCTGCTCGGCGATGCGCAATGGTCGGTAATGACGGCGATCTGCATCGGCCTCTTTGTCGGCGCGATGGGCAAGAGTGCGCAGGTGCCTCTCCACGTGTGGCTTCCCGACTCCATGGAAGGCCCGACGCCGATCTCCGCGCTCATCCATGCGGCGACGATGGTGACGGCGGGAATATTCATGGTGGCGCGCATGAGCCCGTTGTTCGAGCTTTCCGACACCGCGTTGTCATTCGTGACCGTGATCGGTGCCACGACGGCGCTGTTCATGGCGGTGCTCGGAGTGGTGCAGAACGACATCAAGCGTGTGATCGCCTATTCAACGCTCTCGCAGCTCGGCTATATGACCTGCGCCCTCGGCGCGTCGGCTTACTCGGCTGCCATCTTCCACCTGATGACACACGCGTTTTTCAAGGCGCTGCTGTTCCTCGGCGCGGGCTCCGCGATCATCGCCATGCACCACGAGCAGGACATGCGCAGGATGGGCGGCTTGAAGAAATACATGCCGATCACCTATTGGACCATGGTCATCGGATCGCTCGCGCTCGCGGGCATTCCGCCTTTCGCCGGGTTCTTCTCCAAGGACGTGATCATCGAGGCCGTGCAGTTGTCGACGGTTCCCGGGCATACCTACGCGCAGTTTGCCGTCACCGTCGGCGTTTTTCTCACCGCGCTGTACAGCTTCCGGCTCATTTTCCTGACCTTTCATGGCGAGGAGCGCTTCCGTCACGGGCCGGCGCACGGCGATGCTCACGCGCAGGAACGCGCTCACGAGGATCCGCGCGAGAGTCCCTGGGTCGTGACGCTGCCGCTGATCGTTCTCGCCGTCGGCTCCCTCTACACCGGCTGGGCTTACGTGGGAGACACCGTCTTCGGCGATTTCTTCCGCGATTCGATCGTAGTCATAGAGCAGCACGCCGGTCTCGCCGAAATGCGCGAGGAATGGCACGGCGTCGTTCCCTTCATGGTGCACGGGCTCACCGGGGCGCCATTCTGGCTGGGCGTGGCGGGAATCGTCGCGGCGTGGTTCTTCTGGTCCAGGCGGCCGGAACTGCCGGATCGCATCGCGTCGGCGCTGAGCGGGCTCTACACGCTGCTCATCAACAACTACTTCGTCGACCGCTTCAATGACTTTTTCTTCGCGGGAGGCTTTCGACGCGTCGGTACCGTCGCATCCGAGGTGGGCGACCGTGTGATCATCGACGGCTTTTTCGTCAACGGCAGCGCGCGCGCCGTCGGAGCTACCTCCGCGCTGTTGCGCCACATCCAGACCGGACGCATCTATCACTACGCCTTCGCGATGATTCTCTCCGTGCTGGCGCTCCTCACCTGGTGGTCGGTCCGCTGAAGGCGACCACGGTGCTTCCCTATTTGAGCCTCGCGATATGGGTGCCGGTCGCCGCCGGCATTCTGGTTCTCGCCCTGCACCGGGACCGCGACGCGGCTGCGGCGCGCTGGCTTGCACTGGTGGGTGCGCTCGCCGGATTCGCGGTCACCCTGCCGCTGTACGCGCACTTCCTTATTGGCACCGCCGAGATGCAGTTCGTCGAAGCGGTGGAATGGATTCCGCGCTTCAACGTCAACTATCTCCTCGGCGTGGACGGCATCTCGCTGCCGCTCATCCTGCTCAACAGCTTCATCACCGTGCTCGTGGTCTGGGCCGGCTGGGTGGTGATCCAGTCGAGGGTCGCTCAATACATGGCCGCCTTCCTGATCATGTCGGGGTTGACCAATGGCGTGTTCGCGGCACTCGACGGCGTGCTCTTCTACGTTTTCTTCGAGGCGATGCTGGTTCCGCTGTACCTGATCATCGGCATCTGGGGCGGCCCGAACCGGGTCTACGCAGCGATCAAATTCTTTCTCTACACGCTGCTGGGCTCACTGCTCATGCTGGTGGCGCTCATCTACCTGTACTCGATCAGCGGTGGCAGCTTTTCGATCCTCGAGTGGTATCAGTTACCTCTGTCGCTCAAGACGCAGATCCTGCTTTTCGTCGCCTTCTTTGCCGCATTCTCGGTGAAGGTCCCCATGTGGCCGGTGCACACCTGGCTTCCCGACGCACATACCGAGGCACCAACCGGCGGCTCGGTAGTGCTGGCGGCGATCACCCTCAAGGTCGGAGGCTATGGCTTCATCCGTTTCGTCCTGCCCATTCTGCCCGATGCAAGCCACTATCTCTCCGGATTCATGATCGCGCTCTCGCTCATCGCCATCGTCTATATCGGATTCGTTGCACTGGTGCAGCCGGACATGAAACGGCTGATCGCCTATTCGTCGATCTCGCACATGGGCTTTGTCACGCTCGGCCTGTTCCTTTTCAGCGCCATGGGTGTCGAAGGCGGTTTGGTGCAGATGATTTCGCATGGATTCGTGTCCGCGGCACTGTTTCTCTGTGTCGGCGTTCTCTATGACCGCATGCATAGCCGGCAAATCGCGGACTACGGCGGCGTGGTTAACACCATGCCCAAGTTCGCGGCCTTCGCCATGCTCTTCGCGATGGCGAACTCCGGGCTTCCTGGAACGAGCGGCTTCGTTGGCGAATTCATGGTCGTGCTCGCCTCGGTGAAGGCCAATTTTTGGTTGGGTTTCCTGGCAGCGACCATCATGATCCTCGGTGCGGCATACACGCTGTGGATGTACAAGCGCGTCTGGTACGGCCAGGTGGGGAACGCTCACGTGGCGGCGCTCAAGGATCTCTCGCAACGCGAGTTCTGGCTCCTGGGAGCGCTCGTCCTGGCAGTGCTCGCGCTCGGTGTCTATCCCAAGCCCTTCACCGATGTGATGCACGCGTCCGTTGCCGATTTGCTCGCGCACGTGGCGCAGAGCAAGCTTTGACACGCGAGCCATGGCGATCCCTTTCAATCTGACTCCCGCGCTGCCCGAGATGACGCTGCTCGTCTCGGCTTGCGTCGTGCTGATCGTCGACCTTTTCGTCCCTGAGTCGCGGCGTCAGATATCGTATTGGCTGACCCAGCTCGGACTGCTCGCCACTGCCTGGTTCTCGCTTTACGTGTTCCACGAGACGCCGGTACACACGTTCGGCGGCACCTTCATTGCCGATGCGCTGGCCGATCTGCTCAAGTTCTTCAGTTGCATTACGGTGATCCTGACGCTGCTCTACTCGCGGGTGTACCTCGCGGCACGGGGTCTCTTCAGGGGCGAGACCTTCGTACTTATGATGTTCTCGCTGCTCGGAATGATGGTGATGATCTCGGCGGGGCACTTCCTGACGCTCTATCTCGGGCTCGAGCTGATGTCGCTGTCGCTGTACGCCATGGTCGCGCTGCAGAGAGACTCCGACGTCGCGGTCGAGGCTTCAATGAAATACTTCGTGCTCGGAGCGCTCGCTTCGGGGCTGCTGCTGTACGGCATGTCGATGGTCTACGGAGCCACCGGGTCGCTGGACATCGATCGGGTGGCGGTGAGCGTATTCACTGGCAACGCCAACAGGACCATCCTGGTGTTCGGTCTCGTTTTCGTGGTCTCTGCGATCGCATTCAAGCTCGCCGCCGTTCCGTATCACATGTGGGTCCCGGATGTTTACGAAGGCGCACCGACGGCAGTCACGCTGTTCATCGGCTCGGCGCCCGAACTCGCCGCCTTCGCATTCGCTATCAGACTGCTGGTGGGGTCGCTCGCCGCGATGTGGGTCGATTGGCAGGGAATGCTCATCGTCCTGGCGCTGCTTTCCATGATCGTTGGCAACGTGGTCGCGATCGCGCAGAGCAATGTGAAGCGCATGCTCGCCTACTCGACCATTGCCAACATGGGCTACATGCTCATGGGTTTTCTGACCGCGAACGTCAATGGCTACAGCGCGGCGATGTTCTATACGCTCACCTACGTGCTCACGACGCTGGTCGGCTTCGGCATCGTGCTGCTGCTCTCGCGCAGAGGCTTTGAAGCCGACCAGCTGGATGACTTCAAGGGCCTCAACCAGCGCAGCCCGTGGTACGCATTGATGATGCTGCTGGTCATGTTTTCGCTTGCCGGCATTCCGCCCACGGTGGGTTTCTACGCCAAGTTCGCGGTGATCGAGGCAGCGATCGACGTGGGACTGGTGTGGTTGGCGGTGATCGCGGTGCTGACGTCGCTCATCGGCGCGTTCTACTACCTGCGCATCGTCAAGCTCATGTATTTCGACGAGGCTCAGGACCAGACGCCGCTTGAAGCCCGATTCGATACCCGGGTACTGCTGTCGCTCAACGGTCTCGCCCTTCTCTTGTTCGGGGTGTTCCCGCAGCAACTGATGGGTATGTGCGTGGTAGCGTTGACGCGCTCATATTAAAGGTCCGTGCTAACATCCTCCGGCTCGTCCTGATCTCCCATGCGCGTCGGATTTTTCGTCACCTGCCTCGTCGATCTGATGCGGCCATCGATTGCCTTCGCGGCGATTCGATTGCTCGAATCGGGTGGTGCGCAAGTGCTCGTCCCGCCGACGCAAACCTGTTGCGGCCAGCCGGGATACAACTCCGGCGACCGCTCAGGTGCCAAAGCCCTTGCCGCCAAGGTCGTCTCCGAATTCGAGGAATGCGAGTATCTGGTCGCCCCATCCGGTTCGTGCAGCGGCATGATCAAGACCCACTACGCCGATCTCTTTCGCGACGATCCGGAGTTGCTGTCGCGAGCGAGCGCGCTCGGCGCCAAAACCTACGAGCTCACCGATTTTCTGGTCAATGTGCTCAAGCTCGACCGCGTTCCGGGTGGCTTTTCCGGACGAGTCACGTACCACGACTCGTGCGCGGGCCTGCGGGAGATGGGGGTGAAGCAGCAGCCCCGCGCGCTGCTCGCCAGGAATGCAGATGTCACGCTCATCGAGATGCCGGATTGCGAGACTTGCTGTGGGTTCGGCGGGACGTTTTCGATCAAGTACGGAGAGATCTCGACGCGCATGGCCGACAACAAGTGCCAGCAGATCGTCGATACGGGGGCGGATGCCGTCGTCCTCGGTGACCTGGGTTGCATCCTCAACATCGAAGGCAGGCTTCGGCGGCGCGGCGACATGAAAACGAAGGTGATGCACATCGCCGAGGTCCTTGCCGGCGACTCGTCCGAAAGCGGCGCGCGGGGATAGCTGTGCAGATCGCCTCGATGCACTTCAAGGAGCGGGCGCATGCGAGCCTGGGCGACGCGCAACTGCAGCAGAACTTGAAGAAGTTCAAGACCAAGTTCGTCACGACCCGGCGTGAAGCGCTGACCGAGTTGGACGATGTAGAAGGCACCCGTGAAGCAGCCGGAGCCATTCGTCAGCGCGCGCTGGACGATCTGGACGCGTGGCTGGAGCTCTTCGAGACCAATGCAACAGCGCGTGGCGCCGTCGTCTTATGGGCCGACACGCCCGCCGACGTCAATCGGCACGTCATCGATATTGCCCGCCGCCACGGCAGCAACAAGATCATCAAATCCAAGTCGATGGTGAGCGAGGAGTCGGCCCTCGACCACGCGCTGGAGAGCGCCGGACTGACTGTCGTCGAGACCGACCTCGGCGAATACATCCTGCAGATCAACGATTACGAACCGCCCTCGCACATCATCGGTCCGGCATTGCACAAGAACAAAGCCGAGGTCGCGGAGCTCTTCGCCGCGAAGCACGGAACGTCGCGCAAGAGCGAGATCAGCGATATGTGCCTCGAAGCGCGCAAGGTACTCCGCAGCCACTATCTCAGCGCCGACATGGGAATTTCCGGCGGCAATTTCTTTGTCGCCGAAACCGGCTCCGTGGTGCTGGTGACCAACGAATGCAACGCGACCCTGACCACGACGCTGCCCAAGGTGCACGTGGCAATTTCGGGAATCGAAAAAGTGGTGCCGACGCTCGAAGACGTGGCCACACTCATGCGCCTGCTGCCGCGCTCGGCCACCGGCCAGTCGATTTCCAATTATGTCGACATCCTCACGGGGGTGAAGGGCGAAGGTGAATTCCACGGCGCCGAGCACATGTACTTCATCCTGGTCGATGCCGGTCGCGCTCGCGTTCTGGGAAGCGAAGTCAAGGAGGCGCTGCGCTGCATTCGCTGCGGGGCCTGCATGAATCATTGCCCGGTCTACCAGAATATCGGCGGCCACAGCTACGGCTGGGTCTATCCGGGTCCCATCGGCTCGATTCTGACGCCGTCGTACATCGGGCTGGAGAACGCGCCCGATCTGCCGCAGGCGTCCACCATGTGCAACCAGTGCGGCGTTGTGTGCCCGGTCAAGATTCCGCTTCCGGATCTGCAGCGGAAATTGCGGGAGGAGGAGTTCCGCCGCGAGCTGCGTCCATGGAGCGAGCGTTTCGGCCTGCGGGCATGGTCGTGGCTGGCGTCGCGACCGAGTCTCTTTGCGCTCGCGACGCGCATCGGCGCGCGCGCGCTCAAGGTTCTTGGCGGGCGAGAGCGGCTCATCCACCGGCTGCCGCTGGGCGGCGGTTGGACCGATGGCCGCGACATGCCGGCGCCGGCGGGCCGCACTTTTCGCGATCTCTATGCGCGGCGTGGAAGCGGCCGATGAACGCGCCACGCGATCACCTGCCGAGATTGGTGCCGCCCATCAGCCACCGCGGTGACTCGCTTGGCACCGAGAATGCATTCGTCGTATTGGCCGAGGTCAACGCGCTGCAGCGTCAGGGACGCGACATCGTTTCGTTCTGCATCGGCCAGCCGGACTTCCCCACGCCCGTGAACGTTCAGGACGCTGCGATCGCCGCGATTCGCGCCGGCAAACACGGCTATACGCCGTCGGCGGGCATCGACGAACTGCGCGCCGCCGCCGCGCGCGACATCGGCCACCGGCGCGGCCTCGAAATCTCGCCGGAGGACGTTGTGGTGGGGGCGGGCGCCAAGCCGTTCATTGCCTACACCATCGCCTCGGTGACCGACTACGGAGCGGGTGACGAAGTCATCTATCCGGTTCCCGGCTTTCCAATCTACGAATCGCAGATCCTCGCCAATGGTGCCATTGCGGTGCCGATTCATTTGCGCGAGGCGCGCGACTTCGCTTTCGATCCGCACGAGCTCGATACCAAGATCACTCCGAAAACGCGGCTGCTCATTCTCAATTCGCCGCAGAACCCGACCGGCGGAGTACTGCATCGCGCTGATCTCGACGCGATCGCGGAAATTCTGCACCAGCATCCGCACGTCTGGATTTACGCCGATGAGATCTACTCGCGACTTTGTTACGACGCTGAATTCGCCTCGCTCGCGTCGCTGTCCGGCTTGCTCGAACGCACTGTCATCTCCGATGGAGCTTCCAAGACCTGGGCGATGACGGGCTGGCGCATCGGATACGTGGCCAATCGCGCATTGGCGCCCGTATTCACGCGGTGGATCACCAATACCGACTCCTGCGCCTCGCAGGTGAGCCAGTGGGCTGCGCTCGCGGCGATCGAGGGGCCGCAGGACAGCGCCGCTGCCATGAAAGCATCGTTCATGGAGCGCCGCGACCTGGTCGTCGAGCTCCTGAATGCCGTGCCGGGCGTCACCTGCCGTACGCCGGGCGGAGCTTTCTACGCCTGGCCAAACGTAACCGAAGCGTGCAAGTTGACCGGCTGCGCCGATTCCGAGGAGCTGCGCAAGCGGCTGCTCAATGAAGCAGGCGTGGCGGTGCTGGCCGACATCCATTTCGGGCGGCGGGTGCCGGGGGATGGCCAGCACATCCGCCTATCCTACGCAGCGTCGATCGAAGCCATCCGCTCGGGTGTTGAGCGCATGGACACGTTCGTCCGCAGCCATCGGCGATGAGCGCGGCTCGCGAAGCGATTCTCGGCCGCGTTCGATCAGCGCTCGGGAAGAGCGGGCGTGACGTCAAGGCAATTGCCGAAGCGCAAGCCACGATCGATAAGCATACGCACGGTCCGCGGCCGCGCGCAATTACCGATCCGATCGCCCGGTTTCTTCGGCGCGCAACCGACATGGAGAGCACGGTCGAACGAATCAACGCTCGCGAGGAAATCCCTGTCGCGGTGGGGCGATATCTCGACGCGCTCGAGCTGCCGCCGCAGCTCGCCACACAGAAATCACGACGCGGCGTCTGTTGGCCCGAGTTCGGTGATCTCGACTGGGCTCGATCAGGGCTGGAGATCGACGAGCGGCCAACGACAGGCGACGACTGGCTGGGAATCACCGGTGCTTTCTGTGCGATCGCGGAGACCGGCACGCTGGTCATTCTTTCCGGCGCAGATACGCCGACCGCGACGACGCTGCTACCGGACACGCACATCGCTGTTCTGCGCGCCGATCGCATCGTGCCGGGAATGGAAGAAGCGTTTGCGTTGATACGGCGCGAGCGGACGGCGTTGCCGCGTGCAATCAACATGATCTCCGGTCCGTCTCGCACGGGAGACATCGAGCAGACGATCGTGCTCGGCGCACATGGGCCCTACCGTGTGCACATCCTGGTGTTGATGTAAATTTTTGCACTGCACGATCGCAGCGTCGGCTCGCGTCCAAGTGCTACAACGTTTGGGCGACGATTGTCGGCTGCATCGAAGCGCACCGTCGGTGTGATTCCTACTTTTTCACTGTTGGCGACGGATTCCCCCGGTC